>DAHXOX010000037.1 GCA_027364655.1 Paludibacter sp. | reverse complement strand
TTGCGATAATGAGCTGGTTCCAACAATAACAGATTGAACCTGAGGCGTGCGTAAACACCATTGAAGCGCCATTTGTGCTAATGACTGACTTCGATTAAGCGCTACTGTATTGAGTTTTGATACTTTTTCTACAACTTCGGGCGATACCTGACTGCGTTGCAAAAATCCGGTTGGTTTGGCGGCACGGGAGTTTTCGGGTATTCCATGTAAATATTTGTCGGACAAGATGCCTTGATACAAAGGTGAAAAACCGATAAATCCAACCCCATGTTCGGAGGCTGTTTGCAGAATACCTTGTTCTACATCGCGCGATAACATGCTGTAACGATCTTGATGAATCAAGCAGGGTGTTCCGTTGTCTTTCAGTATTTTATAGGCTTCAATGGTTTTGTCAACCGGATATTTAGAGATTCCCACATAGAGTGCTTTCCCTTGTCGAACGGTATCGGATAGTGCCGACATGGTTTCTTCCAGCGGCGTAGTGGGATCGTATCGATGTGAATAGAAAATATCGACATAGTCTAATCGCAAACGGCGTAGACTTTGATCAAGACTGGATAGTAAATACTTACGGGAACTCCCGTCACCATAAGGACCAGGCCACATCAGATGGCCTGCTTTGGTGGAAATAATCATTTCATCGCGTGTATTTGCTGGAAAATGTTGAAGAATTTTGCCAAAATTTTTCTCGGCTGTTCCTTCCGGTGGTCCGTAGTTATTAGCTAAATCAAAATGGGTAATCCCATTGTCAAAAGCAAATTGAATCATGCGCACGGCTTCGTCGTAGTTATCCACATCGCCGAAATTGTGCCAAAGGCCAAGTGATAGTTTGGGTAATTGTAATCCGCTGTTACCACAACGATTATACTGCATTTTATCTTCGTAGCGTGAAGGAGATGGTTCGATTTGCATTGTGTAAAGGATTTAGAAATTGTTTACTGCAAAAATAAGATATAAATTGCAGGCTACATACTTTACAATACAAATTTTTTTTGAAAAAAATTCCAATGTTAGACGGATCATAGAAAATTCTGGCAAGGAATACAACACGTCAAGCTAATACCTCTGACTGTTTGATCCTTTTGGTTCAAACTTTTTACGCTGAAACTCTAAAGTATGGAGTCTTCCCCGAAAAATGGACTCAATACTTTACTCGATTATTTTTTCCTCCTCAAAACTTTTTAAAGACTCAACTGTCGTTACTGTTTTTTTGTCTATTGCATAAATATTTTATCATAGCAATAAAATGAAACAAAAAAATACCTATATTTATCGCCATTCTTTCGTTTTGTTTAAAGTGCTTATCATAAATGACCTAATACTATTTTATTTGTGTGTTTTCTCATAATACCAATAAAAACATGAATCTTATTCGATAAATCATCTAATTTTTATATCATGAAGCATTTTCTATTAATCCTGATTTGTGGCATGTTTACGATTGCGCATGCTGAAAAAGAGACACAAAAGTTTGGTAAAGTAACCGACAATGAAGTTAAAATGACAACCTTCCCAGAAGACACAAGTGCAGTTGCCGTGGTTTTATATGAGAAAGGATCGAGTTATTACGAATTTAATCAAGGGGTTCAGGTCTATTATGATGTATATGCCAAAATAAAGATATTAAAATCGGAAGGCACAGAGTATGCTAATGTGGAAGTTCCTTACACTGATTATGGCTTAAATAGACGCGAAGTGGTGCAAAGTATCGATGGCTATGCCTATAATTATGTGAATGGCAAAGTAGAGAAAACGCGTTTGGACAAGAAGTATATCTTTAATGACAATATTGAAGGAAAACATTTCCGTGTTAAATTCACTATCCCAAATATCAAGGCAGGTACGCTGATCGAATACAAATACACAGTTGTATCTGATTTTGATGGTTCCATCCGATCTTGGAGATTTCAGCGTACTATTCCAGTTGTGGAAAGCATTTACGATGTCACTATTCCTAACTATTTTACCTTTAACGTAAATACAAAAGGGTATTATCCCTTTGAAACAGTAAGAGAAACCGTGAGTAAAACGTTTTTGATTGGGAACTCTTCACTAAATACTAATTGCAACTATCTCTTGATGAAAGCGGTTAATTTGCCAGCATTAAAAAAGGAAAGTTATGTTTCGTATATGAACGATTATTATTCTTCTGTTTCGTTTGAAATATCAGGAGTACAGATTCCTGGACAACTCTATAAGTCGTTTGCATACACATGGGACGATGTGGAAAAACAATTGCTGGATGATCCTGATTTTGGCGGCAACCTGAAGCAGTCGGGTTTTTTCAAAGATGAAATGAAAGCCATTGCAACTTCTAAAATGGCGAATGATGAAAAAATTGTAGCGATTTATCAAATGCTTCAATCAAAAGTGAAGTGGAATCAACACGAAGCTTTATTTACTTCGTCACTGAAAAAAGCCATTAAAGATGGGGTGGGGAATTCAGCGGAAATAAATTTCATTTTGATCGATATGCTGAAAGAGTCCGGCTTCGACGCATATCCCGTAGTGATGAGCAGTCGCAGCGAAGGTCGTTTGCCTATTGCAAATCCGTCCATCAACAGCATAAATTATTTTGTAGTTGGAGTTGCCACTCCAAACGATACTTTGTATATGGACGCTTCTCGTAAAAATGCGTCTGTAAATGTATTGGATGATGAGTATTTAGTAGATCGGGCGCGTGCAGTTCGCGGTCCAGAAGGTAAGGAATCTGTCTGGGTGGATTTGTCGCATATTTCGCCAAGTTTAGACCATAATATTTGTGTAATTAAATTTGCAGATGACAAGATGATTGTTGATGTAACTACCATGAAGAGAAATCAATCAGCTTACTTATTTCGCGAAAACTATAAGAATTTCAAGAATCAAGATGAATTGATTGAAGCACTTCAAAACAAATATTCTATTACTATTTCCAACTTCTCTGTGCAAGGGCTGGATAGCGCGCAGCAACCCATTATCGAGAAATATACTTTTTTCAAACCATATCCTCTTTCTGACTCCATTGAATATATTAATCCGTTAACTATCTTTCAAGCTGGATCGAATCCTTTCAGAGCTGAAAAACGTGATTTGCCGGTAGAGTTTGATTATCCTTATACACATATTACCGACATCACTATGAGATTACCGAAAGGATATGAAATTGAAGAGATGCCTAAATCGGAGAAATCGACCATTAAAGCAAATGATGCTATGTATCGTTATCTGCTTCAAAAAGGAGATCATCTACTTCAAATGGCAACCATGATTTCTTTGAATGAAATATTATATCCGGTCACAGAGTATGGCTATTTACGTGATTTCTGGGCACATTGGGTTGCTAAAAACAATCAGGAGATTGTCTTGAAAAAAGAATCCTTATAAAATAAGCGTATGAAACGATCTATAATCAGTCTGTTTCTGGGACTTGTTATTTCATGTTTAAGTACGGCTCAAAAGGAACGCTATCCTGTGAGTCAAATTCCCGATTCGTTGCGAACGGATGCTTATTCGGTGGTTCGTTTCGAATCGACCAATTTTGTATACATCGATTCTCAAAATGCAGTGGAAATGGTAACTCGCGTGGTGACGATCTTAGATGAAAAAGGAAGCGATGAAGCCAACTTTAAGGAAGGATTAGGCAAATATTGGGAATTGAAGAAATTTTCAGGTGAGATTTTAGATCAAAACGGGAAACTAATTCGTAAGATCAAAACGTCGGATTTACATACATCCTCTCTTTCTCCTGAATTAGCTAATGACGAAAGTATTTCCTTTTACGAATGCAGTCAACCAACATATCCTTTCACGGTGATCTATAAGTATGAAGAGAAATGGAAAAATGGCATCATCGAATTTCCTGTGTTCGCTCCGATGGAAACGTTGCAGCAATCTGTGCAACATGCGGAATATCATCTGATGACTCCCTTTGGTACAAAAATCAGACTTCATGCACTAAATATGTCCGATCGAGCTGATTCTGTAAAAGTGAAAGATCAAGAGGTATATTCATGGACATTAAAAGGATTGAAAGCCATCGACGAAGAATCTTATATGCCTAAATTCACCAGATTAGCACCAAGGCTGCAATTGAAACCTGAAAATTTCTCGTATGATAAATCGACAGGGTCGCTAAATACATGGAACGATATGGGAAAATGGTCATGGGATTTGCTTGCACAACGAGATCAATTGCCGCCTCAGGCGATTACAAAGGTGAAAGAAATTACCTTTGGAGCAACATCTGATAGAGAAAAGGTAAAACGCTTGTATCAGTATTTGCAACGAACTACGCGCTATGTCAGCATTCAATTGGGTATTGGCGGCTATCAGCCCATGTCTGCCGCTACGGTTTGTCAAACGGGGTTTGGTGATTGCAAAGGGTTGACTAACTACTTGAGAGCCATGTTGGAAGTGGTTGGCATTCCTTCTTATTACACTATTATCAGTACCAATCACAAACGGTTTATTCCCCAATTTGCAAGTCCCCGACAAGCCAATCATGTTGTTCTGATTGTTCCGTTAGGGAAAGACACCATTCCGTTGGAATGTACAAGCAGTGAATTGCCTTTCGGATATGTTCACAGCGAAATTGCAGGACATGACGCATTGTTGGTCACTCCCGAAGGTGGCAGAATTTATCGATTACCAACGTATCCCGATTCAGCCAGCTATACACACACACTGGTACGCATTCATTTGGATAACTCTGGTTTGATGCAGGCAAAAGTTCGTTCCATCTATACTCTGACTCATTATGAAGAGATGATTGCCTTTGAAAAGATCGCCAATAACGAAGAACGATCTAAAATCATTAAAGCTGATTATAGGTTGCCAAGTCTGAAAATTGCAAACATGAATGTGGTTGAAAAGCATGACTCATTGCCTGCTATTACATTGAATTACACCTTGTCATCCGATATGTACGCCAATCAATCGGGTACGCGTTTATTTGTACCCGTCAATCCGCGGAAGAACAAATATCCACTTTTTTCGCGAGAAGAGCGCAAGTATCCTTTTGTTATCAGCGGAGGTAATGTGGAATGTGATACCATTCTCATTGCCATTCCCAACGGGATGAAAGTGGAAAAACTACCATCGGATGTTGTTTTGAAAAAAATGTTTGGCAGTTTTTCATCGCATCTGTCGATGCAAGGGAATACATTACAGGTTGTTCAACTCATCAATATTCCAAATGAAGAATTGCCGGCAAGCAATAATGAGGATCTTAAATCCTTTATGAATGAAATTAATCAGGCTTACGAAGCGCAGATTGTATTAAAGAAGCTGTAAAACGTCGAGCTTTCTCTCAAAAACTCTGACAAGTCAATCGAACCCTCAAACATGACATTCGAAGCATCGGATTTAAAAAAGTGGGAGTGCAATCCAAAATCGTACCCCCACTTATGTTTCATAAAGTCGATGTTTTATTGACTGATAATTTGCATCGTGTCCGAAGCAATCATAAATTCTTCATCCGTTGGAATGACAACCACTTTGATTTTTGATTCAGGAGTGCTGATGACTTTTTCAATGCCATGCACCGTTGCATTAACTGTTTGATTGATGGAAATACCCAACCATTCCATGTCACTGCAAGCAGCAGCGCGTGTTGCATTTCCATTTTCACCCACGCCGCCGGTGAATACGATGGCATCAGCGCCTCCCAGTACGGCTAAATAGGATCCGATGTATTTCTTGATGCGATATTGATACATTTCCAAAGCCAGTTTGGCATGTTCATTCCCTTCTTTGATGGCTTTGTCAATGTCGCGCATGTCGGACGAAACGCCAGAAACGCCCAATACTCCGCTATGTTTATTGAAAAGCGTCGAAGCCGATTCGGTTCCCAACATCTCTTTATCCATCAAAAAGGTGACAACGCCCAAATCGATATCGCCACTGCGCGTTCCCATCATCAATCCTTCAACAGGCGTAAATCCCATCGAGGTATCTATTGATTTTCCGTTTTTAATGGCTGTAATGGAAGCTCCATTTCCAATATGACAAGTAATTAATTTAGCGTGATCATAATCCAGTCCTAAAAATTCGCAAGCGCGTTTTGATACATACCGATGACTAGTGCCGTGAAACCCATATCGACGAATTCCATATTTAGTGTATAAGGGGTAAGGAATGGCATACATATAAGCATGAGGTTCCATTGTTTGATGGAAAGCAGTATCGAACACACCTACCTGAGGCACATTGGGAAGTAATTCTTTGATGGCATTGATGCCCGCTAAATTAGGTGGATTATGTAACGGTGCAATTTCGATACAGGCTTCGATATTCGAGATTACTTCTTCATCAATCAAAACACTGGCATTGAATTTTTCGCCGCCATGCACCAAGCGATGCCCAACTGCATCAATTTCATTCAGTGAGCTGATGGCGCCATGTTGAGGGCTGATGAGTACGCCTAAAATATATTCGATGGCACTTTGATGAGTTAAAATTTCGCCTTCGAGTGTCACTCTGTTGTTGTCAGCTTGCGTATGTTTCAAAAATGAACCTCGCATTCCTAACTTTTCGACACCTCCTTGACCGAGAATGGTTTTGGTGTTCATGTCAAAAAGTTTGTACTTGACAGAAGAGCTGCCACAATTTAATACTAATATTTTCATATGAATTTGTTTTAGTTTTTACACTATGGACATATGGAACTCGCTTACTCATTCATCGTCATTGGCGAATTGTTTATGCATGCTCGTTTCATACGTGAATAATTTGTTTTTAAAGGTCGTATGGAACTAGCATGTCAACCATTCTCATCCTCTTGGTGTAGGTAGTTTACTTGCTTGTTTCATACAATAAAAATTTGTTTCAAAAGAACATATGGAACTCGCTCGCATAATTTACTTTAACTCGAAAGATTTGATTTTTACTTCATCATCTTTGGTGAATCTTGATAAAATTATACTGAACGTTGATTCATGCTTGCTCCATTTAAGAATGTGTTGTAAATAAGTGAAATATAATTTGAGAATAGCTTGTCTGTTGTCAAAATGCGACGATATATTCTTGCTTGGTTAATTCTGAATTGAAAAACAAAATGCCCATTTCGAAAATATCAATGGCCAATCGTACCCGTTTATCTTGTTTGAGCACTTGCCATGCCTCTTCCATTGAGACTGACCAATGAATGTCATCTATGACAAAAATTGTTCCTGCATGTGTTTTGGGGAAGCACCATGCCGCATAACGCAGCGTTGCTTCTTTGGTGTGATTTGCATCAAAAAAAACAAAATCGAGTTTATCTATTGGTGCAAGCAAATCGGGTAAAAGATCATCGAGTTTGCCATGGTGAAGAGAGATATTTGTTTTTCTTAATTGCTTGAAATGTGTTTGAGCATAACTACACAACTGACTGTCGCCTTCAATCGTAATGATGTGAGCTTTTGTGTTTGCTGATGCCAAATACGAAGTAGTGACACCTAACGCGGTACCTAATTCAAGGATTGTTTTTGGCGAATTCATATTGGCCAATCGAAAGAGTAATTGTGCATACTTGGCAGACTTGACCGATTTTTTCGTTATGGAAGCTATGGATCGTAGCGTGTAATGTTTTTCTCCAAAATCTTCTACTTTAATTTGTTCTTTATTCTTCAGCAATTCTTGTCGTAATTTTTCGATGGATTTATAGCAATAATAATTCGATTTTTCATAAAGCACTTCGTTCAGAAAATTGAACACAAAAGGAGAGTGAATGCCAAATCCCTTACGATGACGGGCCTTTATGCAGTAGCGAATATATGCTTTTATAGTGAATAGTCGATCCATGAAAATGAATAGGTGCTACAAAAGTACAAAAAAATATCATACTTATTGAAGGCTAATGGTTTTATATCGTGATTATATGGCAAATGCTTATAACGAATTGAAATACATTTTCTTGAAAAGCTGCAAACGAGAAGTTTGCTATCATGGTTCACGATAAAATCAGGGATTATTGATCAATGATAGGGTTATATGGCAATGGATCGAATTGATATGTTGCCTCTACAGATTTTTTTTGCTACAAATTTGCTTTACGCGATACAATATCAGAAGAAACATATTATATTTGCACATCAAATTTGTTTACTACATAAACAAAAATGCCTTGCCCCGAGGTACTCGCAATACCAACAAGCAAGGATTTTCTTCAGAGGGCATTTATGCCTGTGGTCAGAGTACTAAAGTTGCAGCAAACTAACGTACTGACTTTTTGAGAATGAACTCATGTTGGGCGCGATGAAGTAGATTCAGCAATGGATTGCATCATCCGCCCATACTGAGGAAAATTCTACTTCAACCCTTCTTTAATCACGTTTTGTAACAGCTTGTTCCAAGATTACTACTTTTGACTAAGTACGTTTAATCTAATATTAAAGAGCCAAAGATAAAAATAGCGCTATAAAACATCCCTAAAGATGGATCACATTAAATTGTTGTGGGGAAGGTTTTTTAAGCATAGATATTTGAGAGTCTGAACAAGAAAAATGGGATGTCTGTTACTCCTCTTTGAGTTGCTCTAAAAGCTTTAATTTTAGCATTGAATGATTCAGCTGAAGCA
>DAHXOX010000234.1 GCA_027364655.1 Paludibacter sp. | reverse complement strand
ATTTAAGACAAACTGTTTACGTGATAAACTGCTATTTCCCGAACAAGATTCGAAACGCATCTTCCACTTTACGAACGGAAATAACTTCAATATTTGTTGGCTTTTTTTCTCCACGTTTTGGATGAAAATCAGGAATCAACATACGCTGAAATCCTAACTTTTCTGCTTCCATAATGCGTTGATCCAGCCGATTCACAGGTCGGATTTCTCCCGATAAACCCACTTCGCCTGCCATGCAGACGCCGGAAGCGATCGCCATGTCTAAGTTTGATGACAGCACAGCCGACATGAATGCTAAATCGATAGCAGGATCGTTTACTTTCAATCCTCCCGCTATATTGAGAAAAACATCTTTTTGAGCCAATCGAAATCCTGCACGTTTTTCAAGCACAGCCAACAGCATGTTCATACGACGCACATCAAAACCGGTAGCAGATCGTTGAGGCGTGCCGTAAGCAGCAGTGCTGACCAATGCCTGCACTTCAATCAAAAACGGACGAATCCCTTCAATGGCTGCTGCAATGGCAACACCGCTCAAGCCTTCGTGATGTTGCGATAATAGTAACTCCGATGGATTGGTAACTTCGCGTAATCCGTCATGTTGCATTTCAAAAATTCCCAACTCGGCTGTGCTTCCAAATCGGTTTTTATTGGCACGCAAAATGCGATACATATAGTGTTGATCGCCCTCAAATTGTAGTACTGTATCAACAATATGTTCCAATATTTTCGGGCCTGCTATGGTTCCTTCTTTTGTGATATGACCAATCAATAATACCGGAATGCCAGACTCTTTGGCAAATTTCAGCAGAGATGCAGCGCATTCTCTCACTTGTGTAATGCTTCCGGGCGACGATTCCGCCCATTCTGTAGAAATGGTTTGAATGGAATCAATGACTACTATCTCAGGTTGTACATTCTGAATGTGGACATAAATTTGTTCCAATGATGTCTCTGCAATTACAAAACATGCAGAAAGAGGTTTGCCCAAACGATCGGCACGCAGTTTAAGTTGTTTGACGCTTTCTTCGCCCGAAACGTACAAAATACGTTTGTCTGCCATTGCTAAAGCCACTTGCAAGATTAACGTAGATTTGCCGATGCCTGGTTCGCCGCCGATTAAAACTAATGATCCTGACACTAATCCACCGCCAAGTACGCGATTGAACTCTTCAGAATGCGTATTCATTCGTTCTTCATTCGATAAAACAACCGTTTCAATACGAATCGGTTTGCTTGATGAAGAGTCGTGTGAGGTGTAGCCATTCGTTTTTTGAGCTACTTCTTTGCGAATTACTTCTTCTACATAACTATTCCATGCGCCGCATGCAGGGCATCGTCCAATCCATTTGGCCGATTCTGCTCCACATTCTTGACACACATAGACTGATTTTGTTTTTGCCATTGTATTGAAAATAAGCTCAATTCAAGAGGGGAAGCTGTTATTGTTTCTCTTCGATAGTTTGGTACATCGAACGTATATGAAGTAGACGAACAAAAGTAGCGTTAAGAAACGAAATTACAAACATGGATCAAAAAAAATTCTTTCACCTGTGTAAGATTGCATTTTGGTAATGTAGCGATTGATAAGTATCTTGCTTTCGAATGAAAATAAATACGTAACTTCGGCACAAAGTTCCCATTTCGAGGTGTAATTACAAATAGTTGTAGATGTCAAAAGAAGAGAATAACTTCTGAAATCGAATCAACGTGCTATTGAAAAGAAAGATTAAAAGCAATGAGAATTTCCCCTATTTATTGAGCAAAAGTAATCTGTAAATATCGATTTAATATTTCACACCTCGTTGAATTATGTTATCGCACTTGTACCTTAGAATCTGTAAAACAAGAAATCGAGCATACCCCTTTCTGTTTTGCAAGGGTTTTGCTAATTTTGCAACCCAAAAGCAACCATCAGCATGATGCGGTTAAAAGACGAGTGCACATGCTTGATGTAAAACCATACATTAACACCAAAACCAAATCGAATGAGTCTTAAAATTGTAGTCTTAGCAAAGCAAGTACCTGACACTCGCAATGTAGGGAAAGATGCCATGAAAGCAGATGGGACGGTAAATCGGGCAGCATTGGCTGCTATTTACAATCCAGAAGATTTGAATGCTTTGGAACAAGCATTGCGACTAAAAGATCGTTTCCCGGGATCAACTGTCACCATTATCACTATGGGACCGGGACGTGCAGCCGAAATTATCAGGGAAAGTTTGTATCGTGGAGCCGATGATGGTTATCTCTTGACCGATCGTGCTTTTGCAGGTTCGGATACATTGGCCACTTCGTATGCCCTGGCTTGCGCCATACGTAATCTTCCTCATGTAGATGTCATTTTATGCGGACGTCAAGCTATTGATGGCGACACAGCACAAGTTGGACCACAAGTGGCAGAAAAATTAGGGATGCCTCAAATCACCTATGCCGAAGAAATTATGGATGTAACCAACGACACCATTACCGTGAAACGAAGATTGGAAAGAGGCTTGGAAACAGTGCAAGGAAAATTCCCTTTGTTGATAACCGTGAATGGCACTGCACCGGCATGTCGTCCGCGTCACGCCAAATTGGTGATGAAATATCACCATGCCAAAACAATCACCGAGAAACAAGAAAGCAACGATGATTATATGTTCATGTTTAGCGCTCGCCCATATCTCAACATCACCGAATGGAGTGTCAATGACATTAAGACCGACATAAACTGGTTAGGCCTCAAAGGGTCGCCAACGAAGGTAAAGGCCATTGAAAATGTCGTTTTTCAGGCAAAAGAAAGCAAACAATTAGTTGGAAACGATGCTGATATTGATGAACTTATGAAAGAGTTAATAGCCAATCACACTATTGGGTAATCAACAAGAAGAAGATCAGAAGTTAAAGGAAGTTAGGAAATAAAATTACTTCTCTTACCTGATGTTTATTTTCTCATCTTCTGAATTTACTTATTTATCAAAACAAAAAAGCAAATGAACAATATAATAGTCTATCTTGAAATTGAAGAAGCAACAGTGGCCGATGTGAGTTTGGAATTACTCACTAAAGCACGCTCGTTAGCTAACTCACTGCAATGCAAATTAGAAGCTGTCGCCATCGGACATCAATTGGATCACGTTGGTGCACAGGTTTTTCCTTATGGTGTAGATACGCTCTTTGTTGCCGATGATCCTCGCTTGGCGCCTTACACCTCAATGCCCCATACCTCCGTATTGGTAAAATTGTTCAAAGAAGAACAACCACAAATTGCACTAATGGGAGCAACCAGCGTAGGTCGTGACTTAGGCCCGCGTGTTTCGTCCGCTCTTTTCAGTGGCTTAACCGCCGATTGCACATCACTCGAAATTGGCGATCACGAAGATAAGAAAGAAGGCAAAAAGTACCATAATTTGTTGTACCAGATTCGTCCTGCCTTTGGCGGTAACATCGTTGCCACCATCATCAACCCAGAATGCCGTCCACAAATGGCAACCGTGCGCGAAGGCGTGATGAAAAAAGAGATTCTCGATCCTAATTACAAAGGGAAGATCAAAAAATTACACGTTCCAGATTACGTACAAGAAAGCGATTTCTTGATTCATGTCATTGACCGACATATTGAAAAATCGAAGAGTAATCTCAAAAATGCGCATATCATTGTTGGTGGCGGTTATGGAATGGGATCGAAAGATAATTTCAAAATGTTGTATGAATTAGCTGATGTATTGGGTGGCGAAGTGGGAGCTTCACGTGCAGCCGTCGATGCCGGGTTTGCCGAACATGATCAACAAATCGGGCAAACAGGTGTTAC
>DAHXOX010000203.1 GCA_027364655.1 Paludibacter sp. | reverse complement strand
AGTTTGTTGTCTTTTCATCCTGTTTGAAGCCTATTTTTAGGGCAAACGGACATGAAAAACGTGGTTTTGAATGGTCAACTTTCAGTTTGTAACTGAAATGTTTCTATTCTAAAGTGGGTGGGTATGCTCCGGAATATGTAGGGACATTGAGATATTTTTCAAATTTATGAAACAGAACCTGCAAATTAAAACCTTCTTGGGAACGAGCGAGAATGCTGTAAAGTCTCAAATCTATGTGGCAATGATCGTTTACTTGCTTTTGGAGTTAATTCGTCGGGTATATTGCAAGAATAAAACAGGGTTCAGTAATTTTTGTGAAAAAGTACGGATATGTTTGCTCCATTATTTGTCTTTCGAGTACCTATGCAGTATTAACGGCAAGGTACATAAAGTCGAAAAATTACCCGACAAATCATTATTCAACCAAGATAAATTCTGCATTCAGACTGATTTGCTTTTGTAAGTGATTGATATAAAATAAGATGATTCATTAAAATCGATTTTTCATAGAACTTTCGTACAGCAGTGAAACTATAATAAAGAAACCATGAGTACCGAAGATTTTGATTTTACCGATGCCCACATGCTACGCATGAAAGCTGAGGAGCATCTCAAGGAGACACAAAAGAAAACAGATAAGCCCGTGAGAGAAGCGGATGTAAAAAAACTTCTACACGAACTGCAGGTGCATCAAATTGAATTGGAAATGCAGAATGAAGAGTTGAAGCAGGCTTACGAAACAGCCGAAACAGCGCTTAAAAAATACACGATGCTGTACGATTTAGCTCCGATAGGCTATTTTATTCTCGATTCAGACGGTACTATTTGCGAATTGAATTTTACCGGCGCCTTCATACTTGGCGAGAGGCGCTTTAGTTTGGTAAACAGCAACTTCAAACTATTTGTTTCTGAAGAGTTTCGATCTCAATTTAATGATTTTTTCAAAAGAATTTATATCAGTGGTTCAAAAGAATCGTGCGAAATAATGCTTGGTTACGACTCGAAACCGTTAGGCTTGGTCTATATGGAAGGCGTAGTAACCAATGATGACCAGAAATGCCTCTTGACGGTAATGGAGATTTCAGGCTTTAAAAAACAAACCAATCTTTAATTTTCCAAAGGAACAATTGACATTGTTAGAACGTGACAATCAATACTTACGCTCTGCTGCATGTTGAATCGTGGTATCCTGAATGCTGCGGCAGTGAAACGTTTGAAAATTTGTCACGTTTTTCATTGAAAAATACGGAGATGTAGCTCCTTTATGAACGATCAGATTATTCCATGCAATGCCATGCACATCTTGCATAACCATAGCCGGACGAGCATCGGGATTCGTGAAATAGACATCAATATTATTCATTTGCAGGTTATTGGCATGACGGATATAAAAGGCCGCTGCCGGTAATTCTCCAAACATCGTGGGTTCTGGATAGGCATTCTCTTTTTCCGGTACAACCAAGTTGGCTTGCTGTTGCGTTCCTCCACCCTGATAATAAATGGAAATATTATCTAATTTCACATCTTCAATCGGATGGTCGGGCAATCCGCTGAAAAGGCAGACATAGTTGGAATTGGCATTATAAACTCGCACGTTATCTATTGTAATACGATGTAACTTGCCAATAGGAGTTCCTTTCGGACTGCGCATACGCGCTCCCAACCGTAAGAAAATCGGTGAAGCATACATATCGCGCATCACGATGTTCGATACCGCGACATCTTCTAAATCACCTCCATCCACGGTTTCTAAAGCCAACCCAAAGCAATGATCAAACACACAGTTTGAAATCGTTATGTTGCGGAAGCCGCCACTCGACTCCGTTCCCAACTTGATTCTTCCAGTGGGACTATAAGATCCCGGAGTTGGTTTATAGGGTTGAAACGTTCCATCCATCACCGTGCCAAGATTATAACCACTTACATAACAATTGGTGATGGTCACGTTCTCGGTATTTCTGAAAAATCCCAATGAATAGGTAGCTTTCAATACGATAGCGTCATCGAAGGGTGAATTGACCGTGCAATTTGAAATACGTACATTGCGGCAAGCATCCACATCCATTCCGTCGCGATTGGTATCAATCAGTAAATTATCAATCGTCATGTTATCTACGCCCGTAGCCAGCAAGGCAAAATGGCCGCAGCGTAACATTTTGACATCCTTCAATATCACATTGCGACACAACTTCAAACTAATGGCTTTGTCTCCTCCATATTCAGAAGAAAAATCCTTACGTTCCAGTCCTGTACCATCAATCATCCCTTCTCCACAAATCGTAATATCGTGTAATCCGATTCCCCAGATCAGACTGTTTTCCCAATGGCTGTGGCCAAAGTCCTGATACTGGCTGAAATCATTGGCTTCCGGTGCATCGTAGCCGATATTGCCTTCAGGTGAAGCTGCTTTCAGAACAGCTCCCGCATCCAACCGCAGGGTAATGTTGTTTTTTAATTCAATTGAATAGGATAAATAAGTGCCTGCCGGGAAAAAGACAGTACCGCCTCCTGCATTCGAAGCCTTATCAATTGCCTGATTGATAGCTTGTGTGTCGATTGTCTTCCCATCTCCTTTTGCCCCGTCATCTTTTACATTAAACCAATTGGTTGCATGGGTCATAGTTGCAAAAAATAAAATGAATACAATAAGGATCGTTTTCATCATGTCCATTTTGAACGCTGATCGAAGCATTCTCTTTGAATCGTGAATTCGCGAACTGATCTGGCTGTTTGTGATTTTCCCGGTTTTCATACGATTTGATTTTAGTTTAAACGTTATGCACGAAAAGAGTTCGCATGATAGTTTTATCAATACGGTGAGAAATGCAGCAATTCCTGCTTGCCATATCAAACGCATACTTTATCTTGCAAAAATAGAACTTTTTTATCGGGTTAGCATGGGTGAACACATTAAAATAGGTATCTTTGATTCTGAAAGCATAAAATTCGATACTCTCCGTGATCGGGAAAATGTGTGAATGATGTAAGTTTTCTTCCGAATTATGCAATATTTCCCTCTTATCATGTGCTTACCTTAGTCTCTTTAAAATAATTATTCGTATGAAGTATAAATTGCATTTTATTGTTTTACTAACCTTGAGTTTACTATGGTTCTCTCATCCCGAAGTAAATGCGCAAATGGCGAAAATGCCCTCTTTTCGTATCGTGGAACCAAATGGTGAAACCTTTCAGTCTGAAAGTTTAGCGAAAGATAAACCGATTCTTATCCTTTATTTTTCGCCCGAATGTGATGATTGCCTTGCTTTCA
>DAHXOX010000184.1 GCA_027364655.1 Paludibacter sp. | reverse complement strand
GAAAATATTATTTTGCGTGGTATGATCACGCAAAAGTATTTCCAATATATCAGGGTACTGCTCTCGTATATCGTTTTCTAATATGTCAACTTCGTTGGACATTGGTAGGTCTATTGTTGTTTATGTTTAATTCATTTGTAGGTTTTCCGAGCAATAAACTAAGTTTCATTGTTTGCCTTAGTATCCATTTTAATCCATTTTGCGACAACATCTATTGTCTCATTTATAGGTTTATATTTAATTTATTGCACCCCCCATTTGTAAGGCCAATAACACCGGAAGTTCAACTAAAGACAGAGCTGCTTGTGCTTTTTTTTTAACCAGTCTCGCTCCATTTCCAGCTGTCCTATTTTGGCAAAAAGGGTCGTGCGTTCTTTCTCAAAATCTGATTCAACTTTGTTACTTACCGTACTGAAAACTTCCGATGAACGCGCTATAAACTCCTTTTTCCAGTTCGAAATCATCGTTGGATGAACACCATAACGTGCACTGATTTCTGATAAACTCTCCCGCTCTTTAATTGCAGCAAGGGCGACTTCGGCCTTAAATGCCGATGTGTACTTCTTTCTTGTCTGTTTCATGACCACAAATTTAATCATTTCTTTTAGCTTAGCTAGTGGCCCTATTTTTGGGGAGTAGTATGGCTATCTGTTAACCTTTTCGTGCGACAAATCGAAAGCATCGAATTCTGTATCTGCAAAACTGGCATAAAGCATCTTACACAGGTTAGTTGACACGAAATCTGCCACCTGATAAGCTCAAAACTTTTCGGATGGAATTTTTATAATGATATTTGATGTTTTTGAACAATTAATCAAAATATTATTTGTATTTTTACGCCCCTTTTTGTAAGCATATTTCTTGCACACGCATTTAAGGACAATAATTTACTAATACCTGAATAAATGAACAGAATAAAATTTACACTTCTGATAATTTTTGCGTTTGTAGTTTTTGCAAACGCACAAAATACTGAGTTTAAAATTACAACTTGGAATGCTGAATGGCTAAGTTGCAACATCAACGGACCTACTGACGACAACCTGCAAATAAACAATGTGGCTAAAGTGATTGGAGCCATGAACTCCGATGTGGTGGCGCTGCAGGAAATAGGCACAAGCAACATATACGCAACCATCGACACGCTTGTAAAACGTCTGGGTAGCGAATGGGCAGGAAGCATTGTTCCCTGGTCAGCCGATAACTGCGCTCAGAACCAAGGTATTATTTACAAAAAAGCGAAAGTGCAGTTGGTCAGCAACTCGCTAATGAGCGATGCGGGCAGTTCATACAACTGGTCAAGTGGTCGATATCCTGTCTTATACAATCTGAATCTGGTGGTGGGCACAAGCACTATCCCCGTATCGCTAATAAATATTCATGCCAAAGCAATGAGCGACGAATCAAGTTACTCGCGTCGTAAAGGGGCCTCCGAAAGCCTGAAATCGCTACTCGACGGAAGCGGCTATGATAGCAAGAACATGATTCTTCTCGGTGATTTCAATGATTATCTGATCGGTACACAATGCAAGACTTGTTCTCCTCCTGATTCTCCCTACAAAAATTTTATGGACGATACTGTAAACTACAAGGGACTTACGGTCGGTTTGTGGGATTCGCAATATAACAGCCCTGTGATCGACAATATTATTATTAGCAAAGGGCTTTTTGCAAATTACACAAATACTGTACTTCGTGAAACTGCGGCTACTCAAGTGGTGTCATCGTACACGACTACCACTTCCGATCATTATCCGATAAGTGCTGTTTTCAGTTTCACAGGAGGCGATGGCGGACAAACAGGCTGCAAGAATTTCTACTTCAACGAAACTTTTGCCCAAAGTCTGGGGAACTTTATAATTTATAACGTAGAGGGAACGCAAACCTGGGGCTGGAAGTCTTTATACGGCGCAGTAATGTCGGGATATCAGAGTAACACAGCTTATCCCAACGAGGACTGGCTTATTTCGCCGGCTCTGGATTTGTCGGGCAACAGTGCGGCTTCACTCAGTTTTGAACATGCAATAAACTTTGCGGGTTCCTCAACCGAACTTATACAAAACCACACCTTATGGATTACCGACAATTACAACGAATCGCAAGCTACGGCAAGCAACTGGACACAGCTAAATATTGGTACCATGCCTGCCGGAAGCAACTGGACTTTTGTAAATTCGGGCGATATCGACATTCCTGCCAACATGCTGAAAAACAATGTTCGGATAGCATTTAAATATCTATCTGACAACACGGTAGCTTCCACTTGGGAAATCAGAAATCTAAATATTACCGGACATTGCATTGATACACAACTGAACAACACCCTTAGCGAAAAAAACAGCACAGTTTATGCCATAGGTCATACCATCAGGGTTGAGAACAAAAGCGACATGCCGGTAATGATTTACGATATCACAGGTCGTATTTTATATTCAGAAAAAATGACGCTGCACACTGAATTTAATGCCACACAACAGGGTATCTATTTGGTTCGTTGTGGAAACACAGTCAGCAAAGTGATAGTGAAGTAATTTTAAGCCACAAAAGGAAACAAAAGAGCACAAAAGAATCAGGAATAAAAAATTGAGAATCCAAAACCTTGTGGTACTTCCGTTTTCAATCCTCAAAAAGATATTGCTTATTTACATTTGGGATTATTGGCATACTCTTTTGT
>DAHXOX010000179.1 GCA_027364655.1 Paludibacter sp. | reverse complement strand
GTGTCTTTTCATTTCGAAGGATTGCACAGTTTAATGATTAAAGAGACAGACCGCATTGCTGCTTTAATGAACGAATTAGCCAAAATAGGCTACTTGATCAGTAATCCCGAAGAGGGAGTTTTGGTATGGAATGGAAAGCGTACTTTACCATCGGCACCTGCTGTTATTAACACCTACGATGACCATCGCATGGCTATGGCGTTTGCCATCGCATCATTGAGACATCCTGTCATTATTGCAAATCCTGAAGTGGTGAGTAAATCATATCCCACGTTTTGGGACGATTTGAAACAGGTTGGGTTTGTTGTTCAAAACGCATAAAATCTTTGTCTGTGTTTTGGAAGCCCGGCTGACGATAAGAACTGAAAAGATTTCTCGTTGGATGAGCCTCAACCTGACACCTCAGCAACCCATCCCATCTTCACAAAAAAAGGGAATGTTGTCGTAACAAAAAACAAACACTACTTTTGCACCTTCGCTGCCACATGCAAAGTAACCACTGACTATGCTTAATTATATTTGGATCGGTTTTTTCTTGATTGCCTTTTTGGTCGCCGCCATTCAGTTTGCTTTCACGGGCGACTATGCCGTGTTTGAGCGCGTTGTGAAAGCAACGTTCGACATGGCGAAGTTTTCGGTCATGGACATTGCATTGCCTTTAGCCGGTGTGATGACGCTTTGGCTGGGGTTGATGAATATTGGCGAACGTGCCGGCGCCATTCGTTTCTTATCACGCCTTGTAGCCCCATTTTTCGAAAAACTGTTTCCCGAAATACCGAAAGGTCATCCCGCCGGAGGTCAGTTAGTGATGAATTTTTCGGCCAATATGCTGGGGCTTGACAATGCTGCAACGCCCATTGGCCTGAAAGCCATGCAAAGCCTGCAAGAACTGAATCCCAACAAAGAGACCGCCTCGAATGCTCAAATCATGTTTTTGGCCTTGAACACTGCCGGCTTAACGTTGCTGCCTATCTCCATCATGGCACAACGCGCCATTTTAGGGGCTGCCAATCCCACAGACATCCTTCTGCCCATTTTGATAGCTACCTACGCATCGACCCTGACGGCCATTATCTACGTAGGCATCCGTCAACGCCTCAATTTGTGGAATCGCATCGTCGTCGGATGGTTGGGAGGCCTCTCGTTAGCCATCGGACTTATTGTCGTAGGGTTTTCGCATCTCTCGCCTCAACAAATGACGATGACATCGAGCGTGGTGGGAAACTTGTTATTGATCACCATTATAGCCACCTTTATGATCGGTGGGTTAATCAAAAAGATCAATGTTTACGAAGCATTTATTCAAGGCGCGAAGCAAGGATTCGAAACGGCATTAAAAACAATTCCTTATTTAGTCGGCATGTTGGTAGCTATCGGAGCTTTTCGTGCATCAGGGGCAATGGATATACTGATCAATGGCATCGCGTGGGTGTTTCATTCCATGAACATCAATACCGATTTTGTGGCAGCCTTGCCCAACGCGTTAATGAAGCCGTTGAGCGGAAGCGGCGCTAAAGCGTTGATGGTAGAAACCATGAAAACGTACGGACCTGATTCATTCCCCGGCCATCTCTCTTGTATTTTTCAAGGGGCAGCCGATACGACATTTTACATTGTAGCGCTCTATTTTGGTTCTGTCGGCATCACCAAAACCCGTTATGCCATCTCAGCAGGGTTACTTGCCGACCTGGCCGGCGCCATCACAGCCATCATTGTAGCGTACCTGTTTTTTAAGTAAGACAGCAACAAATACACGATCGATAAAGAAGCTCTTACGATGAGAGCTTATTTTGTTTCACTTAAATAGTTTGTTTATGAGAAAAATGGAGAGAATGAAAGCATTACCTTGCTTTCGACGATGGACGCGAGCACCTTATGCCGTGTTCAACAGTTTACACATCACCGTCAAAATCGGTGTGTTAGGTGCGGCCATGCTGACGGCAAGCAATCAACCCGTGTTGTCGCAGGCATACCAAACAACAGACAACGATCCTGCCATTCAGTTGAAAGAGGTACAGGTAAACAGTGATTTACCGCCGACGACACAACAATTGGTAAAAGTGGTAGCAGTGCTGACGCGTAAAGAAATTGCGCAAGCGGCGGTACAAAACCTACAAGGACTGCTGCGTTATGTGCAAGGCATTGACTTGCGGACACGCGGAGCAGAAAATGTGCAAGCAGACATTAGCCTTCGCGGAGGCACTTTCGATCAAACCGCGATTCTTCTCAACGGAGTGAACCTCACCGATCCTCAAACAGGACACTTCAACTTAGACATTCCCATTGATTTTCATCTTATCGACCGCATCGAGATTCTCTATGGCCCGGGCGCATGGACAGCCGGTTCTATTGCCTTCAGCGGTGCGATCAACATCATCACGCGACAGGTGTTCCCCACTTCACTGCACGCACAATTGTCAACGGGAGCGCACAACTACCAACAAGCCGATGCTTATGGCTATTTGAACAGTGGAAAATGGCGCGTCGCCGCAGGAGCCAATACGTCTCAAAGCAGCGGTTATGCTCCCAATACCGATTTCAGAATTTTCAACGCCTACTCCAACATTCGGTTTCTCACCAACCATTCAGGACAATGGATGATGCAATTAGGAGCACAAAGCAAAAACTTTGGTGCTAACAGCTTCTATTCGCCCAGTTTTCCTGATCAGTATGAAGAGACACGCACGTTGCTGGCTTCGCTTCAATATCAGAAACAGTGGCGTAACTGGCTGTTCACCGCCAACACATATTATCGGCGGCATCACGACATGTTCACCCTTTTCCGTTACCCGGATCAGGCACCTTCGTGGTTCACAAGTCCAAATTATCACTTGACGGACATCTTCGGGGCATCGCTTCAAGCCTCCTACACGTGGCTTGCGGGAACCACTTCGCTTGCCGGCGACTTCCGCTCAGAGCACATTTTCAGCAATGCGCTGGGAACGCCGCTCTCCCAACCTGTGTATGATCCTTATTCCGGAAAAAAGGTTTTTACCTTAGGCGCCCTACGGCAATATGGCTCTTTTTCGCTGAAACAGGTGAAAAACATCAACAAATGGACGCTTGGAGCCGGTATTTTGGGCAGTGGAAACAATGACTTCGGATTTCATATCTATGCCGGAGGCAATGTCGATTACGCATTTAATCAAAACCTGACACTTGGGTTTTGGCTTCATAACTCGTACCGACTACCCACGTTCACCGACCTGTATTATACCAGCCCTACACAAATCGGCAATGCACAACTCAAACCCGAAGAGGCTTTCAATACGGATATTCATCTGTTATGGACACCTTCCAACTGGACAGTGCGCGCTGCTTTCTTTCAACGTGACGGACATCGCATCATCGATTGGGTGCGTTTGCCTTCAAACCCTGTTTGGCATAGCCAAAACCTGACCAATGTGCAGTCGATGGGCACTGAATTGGCCGCCGATTATCGTCCGCAATTGAGCTGGTTGAAAACAGTACACGTCGATTATACTTACTTGAATGTGACTAAAAACAGCAGTGCGTATGTTTCGTTATATGCAACCGATTATCTGCGAAATGAGGTTAGAATACGATTAGTGAATCCTATCTGGAAGTCATTGAATGCTGCATGGCAAGTAAGCTATAGCGATCGTGCCGGCACGTATCTCAATGCAACGAACAATCAGGAAACAGCTTTCACACCTTATTGGTTATGCGATCTGAAATTGATGTGGGACAAACCATCCTATCAACTGTTTGCCGAAGCTGACAATTTATTGAACACAACCTATTTCGATTTTGGCAATTTGCCTCAACCCGGACGGTGGGTCAAAATAGGACTGTCAGTAAAAATATAATGTTTTGATTCGTTGAAAATACAACCACTAAAAAGCCCTTCATAGTGTAAGGGCTTTTTTTTATCTTTGTCGAACAAGAAAAGAACACATCGCATCGCAAACATCGAAACGAATGAAGGGACTCAACACCTGGTGGTTTTTTGCCTTATTAGCCGCTTTCTTTGCAGCGCTAACGGCCATTCTTGCCAAAATAGGCATTCGCGGCATCTCATCCGATTTGGCAACCGCGATCCGCACCGTCTTTATCCTGTTGATTGCTTGGGGCATTGTATTTGCACGAAATGAAAGCGAAGGCATCCCCTTGTTAAGCAAAACAAACTGGATATTTCTGGGACTTTCGGGCATCGCCACCGGTTTGTCATGGATTTTTTATTTCAAAGCCCTCCAAATGGGTAAAGTGTCGCAAGTAGCACCGCTTGACAAGATGAGCGTTGCCATTGCCATCATTCTTTCAGCTATTTTCCTGCAAGAAGTCATCACATGGAAAATTGCACTGGGAGCTTCTTTGATCATCATTGGCACGTTGGTATTGATCTTTTGAAATACAATATCGCTCCTACGGTGCTTGAGAATTCTACCATATATTTCGCTTCTCCGAAGTTTTGGGAATTCATGAATGAGTTCACTTTATTAACTCATAAAACGACATTCAGCCACTAAGACACAAAGTCACTAAGTTTCACAAAAGCATTGATCCGTTAGGAAGTACCTTCGTGCATTCATTGTGTCTTGGAACCTTAGTGGCAGAACAAATACTTTACACAATCTCTCAACCCTGCCGCTCTCCCACTCGCGGCTAAAAAATCGCAAAACAATTTTATTCCGGCAACCTATCTCGTAAAAAAGCATCGTAACTTTACAACATAAATTCCAGCATAAACAACGATGTATAAATCAATATGGAATAGAGACTTCGTACTGCTGACTGTTTCCAATTTCTTACTGTGTATCACCTATTACGCGCTCATCTCCACCCTTCCCATCTACCTTTCGGTCAATCTTCATGCCGATAACAGCGCCATAGGCATTGTGCTGGCAGTTTATACCATTGCCTCCGTTACCGTTCGCCCGTTCTCGGGTTTTGCACTCGATAAGTTCGGACGCAAGATGATTTTCATCGCCGCCTTATTGCTCTACACCGTTGTTTTTGCAGGTTATATAGTCGCCGTCTCCATTGCATTCATCACCTTGTTACGTTTCACGCAAGGCTTAGGCTGGGGCGTATCTACCATCTCCGGCGCTACAATGGCGGTCGATATCATGCCCGCAAACAAACGTGGCGAAGGTATTGGCTATTATTCTCTTTCCACCACGTTGGGCATGTCCATTGGCCCGATCATCGGCCTGTTTTTAGCGCGTCAATGGGATTACATGATCATGTTCTGGGGTTTGTTAGGCATCAGTTTTCTGGGAGCGCTCAGTGGTTATTTGGTAAAATCTCCGCGGAACAGTGCAGCCAAAGTTGCCAACCTGAATCTAAGCATGCACAATCTCTTTGAACCAAAGGCAGTTTCTTCCTCATTCAACCTCTTAATTGTGATGATGGCGTATGGTGGATTGCTCTCTTTCGTGGCGCTTTATGGCCGTGAGGTTGGCGTTCAAAACACTTCCATGTTCTTCCTTATTTTCGCCATTGGCATTGCCATTTCACGAATCACGGTAGGCAAAGTGTTCGACAAACATGGACCGGGTCGTATCTTAACGTTCTGTCTTGTTCTCGACATCATAGGTTTTGTTATGCTGGCTTTACTAAAAAATCCGGTAGGATACTTCTCCTCCGCCATGATCATAGGCTTTGGCAACGGCGTAGTTTTCCCCGTTTTCCAAACGATGGTGAACAACTTGGCGGAACCATCCCATCGGGGAGCGGCCAACTCGACACTCTACACCGCGTTAGATCTCGGCATGGGCAGCGGCATGATTGCCGTTGGCTTCATTTCCGAACACATCTCGCTTTCCTCGTCTTTTCTATTCTGCGCCATACTCTGCGTGGCAGGCTTAGTACTATTTCGCCGTTATGTGTTAGCATATTACACGAAAAAAGTAAGCTATTGAAAGAATTCCAAGTCGATCTTTTCCATCTCTGCCACGTAGAGCTTACTGAAAAACACAGAAAGAGTTTAATGTAACCCAGCGGTCAGTGTTAGTGTTAGCTAATAGCCACTTGTGAAGCCGGTGGTGAAATGATATATCGTTCAACCTACAACTATAAAGTAGTTGAATATAAATGGACCTAAAGAATTTGTTGCAAATTATGCAATGATTTGCCTCAGCTCGATTCCAAATTTATAAAATCACTATTTCGGCTAAAGCCCAATCCTATTCATACATCTGAATCAATGAGTTGATTTTCAATGTTAATGTCAATGCCACTAATTACTTTCAGATTTTGAATTGCCTCCGGATTTATCTGGAGGATAAAAATAAGCTATTTCATTGATAGCTTTAGCCCAACTCAAGACATGATACCATCACAATATCATATAGGTGTTCTGCGTTTTTCAGCAGATTCAGGTATCTTTCTTCTTCTTTTTCAATTGTCATTGAGCAATTGTGCCTGGTTACCACCCCTACATTCTACGGGAATTGTTCGATAAGTCACCCCTACATCTACGGTAAATGTACGATAAAAACGCAAAACCCTTCGACAAGAGTCCAACCAACAACGGTGATTCTACGACAATGCTCCAAGTTTCTACGGTGATCGTCCGATATTCTCTTACTACAGTCCAACTTTCTCCAATCACAGTCCGATCACATAACTACCATCCTCCAGACATCCTCCATTCATCATCCAGACATGTTATAACGAGTGTTCGATTAGGCTACGGTAAGGTTACGACAAATGATATCTCCTTGCCTATTCTAAAAAAAGCGGCAAGATTGAATGAATTTCAATGAACAATCTTTATCTTTGTGCATAATCAATGGTAGGAAAGGATACTTTCAAAACTCATCATTAAGCACCAAATGCCATGTTTTCCGTTATCATTCCCCTGTATAACAAAGCCGCACATATCGAAAAAGCGATACAGTCGGTGCTAAACCAGTCGTTTCACGAGTTTGAATTAATCGTGGTAAACGATGGCTCAACGGACAACAGTATGCACATCGTAGAGCATTACCTGCGCACGCAGCAACAAGGAGGAAATACTTCCGTAAGAGACCATGTACACATTATCAATCAGGAAAATGCAGGGGTTTCTACGGCACGCAACAATGGAGTAAAAGCTGCGAAGTACGATTACATCGCTTTTTTGGATGCCGACGACTGGTGGCATAAACACTATCTGGCCGAGATGAAAGGACTGATCGAGCAATTTCCCGATGCAGCGCTTTATGGTTCGTCATACTATCAGGTGAAAAACGGACAACGCATAAAAGCTCCTATTGGCGTTGAATCCCCTTTCACGGCAGGATATGTTGATTATTGTCAGGTATATGCCAAAACTCTTTGCATGCCGATTTGGACAAGTGCCGCCGTGATTTGCAAAAAGATTTTCCTCGAAGAAAACGGGTTTAAGCCTGACCTCAAATTGGGTGAAGATTTCGATCTATGGATTCGCGTCGCATTAAAGCGCAAAGTGGCTTTACTAAACAAACCATTAGCCTATTACAATCACGACGTAGAAGTAAAAAACAGAGCCGTAAAAGGAAAAGAGCTTTACCATCCTGACGAACACTACATTTTCAACCTCGAATATCTGCATGCCGCTGAAATGCGTAATGAGGATTTCAAAACATTGCTCGATGCCCTTCGCGTTTATGTGTTGTTTCCGTACTATTTGAATGAGGGAACCCGAAAAGTCGCCTTGCACGAATTAGAGAAAGTTGATTGGGACAAACAACCGATGCGGGAACGCATTCGCTACCGGAGTCCACTGATTTTGCTGCAAACGTATTCTCACATCATGCAGACAGGATCGACAGTAAAACAAAAACTCAAACATTGGATGCAATAGATGAAGGTTAGTCAGCTACCTGTTTGTTGCCCTAAAATGATTGCCTAATGAAGATCGCATATATGCTTGGTTCGCTCAATCGTGGCGGAACAGAAACACTTCTGCTTGATTGCTTTCGGAACAAAGCACAAGCGCCATTCGATTTCATTGGCATCTACCGGAAAGAAGGGCAATTATCGAACGATTTCCGGACATCACAAGTCCCGTTATTCAAGCTTTGCCCAAAGCATCCGCTCGATGTAGGATATTTTTCCCGTTTGCGAAAACTGATTCATAGTCAACAAATATCGATCCTTCACGCCCAACAACCGTTAGATGCTCTCTATGCCCGAATCGCCACGCTTTTTATGTCTGTTCGGGTGGTACTTACGCTTCATGGCTATGATGCAGGATTCAAAACGACGGATCGAATCATTCTTCGCTGGGCAATACATTGGTCGGATATAATTCTATTTGTAAGCAATGCCCAAAAAGCATATTACCAAAGACAATATTCACTTCCGACAAAAAAAGTTCAAACGCTATACAACGGTATCTCCTTTGTAAAACTCGACAAGGCAAAAGTAACCGATATCCGGCAGGAATTGCATCTTCCCAAAGAAGTTATGTTGCTGGGTAGCGTGGGCAATTTCGTACCAGGCAGAGACCAGATGACACTCTGCCGTTTTCTGAAACGCCTTCACGAAACTAATGTCGATTTTCGCTTTCTGTTTGTTGGTGCCAAAAGCAAAGTAGAACCCGATCGTTTTGAAGAATGTGTTCAATTTTGTGCCGAAAACAACCTCAGCTCCGACGTATTTTTTCTTGGCTCGCGAGAAGACGTACCTTCGATCCTGAAGCAATTAGATGCCTTTCTTTATGCCAGCGACCACGACACCTTCGGCATTGCCGTAATTGAAGCTATGGCAAGCAGCGTACCTGTCTTTGTAAACGATTGGGAGGTGATGCGCGAAATCACAGACGATGGAGTGTATGCCAACTTATACCCAACAAAACAGGAAGAAGAGTTATTCAGGCAGTTTATGGATTTTACAGCAAACACTACAACATACAAGCAGCAAGCTCAAAAAGCTTCGGCATGGGTTCGCAAAAATTACAGCATTCAGAACCATCAAATAAACATGAGCAACATTTACAGAAGCATAGGATCAACCCCTGAAGAGAAATGATAAAAAAATACCGGTCATGGACTATCCGATTGTACATAATCCGTCAAAAAGTCGGTTTGAACTGACGCTGGAAGGAAAAAATGCCGTGGTGGATTATTTCTTGAACAATGACATCATGACCATCACACATACTTATGTGCCGAAGGCATTGGAAGGACTTGGCATTGGCTCGGCATTAGCAGGCTACGTGCTGGACTATGCCATGGAAAATGGATATAAGGTCATTCCTGCTTGTTGGTTCATTCAGGTTTATCTCGACAGACATCCTCAATATCAGATACTGCGAGTCGATAACTTCAAAAAGGAGGAGTGATCGCCATGCTAATCCTTGCAAGTAACTTTTTCTCCGACTTCACAAACATAACCCTTGACAATATCTTGTTAATAGGGTCGGTGCTCTTATTTGCAAGCCTTCTGGCAAGTCGTACCACCAAATTTGGAGTCCCCACCCTACTCCTCTTTTTGTTCATTGGTATGTTGGCAGGTCAGGGTGGGCCGGGAGGAATTATTTTCAACGATCCTAAAGTGGCCAAATTTATCGGAGCCATCGCCCTTAGCTTTATCCTCTTTTCAGGCGGACTGGGAACTAAACGCCAGGATATTCGTCCGGTAGTGTGGCACGGCATTTTGCTTTCCACCCTTGGAGTAATCTTGACAGCCGTCACAGTGGGACTTTTTGTCTCCTGGGTGGCACATTGGTCAATTGTTGAAGGGCTTTTGGTAGGGTCCATCGTTTCATCGACCGATGCTGCAGCTGTTTTCTCCATCTTGCGTTCACGCAGCATCGGTCTGAAAGGGAACTTAAAGCCCTTGTTAGAGTTTGAAAGTGGGAGTAACGACCCAATGGCCTACCTTTTAACCTTCTCTTTCACCTATTTGCTTGCCAACAAAGAAGCCTCAGCCGGCGTCATCGTGTTTTTATTTTTCAAACAAATGATTCTGGGTGGTATCATAGGCTATGGCATGGGGTTAGCCATGCATCGCATTTTCAACTGGATCAAGCTGGAGTTTGAAGGTCTTTATGCCGTGTTGCTCATCACGCTGGTTCTTTTCACCTTTTCCTTTACCGATTTTGTGGGTGGTAATGCCTTTCTGGCCGTCTACCTTTCTGCCTATGTCTTGGGAAATAGCGACTTTATTCACAAAAAGAGCATCGCCAAACATTTTGACGGGCAGGCATGGCTAATGCAAATCATCCTGTTCATCACGCTGGGGCTTTTAATCGTCCCTCAACAGCTCATCCCCTTCTTAGGCATCGGATTACTTATCTCAGCCTTCTTGATTCTCGTAGCGCGCCCGCTAAGCGTTTTCGTGGCGCTGTTTTTCTTCAGGATGCGTATGCGCGAAAAGGTTTTCGTTTCGTGGGTAGGCTTACGGGGTGCCGTTCCCATTGTGTTGGCCACCTATCCTCTCATTGCCGGTATTGGAAAATCACAGGACATCTTCAATTTAGTCTTTTTTATCTCAATTACCTCAGTTCTGATACAAGGTACCACTCTGCCAATTGTAGCAAAATGGCTGAAACTGACGATACCGGTGAACCTTAAACAAAAGTCGGCAATCGATTTAGCACAAGCCTGGGAGACAAAATCCATTTATAAAGCCATCCCTGTAGATGCCCGTTTCCACTGCATCGGGAAATCCATTGTGGACATGAAACTACCCAACACCATTGTCATTGCCCTCATTGAACGTAAAAACAAATTTTTCTTCTCCGACGGCGCAACCAAAATCATGGACGGCGACGTGCTTTACGTGATGGCCGACAACGAAAAGGCAATAGAAAGCCTCTATGCCTGCCTTTCATTGCAAACATAGAGGCTCCTCTCATACATGGAGAATGATTATTCCCCGTTAATCTCATTCAGTATATCCTGAATATCGTCTTGGCATTGACCGCAGACAGTGCCGGCAGTTGTTTCGTCGCCCACTTCTTCCACAGTCTTCAGCCCTTTCTCCCTGATCGCTTTCACGATAGCACTCTTGTAAATCTCGTTACAGGTGCAAATCAATATATCTTCTGCCATAATGTTTCTTTTTTAATCGAGTCCAAACAATTTCATATCTTCTTCCACCGTCGTGATGGTCTCTACTCCAAACTTTTCTTTGGCAACTGCCAATACGTTTGGTGTGAAGAATGCCGGTAAAGTTGGGCCTACATGCATGTTTTTAATGCCAAGATACAGTAAGGCCAGATGCACGATAATGGCCTTTTGTTCATACCATGCAATGTTGAAAACAATCGGTAACTCATTGATATCGTCCAGATGCAATACTTCTTTCAATTTCAGCGCCACCACTGCCCATGAATAGGAATCGTTGCATTGACCCGCATCCAGCACACGCGGAATGCCATTAATGTCACCAAGGTTCAATTTATTGTAGCGATATTTGGCACAACCCGAGGTCAAAATAACGGTATCTTTCGGCAGGTTTTGGGCAAACTCGGTATAATATTCACGCGATTTCTGACGGGCATCGCAACCCGACATAACCACCATTCGCTTAATCGCTCCCGATTTTACTGCCTCCAATATTTTATCAGCCAATTGCAATACTTGGTTGTGTGCAAAGCCGATGGTAATCTCGCCTGTTTCAAGTTGTGTTGGAGGCTGACAAGTCTTTGCTAATTCAATCACTTCCGAGAAATCCTTTTGTCCATTTGGCAAACGAGAAGATAAATGCTTCCATTCGGGCATTCCTGTTGCTCCGGTCGTGTAAACACGATCGTTATAGGTAGTATCTTTTCGTGGCGGCACCAAACAGTTCGTTGTAAATATAATTGGCCCATTGAATGCTTCAAAGTCCTTGAGTTGCTGATGCCATGCTCCACCATAGTTACCCACCAGATGTTTATATTTTTTGAATTGTGGATAAGCATTGGCCGGCAACATTTCGGAGTGTGTGTACACATCAATTCCTGTTCCTTCGGTTTGATCCAGCAACTCTTCCAAGTCCTTCAAATCATGCCCGCTGATCAAAATACCCGGCTTCTCCCCTACCCCGATCTTCACTTGGGTAATTTCCGGATTCCCATACTTGGTCGTGTTTGCTTTATCCAACAAAGCCATACCCTTCACGCCATGCTCTCCGGTTTTCAATACCCAATCAAGCACAGCATCTACACTCATTTCGCGTGTAGTCATCACCAATGCTTCTTCAATAAAGTCATACAATGCAGCATCCTCATATCCAAGATTGAAAGCATGTTCCACATACGCGGCCAATCCTTTGACGCCATAAATCACGTATTGTTTCAGCGAACGAATGTCTTCATTTGCATCCGTTGATAAAACCCCCACTTCGCCATCTTTTGCTTCAAAATCTTCAATAGTCTTCCCGACCCAATTAACGGAATCGTGATCAAAATGAACATTTTTCAGTTGGCTTTTCAACGTGTCACGCAAAGAAATTCCTTTTTTAATGGCATCAACAAACATATTCTGATCGAAATTAGCGTTCGTGATGGTCGAGAACAAAGAATTCACAATAAACTTATCCTCATTATTGGTGTCGAATCCTTGTTTGCGTGCTTCAATCGACACAAACGAAAGACCTTTACATACAAACAACAACAAATCCTGTAGATTAGCCACTTCTTCTGTCTTCCCGCAAACGCCACGAATGGTACATCCGGTGTTCTTGGCAGCCTCTTGACATTGATAACAAAACATTGACATATAAATAAAATTAGAGATTTAATTTCAATCGTTTCAGCATAGCAAAGTTCCCTTTCTTAGGAGCTCGCTAATTTCGACTGCAAAAGTAGGCTGTCGCGTGAGAGAAAAACTGTAACATAGATTACAACGGCGTGATAATTATAAATTCTTTCAATTAGCGTGCACAAGAATGAGGCCAAAGTGAACTCTCTTCGTTCAATTTCAGCCGTAAAACAGTATATTTGTACGAAAAATAAGTTTATGGCAACTGATATCCTTTCCAAAAGTCCTCTCTTCAAAGAAACTCCAAACGAATATTTAGAGCAAATTCTACGTCCCTTTCAGTCATTTACATCGTACGAAAAAGGAGATATTGTTGCTTTGCAGGGAGATCGATGTTCTGCCCTAATGATGATTACCAATGGCTCGGTGCGTTGCGATATGACAGATCCTGCGGGAAAGATGGTTACTATCGCCATTCTTAAGGCACCTGATATTTTAGCTCCTGCATTTATTTATGCTACCAACAATTTTTTCCCAATCAACATTACTGCACTCACGCCGTTAACCATTCTGGCAATCGGGAAAGAGAGTTTCAGCAGATTGCTGCAAGAAAACGTGAAAATGTTAGACAACTATCTCCGCATGATTTCAGATCACACACAATTCCTAAGTGACAAAATCCGGTTTCTAAAATTTGGCACTATTAAAAGCAAATTAGCGCTCTTCTTCTTAGAAAAGATGAGAAACACCGGCTCCGGTCAATTTATCATAACAGAAAGTCAGCAAGCGCTTGCCGATCTTTTTGGTGTCACACGACCGGCTTTAGCCCGCACCATCAGCGAAATGGTGGATGAGAACCTAATTACTATTGACAAAAAGCAAATCTCCGTCTTGAACCCTTCCGCGTTGAAACATCTTTGCATTTAAAATAAAACAGCGACTACTTCGCTCTGAAGCAACCGCTGTTTGGCAAAGAGAGTTGTCTTTGAAATTATTTCATAAATAACAATTCACGATATTTTGGCAACGGCCATATTTCGTCATCAATCACTTCTTCCAATTTGTCGATATGATAACGGATTTTGTCTAAATAGGGACGAACGGTCGTGCTGTAAGCAAACGTTTTTTCTTCCACATTTTCAATGCTGTTAGCTACTTTGCGAGCCTCAACCATTTCATAAGTCATGGCTTTAATTGCCAAGATATGCTCACCGATTTCCCGCACTAAATTCTTACTATCAGCCGATAGTTTTTCAAATTCTTGTGTGTCGAAAACATCCTTAATGCCACGAATATTCTCTATCAAACGATTTTGATAAGCAATGGCAGTCGGCACAATGTGATTGATGGCCAAATCGCCAAGGACACGTGCCTCTATCTGAATCTTTTTCGTAAACTTCTCGAACTCAATTTCAACACGGCTGTGGATCTCAACTTCAGAATATACACCTAACCCGGTAAGCAGTTTAACTGCATCCTTTTCAAGGTATTTTTTAATAGCATCAGGAGCCGACGTAATATTTGTCAAACCGCGTTTTGCAGCTTCTTCTACCCATTCTTGTGAATATCCGTCACCTTCAAAACGAATGGCACGAGACTCGATGATCAACCGTTTCATAACTTGGAAAATGGCTTCGTCTTTCCCTTTGCCCGATGCAATTACAGTATCTACTTCATCAGCAAATTTTGTTAACTGGTCAGCTATCACAGCATTCAAAGCCGTCATCGCAGCACCACAGTTAGCAGAAGAACCTACCGCACGGAATTCAAACCGGTTTCCGGTAAAGGCAAACGGTGAAGTTCTGTTACGGTCTGTGCTATCCAATACGATATCAGGAATACGACCAATACCTAATTTCAAAGCAGTTTTTTCTTCCGGCGTCATGCGCGAATCCGACACTTTTTCTGCTAAATTGTCAAGCATATTGGTCAAATAGGTACCCAAGAATACAGATAGAATAGCAGGAGGAGCTTCATTTGCACCAAGACGATGCGAGTTTTCTGCGCTCATAATGGAAGCACGCAATAAATCCTGATTTTGATGTACTGCCTTCAACGTGTTCACAATGAATGACAAGAACAGCAAATTTCCTTTTGGATTTTTTGCGGGGCTGTAAAGATTTACTCCGGTGTCGGTACTCAGTGACCAGTTGTTATGTTTTCCCGATCCGTTTATGCCTGCAAATGGTTTTTCGTGCAGTAAAATAGCAAAATTATGCTTTGCTGCCACATGTTTCATCAAATCCATTACGATCTGATTATGATCATTGGCAAGGTTGGCTTCTTCGAAAATTGGAGCACACTCAAATTGGTTAGGTGCCACTTCGTTGTGTCTCGTTTTCAATGGAATTCCTAATTTATGACCTTCCAACTCCAATTCACTCATAAATGCCATAACGCGAGTTGGAATGGATGCAAAATAATGATCTTCCAATTGTTGATCTTTTGCTGAAGCATGACCCATCAGCGTGCGGCCTGTCAAAGCCAAATCAGGACGAGCACTGTATAAAGCCTTGTCAATTAAAAAATATTCTTGTTCCCAGCCTAAATTAGCATTAACCTTCTTCACGTCTTTGTCGAAATACTGGCACACACGAACAGCAGCCTTATCAACAGCACTTAAGGCACGAAGTAAAGGAGTTTTATAATCTAACGCTTCACCTGTGTAAGCAATGAAAATGGTAGGGATACACAATGTTTCACCCACAATAAAAGCAGGAGACGAAACATCCCAAGCTGTATAGCCACGAGCTTCAAAAGTATTACGAATACCACCGCTTGGAAAAGAAGAAGCATCCGGTTCTTGTTGTATCAATAATTTTCCCGAAAAGCGTTCCAACACTTCATTGTTTTCGCCAAAATCAAACATCCGCTCATGCTTTTCTGCAGTAGCATCATTTAACGGCTGAAACCAATGGGTATAATGTGTTGCACCACGTTCTTTAGCCCATTTACACATACCTGTTGCAACTTGATCAGCCACTTTTCGATTTATGGTCGTTCCGTCTTCAATTGCTTCAACTACGGCAGTATAGGCTTCTTTTGAAAGATAGACCTGCATTTTTTTTCTATCGAAAACATTAATGCCGTAAAAATCGGCAAGGTTCGGAGGAGTTTGTACCTCAATAGGTGTCCGAGTAGCAACCTCTTGCAACGCGGAAAAACGTAATTTTGCCATGATCATTTCTTTATTTAAATTTTATAGCGACAAAGATAGAGTATCTTTTTTATATACCCCCTATTTTTGAACTGATTTTTGAAAAAATAATAGTTAAATCGAATTTAGCCTCTCTTTTTGACAGAAATACAGGCAAAAAACGATCATATTGTTCAGGCACCCCTCAAATATATCAACTTTAGATACTTTCTTTCCGCGCCGAATAATGCATCCAGGCATTAAAAAAACGAATGGCCGATAAAAAAAGGGGTATCCCCATGAAAAAATAGAAGAAAGACAAGTCATAATTAGGTGCTACATGACTATACCGTAGTAAAAGCCCTCCTGAAATCATCAAACCCATAAGAAAATAGGAACGTTTGCTGAAAAAAGATAAAATACAGTGTCTTCTTTTAGATAGCGAGATTATGCGCGAGATATGTTTTGAAGAAATGCGCACAAAGAGCAATCTGAAAAATAAAATACCGCCAATAAAAGATACTATTGTCTCAACCATCCATCCATTTATAGGGACAAAATAAACAGTGCCTCTCCAAAACAACATGGCGCTTGCTATAAGCCAAACAATGGCCGCTACAAAAAGCAAATGCCGTTTGTCTATACTGAAAATAGTAAACTTCATATATGTAGCTTTTTTATAAATTGATTTTCACCCAACATGCTACAAAAATACAGTAAAAAGTCATCGTTGCATCATGGTTATTGGATGAACAAAATAAATTAACTTTGTAGACTCATTTTTCAAACACAAAAATCTTTCTATTCCATTATCATTCAAAATTATGGACACAAAACTGAATATCGCTGTCGTGGCAGGAGGGGAACAATCAGAAGTGGTAGTATCGATAAAAAGTGCCAAAGGAATTGTTTCATTCATGGATAAATCACGATATAACCCATTCATAGTAGTAATTGAGAAAAAAAATTGGCACGTTTTGTTGGACGACGGATCAACATTACCTATCGATAAAAATCAATTTACTTTTCAACTTAACCATCAAGAAATTCATTTTGATTGTGCCTATATCACCATTCATGGAATTCCCGGAGAGGACGGTCGCTTGCAAGGTTATTTCGAAATGATTGATATGCCCTACACTTCGTGCAATGTACTTTCCTCTGCTTTGACCTATAACAAATTCGTTTGCAATAGCTTCCTTAAGGGATTTGACATTTCTGTTGCACCTTCTATCCGTTTATCTCGCAAAGAAACCTTTCAAAGTGATAAGATTGTGGCAGAACTTGGCCTTCCTTGTTTCGTAAAACCAAATCTCGGTGGATCAAGTTTCGGAGTAACCAAAGTGAAATCATCCCACGAAATAGATGCCGCTATTCAAAAAGCATTCAACGAATCAGGCGAAGTGATCATCGAAAGCTTCTTGGCAGGTACAGAAGTGACTAATGGCATTTTCAAAACACAAAAACGACAAGTCGTATTTCCTGTGACAGAGGTTGTTCCTAAAAATGAGTTTTTCGATTTTGATGCCAAATACAAAGGAGAATCGGAAGAAATTACTCCAGCCCGAATTTCTGCTGAACTCACACAAGCCATACAGCAAACGACGTCGAAAATATATAACATCCTGAATTGTAAAGGAATCGTCCGCATCGATTACATTATTACCGATGGCGACAAAATCAATTTATTAGAAGTGAATACAACGCCGGGTATGACACCTACCAGTTTCATCCCTCAACAAATTCCTCATGCCGGATTAACAGTCACCGAAGTATTAACTGAAATTATCGAAGATTCAATGAACTCTCTTTGAAATTTAATGAGCTTTTAATTGATGTTTAAACGCCATTTAAAAGAATCGACATGGAAATAACGATACCGTCACCCGATAAACTGGCCGATGCAGCCAAAGCGCTTTTGCCATTTCTTCAAACCTACAAAGTCGTAGCTTTTTATGGCTCAATGGGTGCAGGTAAAACCACTCTTATCAATGCGCTTTGCAACGAATTAGGGGTAACTGACAACATGAACAGCCCAACGTTTTCGATTATCAATCAATACGATGTGAAAGGAGAAAATCCAATCTATCATTTTGATTTTTATCGCATTAACCGTATTGAAGAAGCGTTCGATTTTGGGTATGAGGATTATTTTTATAGCGGAAACTATTGCTTTATTGAATGGCCTGAAAAAATCGAAACCATTTTACCGGATGATACCTTAAAAGTATCTATTTCAGAACAAGAAGATGGCTCCCGTTTAATTTCTTTTTTAACCTAAAAAGAGTGTTATATATACCCCATTCTCTCTCTTAAATAGCTTGTTAGAAGATACAATAAAATGAAAAAAGCATATTAACTTCTTACCTACCCGTAACTTCTTAATATTTTCTTTTAACCTATATACTTCTTGAAGAATTACTATCCTTCAATTCATACGTCTTGTTGTAAAGAAATTTTCCGTATGATTTAGAATTCTTAAACTGGTTTTGCTGTTCAACCGAAATAGGTTCCCCTATACGTAACCGGATGATTTTCCCTTTTTTATTAACAACCTCAGAGGAAATAAGCAAAGAACGAATCAACGGGTGTATTAATCCGGCAAGCAAAAAGAACCAACTGTTGTGACCATAAAAATAGATGGGGATAACCGGAACTTTTGCTTTTTGGATAAATTTTACCGACGACAATTGCCATTCACGATCTCTGATATATAGATGTTTATCAATATGTGAAACTTGTCCCGAAGGAAAAAAGAAAAGAGGATGACCCTCTTCCAACCACTTTCGGGCAATGCGAAGTCCGGGAAGACTCGATTTATTGGTAGTTGATTTTTGAAATGGATTTACGGGAATAAAATGATTTGAAATGGGTTTGATAAAGCTCAAAACAAAATTCGTTAATCCTTTGATGTCAGGGCGAACCTCACTAATCATTCTTACCAATGCCATACCATCATACGTTCCGTAAGGGTGATTTGAAACAGTAATAAATTGTTTGCAATCAGTGAAATAATGAATATTTTCCGGGTTTTCTACAACGTTTTTAACCCCAAAAAGACGAAATATTTCATCTAAAAATTCACGATCATTTTGAGTTCTTCCTTGCGCAAGTAAACTATTGGCGTAAATCTTTTCCTGCGCCGTCATTCTATAAATTATCCTGGCAATTTTCTTTCCCCACTTCTTTTCGAAAAAAGGAGTAACCTGGCAAAACTCACTAAAACTAACCACGTTTTTTAATTTTTATCCGTCGCTGTTCCTTCATCTTCACCAAAAATAGACAATTGCCTCCTGAAAATTTCTTCCAATGACAACTGAAATGTTTCGGTGTTTGCTACTCCGGGTATTACTGCCAATCTATCTAATATTAACCTTAATAGATGACGATTGTCCCGCGCATACATTTTAATAAACATAGCATATTTACCAGTCGTATAATGACATTCGACAATTTCGGGAATTGCTTTTATATAATCTACAACTTCCTGAAATTCAACGTTATTTTTCAATACAATCCCGATATAAGCACATGTCTGATATCCCACTTTGTATTGATCAATAACAAATTCAGAATTACGAATAACCCCTTGTTGTAATAATTTTTGAACCCGTTGATGAATAGCTGCTCCGGAAACATTACACTCGCGGGCTATTTCTAAAAATGGTGTTCTCGCGTTTTGAGAGATAAAATGCAAAATTTTTTTATCCAACTTATCCAATATATGTGCCATAGCGTTTCGTTTAAGTTTTTTGCAAAAGTACTCTTTTTTATGAATAAAACAATATAATACAACCCCTTCTGCTTCAAAAACTACATTTTATCGAGTTTAGAAACTTAGTTGATAACCATGTTGATTAGTTGTTCTTTACTTGAGATAACTTTTTCGCTTCGCCTATTGTTTTATTGCCCCATTTTTATAAGAGATTTTTTCAATTACTCATCCAAAAAAAGTTTTCAGTTTTTGTTCCAACATCATCCACATGGTTTTGAACTCTACCCAATGCCAGAAAGACAATTTTGTTGCTAACTTTGTTTTTTATAAACAGTCAGTTGATAACTATCTTATTTACTAAATATGAGTGAGTTGTATTATTCAAAAGTTGTTGATTGTTTCTTCAAAACTATCGTACTTATCAGAAAATACCTTATCAAAAAAAGTTATCAACGTTTTCAACACGCTATTATCATCAATCATTGATTAGTTTAAAACTTTAAAAATATGAATATAGAAAATAGATGGTTCATAACTGGTTTTGTTGATGAACCGGTATCCGACACGGTTGATCTGATTCAGGAAATAAACCGATTGAAAAAAGAAAAGAATGCTGTTATATTAGCACATTATTACCAAGTAGATGAGATTCAAGATATTGCAGATGTTGTTGGTGATAGTTTAGCATTAGCACAGCAGGCTACTAAAATAGAAGCTGATATCATTGTCATGTGTGGTGTCCATTTTATGGCTGAAACAGTCAAAATTCTCAATCCAACTAAAAAAGTATTGCTTCCTGATTTGCATGCCGGCTGTTCGTTGGCCGACAGTTGTCCTTATGACGATTTTAAGCTATTTGTAGAGGCTCATCCTGATCATAAAGTAATTTCGTATGTCAACACCACTGCAGCGGTAAAAACCCTTACAGACGTCGTTGTTACTTCAAGCAATGCACGCCAAATAGTGGAGAGTTTTCCTGCAGATCAAAAATTGATTTTTGCACCTGACCGTAATTTGGGAAATTACATAAATAGTGTAACCGGACGTAATATGCTTTTGTGGGATGGTGCTTGCCATGTACATGAACAATTTTCGTTGGAAAAAATAGTAGAATTAAAACATAAGTATCCGCAGTCGTTGATTTTAGCACATCCTGAATGTCAACGAGTTGTATTAAATGTAGCTGATTTCATAGGTTCAACATTAGCTCTTTTGAATTTTTCAAAAGAATCGGAAGCAACACAATTTATTGTCGCAACCGAAAGTGGCATTATTCATGAAATGAGAAAAGCATCGCCTCGTAAAGAGTTTATTCCGGCTCCACCTATTGATAGTACCTGTGGGTGTAATGATTGTAATTTTATGAAATTGAATACATTGAAAAAACTATATCTTTGTTTGAAACATGAATATCCTTTTGTAGAAGTTGAAGAATCTGTCAGATTAAAAGCTGAAATACCTATTCGGAGAATGCTGGAACTTAGTAAAAAATAAATTATGAGATACAAAACGCGTTTTTTTATAATACTTCTTTTTTTTATTCATGTTGAATTTTCGAATGGACAAACTTTGGATGCGCGATGGCTTCATGCAATCAATTCACATTCATCTCCTTTCTTAAATAGAAGCACAACTTTCTTATCAAGTACGACAGCGGATGTTGCTGTGGGATTGCCTGTTGTTTTGCTCGGTATTGGATATTTAAGCAATAATGAATCGTTGACGGAAGGAGGTTGGTATATGGGTTCTTCGTTGGTAATATCCAGTTTTTTCACCTTAGCCACAAAATATGCGGTGAACAGGCCACGACCTTACGTTTCTTACCCGGGTTATTTTCAACCTCGTGGATTAGAGGGAAGTCCTTCTTTTCCATCCGGACACACATCTTTAGCTTTTAGCACGGCTATGTCGTTAAGTATGTATTGTCCTAAATGGTATGTAGTTGTACCTTCTTTTGTTTGGGCAACGTCAGTGGGATATAGCAGAATGAATGAAGGAGTACATTATCCGTCTGATGTTCTTACGGGTGCAATTTTTGGAGCAGGAAGTGCTTGGCTAACTTTCAAATTGAATAAATGGTTAAATCATCCTATTCAGCGAGTGTCGCATCACACCTTAAAATGGATTCATCCAAATAATAAGTAATTCATTTATTTTCAATGATATTTGGTGAGTCCACCCATTTATAGATTTTGTCGTTACGATGAACTTTTTCAGAAATTGAGATTGAAAAATAGTCTCCTTTTTTAGCTGTTTCTGTTGAAACTAAGTCAACACGAATTTCTGATATTTTTTCAAGATGACTTCCTGTTGTAGCACCTATAAAAAGTAATTCGTCTCCGATGGAAACATTGTTTGTTTCTACAATACATTCAGCAACACCAATTTGATTAAAATAATTGGTAACTTTGCCAATGTATAGTTTTCGTTTTGTAGCTTCTGATCCGTAATTTTTGCTCCATTCTCCGAGACGCTGGCCTAAATAATATCCATTCCAAAATCCACGATTAAAAACTTGGTTGAGGCGTGTATCCCAGTTTGCAATTTTCTCATCGGTAAAAGAATTATCCAGATAAGCCACGATGGCTTCTTTATAACATGAAGTAACCGTACGCACGTATTCAGCACTTCTTGCTCTTCCTTCAATTTTGAAAACACGTACGCCAGCATCTATCATCTTATTGAGAAAATGGATGGTTTTCAAATCCTTAGGCGACATGATATATTCATTGTCAACTTCTAATTCGATATCAGAGTCTTTATCTTTCACCGAGTAACTTCTTCTGCAAACTTGCATGCAAGCGCCTCGATTAGCTGATGAATTCATTTCGTGAAGACTTAAATAACACTTTCCCGAAATTGCCATGCATAGTGCACCATGGGCAAACATTTCAATACGAATGAGTTGATTTTTCTTACCAGTAATATTTTTTGTTACTATTTGTCGGTGTATTTCAGCAACTTGATCTAAATTCAATTCGCGAGCTAAAACTACCACATCAGCAAATTGAGCATAAAATTGAAGCGCATCAACGTTTGAAATATTCAATTGTGTAGATAGATGCACTTCCAGACCGATTTGATTGGCATATTGCATAGCAGCCACGTCGGATGCGATAATTGCCGTAATGCCGGTTTCTTTTGCTTTATCGGCAATTTGATGCATGAGATTTAAATCTTCATCGTAGAGTACCGTGTTGATTGTCAGGTAGCTTTTAATACCGTTTTCTTGACAAATGGATACGATTGTAGTTAAATCGTTTATGGTAAAATTATTGGATGATCGAGCGCGCATATTGAGATTTTCGATACCGAAATAGATAGAATTGGCGCCTCCTTGTATTGCCGCTGTAAGCGATTCCCATGAACCGACGGGAGCCATTATTTCAAAATCTGATAGTTGCATGTATTATGTATGTTGAAAAAATTGAAAGTAAAAAGAAAATCAATCAATAATCATTCCGCTTCCTATGCAAAGACGCGATTCTTTGTCGTAAATAACACCAAATTGTCCGGAAGCGATACCTTGTATTTTCTCTTGAGAATGAATGCGAAAAATATCGTTGATTTTAATTAATCTACCATGGGTAAATTCGGGTGTATGACGAATTTTGAAAGTGATCTCTTTTTCGTCGTTGAAATCTCCCCAAATATTTTCGGTGATATATTGAAATCCTTGTAAGTTAATTACTTTTCCATATTGGGTTTCAGGATCGTAACCATTAGAAACATATAAAATATTTTCGTAGGAATTTTTTTTAACAACAAACCAAGGTCCTCCACTAAGACCTAATCCTTTGCGCTGACCAATGGTGTGAAACCAGTATCCTTTGTGTTTGCCAACTATTTTTCCGGTTTCTAATTGTACGATGAGACCTTCTTTTTCTCCCAAATAACGGCGAATAAAATCGTTGTAATTTATTTTTCCGAGAAAACAAATTCCTTGACTATCTTTTCGTTGGGCGCTTGGCAATTGTGCTTTCAAAGCAATTTCGCGCACTTGAGGTTTCAGAAGATGTCCGATGGGAAACATCAATTTGCTAACTTGCATGTAATCAATTTGCCCTAAAAAATAAGTTTGATCTTTCACGTGATCAGCTGCCGTTGAGAGATATGTTTTTTCATTAACGGTTGTGGTTGTAGCATAGTGTCCGGTAGCAATTTTGTCAAATTCTTTTCCCCATTTTTGTTCAAATGAGCCAAATTTGATCAGTTTGTTGCACATCATATCCGGATTGGGAGTCAAGCCACGTTTTACTGCTTCGATGGTGTAGCTAACCACATTTTCCCAATATTCTTCATGCAAAGAAACAATTTCAAAACGACAACCATATTTTTTTGCTATAAACGAGGTAATTTCAATGTCTTCTTCAGATGGACAATCTACAAAACCATCTTTTTCTTCCATCCCGATTTGAATGTAAAAAATGGTTGGATCATATCCGGCTTCTTTGAGAAGATGAACCATAACTGAGCTATCAACGCCACCCGAAACTAATGCTGCAATATTCATGAACTTTGTGTTCCTGTTTTATTTAATTGAATATGAATGATATAAATGTAACTTGAAAAATAATTGATTGAAAAAATCAGAGCTTGCAAAAGTACACAAAAAAGCAGTATCTTTACCATCCATTCTGTTTTACAATCTATTAGCAAAGAGTTATGTCTATTCATGTAATCCACTACTAATTATTTTATTATGAAAGGAGCATGTAAATTACTTACTTTCAGAAGTATAAAAATTATTGGTTTGTGAGTTTCATGTGTTCTTTATGAATTAAAAAAAATACGCTTATGAAAAAGGGAGTTGTTGTTTTAGTCGTTGTAGTTGCCATTTTGGCTCTTTTTGTTTTTTGGGGAATTGGGACGTACAATAGTTTGGTTTCTAAAGAAGAAGCTGTAAAATCGCAATGGGCAAATGTGGAAAATGTCTATCAACGTCGTTCTGATTTGATACCAAATTTGGTTGCTACAGTGAAGGGGTATGCCACGCACGAAGAGAAAACATTGACAGAAGTTGTAGAAGCTCGTGCCAAGGCTACCCAAGTTACTATTGATCCTACAAAGTTGAATGATAATAATATAGCTGCCTTTGATAGGGCACAATCAGGATTGTCAGGCGCTTTGTCTCGTTTGATGGTAAGTGTGGAGCGTTATCCTGATCTGAAGGCTAACCAGAATTTTTTAGATTTGCAGTCTCAACTTGAAGGTACCGAAAATCGAATTGCCGTAGAGCGTCGTAAGTATAACGAAGTAGCTCAGCAATTTAATACTTCTATTCGCAGTTTTCCTGCTAATTTAATTGCTGGCATAGGAAGTTTTGAAATGAAAGGGTATTTTAAATCAACGGAAGCTGCCTCGGTTGCGCCTATTGTTAAGTTCTAATTTTCTGTTTACTAAAACGAATTGCGACTATGGATGTAACTCACTTTTTTTCGAATGATCAGCAGGAAGCAATTAAAAATGCCATTGTTGAGGCGGAGTTAAATACATCCGGAGAAATCAGGGTGCATATTGAATCGTATTGCAAAGGCGATCCCATGAAAAGGGCTTTGTCATTGTTTCATTCTTTGGGAATGCACAATACGCAATATCATAACGGCGTCTTATTTTACGTAGCATTGAAGAGCCACAAATTAGCCATTATTGGCGATGAAGCGATTCATCAAAATGTTACTCAATCTTTTTGGAATGATCAGTCTGCCAAGATGTTGTCTTTATTTTCTCAAAATCTTTATACGGAAGCTTTGGTGGCTGCAATTCTGGCTGCCGGTAATAAACTCAAAGAACATTTTCCTCATGAAGATGCCGATGTCAATGAGCTTTCGGATGAAATTTCTTTTGGATTGTAGTAATTTCAATGCTTAACAATTATATGAGACTATCATGTAATTTACCTATATCCAAAAGCATGAGAATAGTTTACATGCGAGTTCTGTATGGCCTTTAAAACAAATTATTCACGTGTGAAACGAGCATGTATAAACAATTCGCCAATGACGATGAATGAGTGAGCGAGTTCCATATGTCTATAGTGTAAAAAACAAAACAAATTCATATGAAACCTTTTGATGTTTATCCCTTATTTGATGTTGAAATAGTCAAAGGACGCGGTTGCCGCACGTACGACACACAAGGTAATGAATACCTCGACCTGTAC
>DAHXOX010000169.1 GCA_027364655.1 Paludibacter sp. | reverse complement strand
TCGATTTTACAATGATCAGAGATTGCACCAATCCCTGGAATACAAAACTCCAAAAGAGATATATGAACAGGCGGCCTAAAACGAGAATAACTTTTTTCGGGCTCGATGGGACGGCCCAAAAAGTTATTACCCGTTTTATCCGAACAAAACCAAACTTGCAGCAAAAAAAAATCCTAACTTGCTGCTGAAATTGTCCTAACATTGGGGAGTAATATAAGGTCATGATTACTTACTGTTTTGTTGATGTATGTTTCTTTGCATATCTTTTTTTAACTAAAGAAAGAGCGTTATCCCGGGACATTTTCTATAAATAATTTTGGTTGCCAGACGATCAAGGCACCTTTCACTTTTGGCGAATAATAAATAATTATAAACTAACGTTTTGATGTATAGAAGGTAATCAATCGCCATTCCAATTGTAATAATAGTCAGTGCCTTTCCCTTTTTCCTTCTGTGGTTGTCATAAATGCTTCTTTTATGTACGAAAAAGATGGGTTAATCCGCATCTATATTTTTAAATATTTTATGTAGTGTATAATTGAGCAGACGTTCCAATATCCCCATTAATGGGGATAGGTTAGTTTCACTATTTGCTGTTTCTTTGTGTATCCTTTTCAAGCATCCGTATGATACGATGAAGATTTTTTTAGAACGCTTAAAACGTGTATTATTCGAGTTCTACACATATCAGATTCACTATAAACCGCCATTAAAATCATTCAATGACAGTTGTAAGAATGCACTAAAATTACTAGGAATGATTAACTGACTAAACGTACATACCCTAAAAATTATGGGAATATATAGAACGCAAGAATCAAGAGCCAAGAATCAAGACAGAATACATAGAAGATTAACGTGTTACAAATTATAATGTCAGATCAATTAATTCGTTGTATATATTTCCTTGTCACAAGGGCGTCACAAATAGATTTGAATAGATGATGGAAGAAATAATTGGAGTAATCGGCTTGAATTATAAATCGGCTCCTGTTGAAGTGAGAGGAAAAGTCTCTTTTACAGAAGAGCAGATACGGCAATTGATCCAATACCTACATAGAACAAAATCTGTAGCGGGGGTAGTTGTGTTGTCAACTTGCAACCGCGTTGAAGTTTATTTTCATATTCAAAATATATCCGTTCAGCAAGGTTTTGAGTTGATGTTTCAACAATTATTCGCTTTCAAACAGTTAGATGATTCGGTTAAGAAGCATTTATATCGCTATGAAGGTATAGGTGCGGTCAAGCATCTGTTTGAGGTAGCTGCCGGATTAGATTCGATTGTTTTGGGAGAAGATCAGATTATCGGGCAGGTGAAGAATGCTTTTATGATAAGCGAAATCGAGCATTGTGCAGGAAATGTATTGACACGATTGTTTAATCGCTCTTTCAATGCTGGCAAAAAGGTGCGAACCGAAACAAAAATTAACGAGGGGTCTGCCTCAATTAGTTCGGCGGCGGTCACCTTAGCCAAACAGCAATACAATGATATTGAAAAGCACTCGATTCTTCTCATCGGGGCGGGACAAACGGGTAGATTGTCTGTTTTGAGTCTAATTGAAAAAGGATGCGAGAACTTATATATCATCAACCGAACATTAGCAAAAGCGGAAGAAGTGGCAAATGAATTCAATGCCACCGCAGTGCCTTTCAGCCAAATAAAGGAATATCTGGTGAAGTGTGACATTGTGATGGTAGCCACAGCATCGGTAATGCCATTAATTGATGAAGCCATGATTGGCGAGGTAATGCAGGGAAGGAATTTTAGACCCTTGACCATTTTAGATCTATCTATCCCCAGAAATGTTACGAAGGGTGTTGGCGTAATAGACAATATAAATTTATTTGATGTGGATGATACGGAAGTTGTGATTCATGAAACTTTTCAGAAAAGGAAGGATGAAATTATAAAAGCAGAAGAAATAATATCGATCCTTGCAGACGAATACATCGAATGGTTGACATCATTGAGCTTATCACCTACCATTCGCCAAATAAAAGAGAACTTCCGTAAGATACACGATATGGAGTTCAGGAGCTACCAGAAAAATAATTCGGATATTGATATAGCCGGCATGCAAGAATATGGAGCACATATATCTGACAAATTTTCAGGTTTGATAATCAAAAAACTTAAGAAACTGACAGATAATGGAAAGAAAACAGATCATCTGAAATTAGTAAATGAACTTTTTGAATTATCTGCTGAAGATGGAAAGTAATGCCGTTCGGATAGGTACCCGGGGAAGTGCATTGGCTCTCTACCAAGCCACGCAGATTCAAATAGCCATTAACGAACATTTTCCGGAAAAGCAAACCCAAATAGTGATTATTCACACCAAGGGAGATAAAATATTGGATGTGTCTTTGTCGAAAATTGGAGACAAGGGATTATTTACGAAAGAGCTGGAAATTGCCTTATTGAATCATGAAATCGATATGGCGGTCCATAGTTTGAAAGATGTTCCAACTTCATTCCCTGAAGGACTACAACTGGGGGGCGTATTAAAACGAGCAGAGGTCAGAGATGCATTGGTCAGCAAGAACGGCAAATTGTTGTGCCAGTTAAGTTCAACCGATGTTATTGCCACTTCCAGTTTACGTAGAAAGTCACAACTTTTAGCGTATAACCCCAATTTCAATATTGTCGATATCAGAGGCAACATAAATACCCGTCTGGAGAAGATGGATAAGGGTTATTGCGATGCTATTATTATGGCTGCTACTGCCTTGCAACGCTTAGGCATGGAAGACAGAATAACGGAAATCCTGGATAGTCAGATGATGGTTCCGGCAGTAAGTCAAGGGGTGATAGCTATTGAAACACGCATTAGTGATCCGGTAACAGCATCTGTTTTGAAGTATATCAACCATGAGGAAACCATGAAGGTTGTTAGTGCCGAAAGAAGCTTTCTGAAATCGATGGATGGAGGATGCCAAATTCCAATCGGATGTTATTCGGCAATACAAGGAGAAACTTTTTCTTTCACAGGGTTTATTACCGATTTGAAAGGAGAAAGATTCATTAAGCTGACTTTAACAGGAAAACTGAAGGATGCACATGATATTGCCATAGAAGTTTCACGGCAAATGAAAGACAAGGGAGCCATGAAAATACTTGATGAAATCAGAAATCAAGCCGATGAAAATGTTAGATAGTTTTTCTATTGAGATTTTGTAGCATGTTACAAGGGAAAATTATTATAAATACCCGTCCGGAAGTAGCAGACGACAAAATTGGTGCTGCGCTGAATGAGCTGGGAGCAAGGGTGATTGTATTGCCTTTACTTGATATTGTTCCGATACCAATTCCTCAACAAATGAGATGGGATATTATGCAGAACAATGTTTATCAGTGGTTGGTTTTTACCAGTAGAAATGGAGTTGACATGCTATTTAATCAAATCGAATGGCAATTCTACACACCAACCCTTCCTTTTAAAACTGCCATCTTTGGAGAAAGAACGGCTTTAGCACTTAAAGAAAAGGGGTATCAACCCGATTTGGTGAATTTACAAAACAGTGTTGAGGATTTGTCGAATGATCTCCTTTTTTTGCTTCATCCTGAAGAGAACGTGTTGTTGGTTCTCGGAAATTTGGCTTCTGATATGTTGAAAGAGCAATTAAAGCCAATAGTTCATGTAGATCGGTTTAATGTTTATCGAACCGTTTCTGTACAATTCATGGATGAAGATATTGTTCAACGAATTATTGAAAACAAGTATGATATGATTATTTTTACCAGCCCTTCGGGAGTTGAAAGTTTTTCACATCATATTGGAGGGAGAATAAACCCGAGAGAATTAAAAACGGCTTGCATTGGCACAACGACTGAAAAAGCATTACTAAAAAAAGGAATCACTCCTTTGGTTATAGCCAAACCATCAGGCAAAGCAGGCCTCATCAAAGGTATTGATGATTATTTTTCCAATGCTCTTTTAAACAAAAAAGGATGTAACACTGAAATGAAATTATAAATTCAATCATGATACACTTAAAAACTTACGATTATGGCATTTCCACAAACAAGACTTAGAAGACTGAGAAAAACAGATATTATTCGTAGTATGGTTCGCGAAACTGTAGTATCCATTGATGATCTCATAATGCCGCTATTTGTCTGCCCGGGTACGAATGTTCGAAATCCAATAAAATCTATGCCGGGTAATGCGCAGTTATCTGTTGATTTATTGGTAGAAGAATGTAAAAAACTGGTAGCGTTAGGCATTAAATCTGTTTTATTATTTGGCATTCCTGAATCGAAAGATGAAACAGGGCTTATAGCTTGTGCTCATGATGGCATTGTTCAACAAGCTGTCAGAGCTATCAAGTCTGAAATAGATGACATACTGATCGTTGTTGATGTGTGCAATTGTGAGTACACGACTCATGGACATTGTGGCACAGTCATAAATGGAGATGTAGACAATGATTTGACACTTGAAACATTGGCAAAACAATCTATTTCACTTGCTGAAGCAGGCGCTGATATTATCGCGCCAAGTGATATGATGGATGGTCGAATAGGTAAAATCAGAGAGGCATTAGATAAAAACGGATTCCATAATACTCCAATTATGGCTTATTCTGCCAAATATGCTTCGGGGTTTTATGGACCTTTCCGTGAAGCAGCCGAAAGTGCTCCAAAGTTCGGCAATCGTTCTACTTACCAAATGGATCCGGCTAACTCCAACGAAGCGTTGCGCGAAATTGAACAGGATTTGATTGAAGGAGCTGATCTTGTCATGGTGAAACCGGCATTAAGTTACTTAGATGTGATAAGAAGAGTGAAAGATACATTTAATATTCCCATTGTCGCCTATAACGTAAGTGGAGAATTTGCAATGGTGAAAGCAGCAGCATCAAACGGATGGATTGATGAAGAACGAGTTATTAAAGAAATTCTTACTTCCATTAAACGGGCAGGAGCCGATATTATTATTACTTACCATGCACCACAAATGGCAGAAATTCTAAAAAAGGAACAACAATTAAAAGGAATTTGATGAAGAGAAATCATGAAAACAGTCAGGATGTCTTTGCCAATGCTAAGAAGGTAATACCTGGAGGAGTAAACTCACCGGTAAGAGCATTTAAAAGCGTAGGAATCAATCCTATTGTAATTGAGAGTGGCAAAGGATCTATTATTAAGGATATTGACGGGAACGAATATGTTGATTTTGTTTCCTCTTGGGGGCCTTTGATCCTTGGACATGCCAACAATGCCATTTTAGAAGCCATTCAGGAGACGGCTCAAAAAGGCACAAGTTTTGGGGCTCCTACAATTCTTGAAACCAAGATGGCTGAACTCATTGTAGAAATGGTCCCCTCCATTGAAAAAGTGAGAATGGTGAATTCGGGTACCGAAGCTACGATGAGTGCACTTCGTCTTGCCCGAGGATATACTAAAAGAGAATGCATCGTAAAGTTTAAAGGCAATTATCATGGTCATGCTGACAGCTTTCTCATTAAAGCAGGCTCTGGCGCTATCACATTAGGATTGCCTGATAGCCCGGGAGTAACGTCTGCTACTGCACAAGACACTTTAGTGGCAGACTACAATAACCTCCAGTCGGTAGAACGGCTTTTTAAAGAACATGGGAGTCAGATAGCTGCTATTATTGTTGAACCGGTAGCTGCAAATATGGGCGTTGTGCCCCCCCAAAAAGGTTTTCTTGAAGGCCTCAGAAAATTGGCGGATGGATATGGCTCCTTACTGATATTTGATGAAGTGATTACCGGATTCCGCCTTGCAAAAGGCGGTGCACAAGAGTATTTCGGAGTAATTCCCGATTTGACTACGTTAGGTAAGATTATTGGAGGTGGATTACCTGTTGGAGCCTACGGGGGGAAGAGAGAGATCATGGATATGCTTGCTCCCGATGGTCCTGTTTATCAGGCGGGAACCCTTTCAGGAAATCCTTTAGCCATGGCAGCTGGGTTAGCGATGTTGAAAATCCTAAACGAAACGCCTTATTTTTATGAAGAATTAGAAAGCAATGCAGCACGGTTAGAGACCGGATTAAGAGCCAATCTTGATAAAACAGGAATAAAAGGAATTGTGAATCGCGTCGGTTCGCTACTCACTCTCTTCTTTACCAAAAAGACGCAGGTAACCTCTTTCGATGAAGCAATGGAATCGGACATCGAGCAATACGCACACTATTTCAGAGAATCACTTGATAATGGCATTTATCTGGCACCATCTCAATTTGAGGCAATGTTTATTTCAAATGCTCATTCCTATGAAGATATTGACACGTGCATAGAGGTAAGTTTGGCAGCCATGAAAACAATGTTGAGATAACGATAAATTGATAAAATTCAATTCAATCTCACTCTGTTTATTTATTGTCCATATAGAAATCTATCTCATGAGTAATGTTTTTACAGATACAATAAAAGGAATCTATCATGAAAGGCCCCCTGTTTGGTTTATGCGACAGGCAGGGAGGATAATTCCCGAATATCAGCTGTTGAGGGGAAAATATAGTTTTCATGAATTAATGTATAACCCCGAATTAGCCGCAGAGGTAACACTTCAACCTGTTCATAGGCTTGGCGTGGATGCTGCCATTCTTTTCTCTGACATCTTAGTAATACCAGAAGCGATGGGGATGAAGCTTGAATTTACTAATCATGGACCACGCTTTGAAACTCCGTTGAATGAAGTGAGAGACCCTGCTGCATTGCTTGATGCTAATCCGGAAAAACTTCGGCATGTGTACGATGCTATTGATGCCACTATGGCATCAATACCTGCTGATATTCCTTTAATAGGCTTTTGTGGTGCCCCTCTCACAACCTTAATGTATATGGTGCAGGGAGTTAGCTACAATCATCAATTTCCGGATGCTGTGAATATGGTTTATCGTGATGTGGAAACAACAGACTATCTATTGGAGTCTATTACGAAGCTTTCTATCGAATACGCATTGCAACAGGTAAAGCATGGTATAAGTGCATTCCAACTTTTCGACACTTATGCCGGTTTGTTGCCATATGCTTTATACAATGAGAAGATATTGCCTTATGTAAGACGAATCTTACATGCTGTTCAGAAGACCGGTATTCCAGTTATTTTTTTTCCAAAAGGTTTAGGAACGGGGTTGCGTGTTCTTAAGAATGAAACTTTTGATTTTGTAGGTGTGGATTGGCAAATGTCAATTGAAGATGCAAACGAAATGGTTGGACCTAATATGGGAGTTCAGGGAAATCTTGATCCACGCATCCTTACAACAGACAAAGATACAATCAGGAAAGCATTGGAAAAATATGTCTCTTTTGGCATGAAGGAACAAAAGTGGATTTTTAATTTAGGACATGGAGTTCTTCCGAATACTCCATTTGAAAATGCCAAATTTGTAGTTGAATGGATAAAGAATGTTGATTGGAGAAACGGATTATAACCGCATAATAACTCGTCGGAATGTAAGTGACAATTGTAAGAAAAATATTACAGTAATATTAATGGTTTTCTAATCATTAATAGAGGTATATTACAAAAAAAGGATATGTATGGCTTTCATGTCATTTTTAATACATCTTGCAGCTTAGAGAGTACAAATTGATAAAGAAATCCCCTTTTTAGAAAAAAAGGTCATTTATTTTGTAAGTATCTGAAAAAACATTGCTTTTCGCCATCTGCTCTGTAGTGTCCATGTTAACATTTACTAATATCATACTTTATCTATATTTACCAAATCAGTTGAGAATCAAACATGGAAAAATCTGTAGTACCCAAATGAACTTCTAAATTATCAGTATTCTTGACAACTAATGAATTGTAAATAAATAGCTGCAAAATGGGTTAATGCAATACGTATCTGTTTATTCCGCCATATCTTCTTCTACTACTAAGTTTCCGATAATAAACTCCTGGCGTTCGGGTGTATTGCTGCCCATGTAGAATTCGAGTAAGGTGGCTACGGAATCTTCTTTTTTCAATGTGACAGGATCCAAGCGCATATCTTTGCCAATGAAGTGACGAAACTCATCGGGCGAAATTTCTCCAAGCCCTTTGAATCGAGTCATTTCAGGACTTGGCCCTAACTTATTGATAGCGGCAATCTTTTCTTCATCACTGTAGCAATAAAGGGTCTCTTTCTTGTTGCGAACCCTGAAAAGTGGGGTTTGCAGAATGTAAACATGTCCTTTCTTGACTAAGTCGGGAAAAAATTGCAGGAAGAAAGTCAGCAATAACAGTCGGATGTGCATCCCGTCATTGTCAGCATCGGTGGCAACAATCACTTTGTTATAGCGTAATCCTTCCACTCCATCTTCAATGTTGAGAGCGGCTTGCAAGAGGTTGAACTCTTCGTTCTCATATACAATTTTTTTTGTCAGGCCGAATGTGTTGAGCGGTTTTCCTTTGAGGCTAAACACCGCTTGGGTATTGACATCGCGGCTTTTTGTGATGGAGCCGCTGGCCGAGTCTCCTTCGGTGATAAAAATCATCGACGTATCGCGATCGGTACCTTTCGTGTCATTGTAATGTAACCGGCAATCACGCAATTTTTTATTGTGTAAACTTACTTTCTTAGCCCGTTCCCGTGCTAATTTGGTTACACCAGCAATGGCTTTGCGTTCTTTTTCCGAGTCTTGAATTTTGTGTAAGAGGATATCGGCAGTTTCAGGATTCTTGTGTAGAAAGTTATCGACCTCTTTTTTGATAAAATCGCCAATGAATTTGTTGACCGAAGGGCCATTAGGGCCAATATCTTTTGATCCAAGACGAATTTTTGTCTGTGATTCGAAAATAGGTTCTTCCACACTAATGGCAACAGCCGCCACCAACCCGTTACGAATATCGGACAGCTCCATATTTTTGTTGTAGAACTCTTTGATGGTGCGGGCTATCGCTTCTCGAAAAGCGCTTTGATGGGTACCTCCTTGTGTAGTGTGTTGTCCGTTCACAAACGAATAATATTCTTCTCCGTATTGATTGCTGTGGGTAAAGGCTATTTCAATATCTTCTCCTTTTAGATGAACGATGGGGTAGAGCGTTTCTGCTGTGATGTTCTCGTTTAATAAGTCGAGCAATCCGTTTTTGGCAAAAAACTTTTTGGAATTGAAGAAGATGGCTAACCCGGTATTTAAATAGGCATCATTGCGCAACATCGTTTCAATATGTTCTTCGCGAAAGGTGTATGTGCCGAATACTGTTTCGTCAGGGGTAAAATCAACGCGCGTGCCGTTGGGTTCGGTTGTTGGTTTCAATGGTTCTTCCGAGACTAATTTGCCTCCAGAAAACGTGGCGCGTTTTACGGAACCTTCTCGATAACTTTCGACTACAAAAAACGAGGACAATGCATTGACGGCTTTTGTGCCAATACCGTTAAGACCGACTGATTTCTTGAATGCTTTTGAATCGTATTTTCCCCCTGTGTTGAGAATGGATACAGCGTCCACCATTTTTCCTAACGGAATACCCCGACCATAATCGCGTAAACTAATGGTGTTGTTTTGCAAAGTGACCTGAATGGTTGTGCCGGCTGCCATGCGAAACTCATCGATGGAATTGTCGATAATTTCTTTGAATAAGACATAAATGCCGTCATCGGCATACGTGCCGTCACCTAATTTACCAATGTACATACCGGGACGTCGGCGCACATGTTCAAGTCCTTCGAGGGTAATGATGTTGTCGTCTGTGTATTGATTTACTTGAGCGTTGAGTTTGGTTTCGTCCATAATTTTCCCTATTGTTGTGGCAAAGATAACGTTTTTTGTTGGGAATGTGAGGCAGCCGAGTGCTCAATTTTGTGATCTATGAAGTTTTTTCCTAAAAAAAGGAAAGGCTCACTTTCTGTGGGAGAAGCAAGCCTTTCTTTATTCTTTGTCTTGATATATAACGTTGTAAATTAATTATTTGGTTACTAATTCTAATTTTCTCAAGATGCTAAACATAAAGAGTGCCGAAACCAAACAACAAGCAACCAGAATGCTCCAAACCGACCATACAGGCAGGGTGCTCCAAAGATTACCAATGACAGCCGTCAGAGCATTGCCGACTGCGGTGGCTACAAACCAGCCGCCCATCATAAGTCCTTTGTATTTTGGAGGTGCCACACGCGAAACGAACGAAATACCCATCGGACTTAGGAATAATTCGGCGAAAGTCAAGGTCAAGTAAGTGCCTATTAACCAATCGGGCGAAACTAATGTTTGACTGACTCCACCTGTCGTTTGCAACTGTGCAGGCGACATCAAGCCCACAGAGCCTATAGCCAAGATAGTGAATCCAACAGCGGCTATTAACATCCCGATACTGATCTTGCGAGGTGATGATGGTTCTTTGTTCCGTTTGCTTAACCAGGAAAAGAGCCACACAAAAATAGGCGTGAGGATAATGATAAAGAAAGGATTGAATTGTTGAAAAATTTGAGGAGTCAGGTGCATTTCGGCAGGAAGCGATTTGTAAACGAATAGGATGCTCGTAAGTGCTGCCAACCCAACGACCACAGATAGTATCCTGCCCCGTTTTTCTTTCGTTTGAATGATGTTGAAAATGCTATAAACCAACACAATCAATAATGTGAGGCTGACAAGAGAAAATCCGATGCGCGTAAATCCTGAAACGGTTGAAACGGTATAATCACGGGCAAAGAAAGTCATGGTAAGTCCATTTTGTTGAAAAGACATCCAGAAAAAGATAACAACGGCAAACACTAACAACAATGCGACAATGCGATCTTTTGTTTGTTTCGGAGTCAATTCTTCAATATGATTGTTGGCCGTGTTCGGTTTGTTGGCATTGTAATCGGCGTAGTGGTATGTTTTTTTGAAAACAATAAAAATGGCAATCGATACAACAAGGGACAAACAAGCAACGCCAAAGCCATAATTGTAGGCGTTGCTAAGCCTTTGAATATAATTTTGCGAAAAGTCTGCCAAATGGTTGCTCGCTCCTGTTATTTGTGTTTCAGCCATTTGCTTGAGATCGTGTAACCCGCTTGTGCTAATGGTATGTGAGAGAAATTGATGTGCTAAAGCAGGTATTTGCGCTTGATAAGTCAAGGCGTGTTGATGGAGACTGAAGTTTGTAATCCATTCTGCCATAGAAGGAGCAAAGAAAGCGCCAATGTTGATGCACATGTAGAAAATACTAAAAGCGACATCCCGTTTGCTGCTGTACTTTGGGTCGTCATACAAATTTCCCACAAGTACTTGCAAATTTCCTTTGAATAAACCTGTCCCAATGGTAATCAGGGATAATGCCCCTATCATGGCAATCAATGAAAAATGTGGGTCGTTGTTCGGGATAGCCAAAAGCAGGTATCCGAAAAACATGACTATAATGCCAACCATGATGGTTTTCCCGTAGCCAAACCATTTGTCAGCCAAATAGCCACCAATTAGCGGCATGAAATAAACAGCTCCCATAAAAATACCATAAATGGTGCTGGTAGTCCCTTTGTCGAAACCAAATTTAGCTTGTAAATAGAGAACAAAGATGGCTAACATGGTGTAAAAGCCAAACCGTTCGCCGGTATTGGCAAGCGCTAAAGGCAATAGTCCTTTGGGGTGATCTTTAAGCATAGAATGAAATTTTAGGTAATGAATGAATGATTAATTTGATTATAACATGTTACGGGATAACAACTTTCTGTATGGTTTTGTTTACTCTGACAATCCATAAGCCGGCAGGAAGTGCAAATGACTCTTGGGTCGTTGTGGCTGTGTATGCTTTGAATAAAATGCCGAGCGGTGAATATACTTGAATCAAGTCGCCGGCAGTTGTGCCAACTATCATCACCAATTTATCCGATGTGAAAATATGAACCTGGTTCGTGTCAAGGTTGTTTGTG
>DAHXOX010000168.1 GCA_027364655.1 Paludibacter sp. | reverse complement strand
ATTGATTCCTGCTGCATTAACTTATACATACGGCCTGTTTATCGGCTCTAAAAAGCAAGGATGGATCATCTTTGGAGCGATGTTTATAGTACTTTGTGTCGGATTAGGGTTTTCGTTGTATGCCGAATATGCCAACAACCCCGCACTCCATATAGCAGGTTCGATGGAAGGAAAAGAGGTGCGGTTCGGCGTCACAAATAGCGTGATATGGTCAACAGTAACTACGGCTGTATCCAATGGTGCTGTTAATTGCATGCATGATAGTCTCACTCCTATTGCTGGTTTAGTCGCAATGTTCAACCTTATGCTCGGCGAAGTCATTTTTGGCGGTGTCGGATCGGGATTGTATGGTATGATTGCCTTTGTGATTCTGACGGTATTCATTGCAGGGCTTATGGTGGGAAGAACGCCCGAATATCTGGGTAAAAAAATCGAATCGTTTGAGGTTCGTATGGCATTGATAGCTGTTTTGGCACCGGCTGTTTGCACCCTCATCTTTACCGCGTTAGCCGTCAGTACGCAAAGCGGACTTTCTGCATTAACCAACAAAGGGCCGCATGGATTATCCGAAATTTTGTATGCCTTTGCTTCTGCTTCAGGTAACAACGGAAGTGCTTTTGCCGGATTAGGCACCAACACTCCTTTTTATAATGTATTGTTATCGTTATGTATGATAGTCGGTCGTTATGCTGTCATTATTCCTATGTTGGCTATTGCAGGAAGCATGGCAGGGAAAAAGATTACACCTGTATCGGCAGGTACATTTCATACCGATAATGGGGTGTTTCTTATCTTGTTGATAGCGGTAATTCTCATTGTAGGCGGATTGACTTTTTTCCCTGCACTCTCTTTAGGGCCGATTCTTGAACAAATGCTGATGCACACAGGAATCACGTTTTAAGAAGAGGATCAGACGAAGCAGGAATTTATTCCTATTATTGATACGAGAACATTAAACCAACCACATATACTATTGTCCATAGTACGTTTTTAATAATGAATTTCTTATGAGTATTCGAGATAAAAAACAATCGCAACTGTTTACCATCAAACTACTTGTTCCGGCGTTGAAAGGTTCGTTTGTGAAACTAAACCCGGCAAAACTGATCAAGAACCCGATTATCTTTATTGTGGCGCTGGGCGCAGCCTTAACTTCGGGCATCGTCATTAAAGGCTTGTTGGTCGGACAATTTTCTTCTTTTGATTTCCAGGTTACGCTGTGGCTTTGGTTCACTGTTTTGTTTGCCAATTTCTCCGAAGCCATTGCCGAAGGACGTGGTAAAGCACAAGCCGAGACTTTAAAGAAAAGCCGCACTCAAACCAAAGCGCGACGTTTGATCAATGGCAAAGAACAGACGGTTTTGGCAACCGAACTCACGCGTGGTGATTTAGTGGTTTGCGAAGCAGGAGATGTAATTCCTGCCGATGGAGACGTAGTTGAAGGTATCTCAAGTGTGGACGAATCGGCCATTACCGGAGAGTCGGCTCCCGTGATTCGTGAAAGCGGAGGCGATCGTTGTGCCGTTACCGGAGGTACAAAGGTGCTGAGCGACCGCATTGTGATCAAAGTGACTTCGGAACCCGGCGACACTTTTTTAGATCGGATGATTGCCTTGGTGGAAGGTGCCAAGAGAAAGAAAACTCCTAATGAAATTGCATTAAATAACTTACTCTTAGGGTTAACGGTAATCTTTTTGATAGCAGTTGCCACACTGCCACCGCTTTTTAATTATTACACATCCATAACAGGAACTGCATCAACGCTGAGTATGACTGTCCTTGTTGCTCTTCTGGTTTGTCTGATTCCAACCACCATCGGCGGATTACTAAGCGCTATCGGCATTAGCGGCATGGATCGTTTGTTACAAAAAAACGTGATTGCCATGAGCGGAAAAGCCATTGAAGCTGCGGGCGATGTCGATGTTTTGATGCTTGACAAAACAGGTACTATTACGTTGGGCAATCGTATGGCAACTGAGTTTATCCCTGCCGATGCGGTTACAAAAGAAGAGCTTGCCGATGCAGCTCAACTCTCTTCTTTGTCGGATGAAACACCCGAAGGTCGCTCCATCGTTATTTTGGCTAAAGAACGTTTTCAACTCAGAGCGCGAAAAATTCATGAAAATGATATAACCTTCGTGCCTTTTACCGCTCAATCGCGTATGAGTGGCGTTGATATTAAACTTCCCGACGGGAAAATGCGTTCCATTCGGAAAGGAGCTTCCGAAGCCATACGAAAGTTTGTACAAACCAACGACGGATTTTTTCCTCAAAATGTCATTGAAAAGGTACAGGAGCTTGCAAGTCAGGGTGCCACTCCTTTGGTAGTAGCTGAAAATAACCGCGTATTAGGCGTGATTCTTCTCAAGGATATTGTGAAAGGAGGCATTCGTCAACGTTTTTCTCAATTGCGCGCCATGGGTATTAAAACTGTGATGATAACAGGCGACAATCCGTTAACGGCAGCTGCTATTGCCGCCGAAGCAGGTGTTGACGACTTTATGGCGGAAGCAAAACCCGAAGATAAACTTGCCCGTATCCGTCATGAACAAGCATTAGGTCATTTGGTTGGAATGATTGGCGATGGAACGAATGATGCACCGGCTTTAGCACAAGCAGATATTGGAATTGCCATGAACAGTGGAACACAAGCAGCCCGCGAAGCCGGAAACATGGTCGATTTGGATAGCAATCCCACCAAACTGATTGAAGTGGTAGAGACAGGAAAACAATTGCTTATGACACGTGGAGCGCTTACGACTTTCAGTATTGCTAATGATGTATCAAAATATTTTGCCATTATTCCCGCCATTGCTTCAGGGCTTTATGTCGGCGCAAACGGTCGCGGAGTTTTGTCGGTGCTCAACATTATGCACCTTGCCACGCCTCAAAGTGCCATTCTTAGCGCCGTCATTTTCAATGCCCTTGTCATCATCATGCTGATTCCGTTGGCATTGAAAGGAGTCAAGTATCGTCCTTTATCGTCAAACAAGATTTTGGCAAAAAACCTGTTGGTGTATGGATTGGGCGGTCTGATTGTTCCTTTTATCGGCATTAAACTGATTGATATGTTGTTGCATGTATTGCATCTGGTATAAAAAAGGTGCTGAAAGGAGTCAGTAGATAGTAGCCGGTAGAAATTGGGAGTATAGAAGTTATAGGAAGATACAAGTTAATGAAGTTAAATCTGCTTTTATTCATCGTTGAAAATGTAGATTCTGCCAAGAGGTAAATAAGAAAAAAGTCGAATTGATCCGGTGCTTTTTCACTCCATTGTGCTATTACCCAAGTGCAGCAACTTATTCTTTACCTGACAAACACATGAAGATGTATTGATTTGTTTACGAGTTATCAAAGATTTAATAAGATGAAAACTAATCTTTTCAGTACATTATTGCTTGGTGGTGTTATGCTAATGACACTTGCCTGCACATCGCCTAAAGAAAATCTTACCGCTTCGGAATGGCGTCTTGTGTCAGTAAGAGTGAAAAGTGGAGATACACTATTGACTCCGCGCATGGATAACATTCCGACCCTGAAAATTTCTTCCGACGGGACGATCAGTGGAACAACAGGATGCAACCGGTTTATCGGCAATGTAGCTGTGACAGAAAATACCTTAAAATTTGGTGGCGTTGTTGTAACCCATGTGTTTTGTCCTGACGCGATGAAAGTAGAAAATGCGGTATTAAATGCATTCAATTCGGTTGATAATTACACGATTGAAAACGGGCTTCTTTTGCTCAAAAAAAACAGTGAAGTGTATGCCACCTTTCAATCGTCATTAAGTACACGTTGAAAACATAGTGTGATCAGAAACAGAAGATCTTAGTCAATTAAATCACGAATAAGAGAAGTATCCCGCTAAAAAGGGAAAGATCGATACAAACTTATTGAAAATAGATAGAATCAGATGAAAAAGCCATTATTTATCGCCATCAAAATCTTGCTGGCATTCACTTTCCTCACAGGAGTGGTGTATCCGTTAACCATCACAGGCATTGCGCAACTGGTTTTTCCCCATAAGGCAAACGGAAGTATTGTTATGATAAACGGACAGCCAAGAGGTTCGGAACTCATTGGCCAAACCTTTAATAATCCGCACTATTTTTCGTCGCGACCTTCTGCCGGCGATTATAATGCCGTACCGTCGAGCGCTTCCAATCTCGGGCCAACAAGCAATTCGTTGAAAATAATGATCGAAAATCGTCGTCAGGCTTTCATTGCTTTCAATCATCTTCCCGCAAATACAGTGGTTCCCAATGACATGGCAACTGCATCGGGTAGTGGCCTTGATCCTCACATATCGCCTGAGAGCGCTTATCTGCAAATGAACAGAATTTGTTCCGTCAGAGGTTATTCCGCTGCACAACGGCAGTTATTACAGCAACTCATTGTGAAGCATACGGAGAATGCTCAGTTTGGCGTGTTGGGCGAACCACGTGTTAACGTGTTAGCGCTCAATTGTGATCTTGACTTATTGAAATAAAAATCTATTCCGAAAAGATGTAATTTATTCTATTTTAGCTATTTTTCATCCCAACAGCTAAAGGGAAATAGCTAAAATAGAAGAAATTCATAAAACCTCTTTCAGGAGATTCAGGAGTCAAAACCCTTTCGGAATGAGAACAACTATTATATGCTATCTTTGTATCAACGTGTATTGAAACGTTTTGTTGGGAATAAATGAGCAACCATGAATACTTACGACGAAAATCGCCCCGATCCTGATGAATTGCTGGCTTCTCTCAAACAAGAAGAGGAGAAAAACAAACAGGGTAAACTAAAAATCTTTTTCGGCATGTGTGCCGGTGTGGGCAAAACGTATGCCATGCTTCAAGCCGCGCATTTGGAAAAAAAGAAACCAACCGACATTGTTGTGGGTTACGTGGAAACACACAAACGTGCAGAAACCGAACGATTGGTGGAAGGGTTGGAAGTGATTCCTCCTTATTTGATTGAATACAAGGACACCCAATTCAAAGAGGTGGATATCGATGCTATTATTGCCCGGAAGCCACAAATTGTTTTGATCGATGAACTTGCCCATACGAATGCTCCGGGAAGCCGTCATACAAAACGTTATCAGGATGTTCAGGAGTTATTGTATCATGGAATCGATGTTTACACCACATTGAATGTGCAACATATTGAAAGCCGGACTGATACCGTGACACAAATAACAGGGGTGACCATTCGCGAAACCGTGCCGGATGAAGTACTGGAAGTCGCTGACGAAATTTCATTGGTAGATATCACCGCCGACGAGCTTTTACAACGTTTTGCCGAAGGAAAAGTTTATACGCCGGATCGATCTCAGGAAGCCGTTCGTAATTTCTTCCGTAAAGGAAATATCACGGCGCTACGCGAAATGTCTTTACGCTTGGTGGCGGACAGAGTGGACAAACAATTGCGGCAATACATGCAAACTCGGCGTATTCCCGGCCCATGGAAAACGGGAATCCGGCTGATGGTGGCTATCGGGCCAAGTCCCAATTCCGCATGGCTTATTCGTTGGGCAAAAAGTCTTTCATACACGATGGATGCAACGTTGACAGCGGTGTATGTGCAAAAAGCCGAACCTCTTTCCGCCGCCGATCAGGAGCAATTGAACAAAAACATTGCTTTGGCTAAACAACTTGGCGCCCACTATCTTTCCAATTCGGGCGAAGACCTTCCGAAAGCCATTCTGGAGGTGGCTCAACGCGAAAATATTACCCATATCATTGTGGGAAAATCACAAAACGAAAACTTCTCTTCTTATTTCAAACGAAGCCTTATTAGTAAGTTGATCCACGATAGCGGCGATATTGATATTTATGTGGTTGGAGCGCAAAATGCAACCCAACCGGCGAAGAAAAAATCGATCATACCGACTAAATTCCGTTCGGGGCCGAAAAGTTATCTGATGACCACGTTTTTCATTTTGCTGGTGGTGGTGATCTGTCTTTTTTTCAAAGGCATGATTGAATATCATGTAGTCTCCTACATCCTGCTTTTTGCCGTTTCGCTCGTTGCGCTTTTCTACAGCACGGGTCCCATTCTTTTGTCGGCCACATTAAGCGCTTTGCTATGGGATTATTTCTTTATCAATCCACCTCTCACGTTCTACATTGCTAAACCTGAAGACGTGATGATGTTCGGCACCTTTTTTTCAGTCTCTATTATTAATGGAGTGTTGACCGCCCGCGTGCGAAGCCAGCAACGTTTGGCCAAAGACCGCGAACAACGAACGAGCGCTTTGTATGAATTGTCGAAAGTGCTTGCGTCAGCATCTGGAGCCTTGGAGGTTATCGAACAGGCAACCTCTTTTATCCGCAAATATTTCAAGATTGAAAGTGCCATTCTTCTTCGCGAAGATGACACTACGTTGCAATCGACCCTTTATCCACTCTCTCCTGCGTTGACCCTGAAAACATCGGAACATAGCATTGCCACATGGGTTTACAAACACATACAAAAAGCCGGAAAATATACCAATACACTTCCGGCTACCGACTTCACATTCTATCCGTTGAACGGCAAACGCTTAAACACCGGTGTGTTGTTTATCAAGTCTCAAAAGAAATTCAGCGGTGAGATGGAGATGTTTTGGGACACCTTGTGCGTGCAGTTGACCAATGCGTTGGAACGCGAGTTGCTGAACGAAGTCACGCATCGTGCTTCTGTGTTACACGAATCGGAAAAGTTGTATCAAACCCTTTTCAATTCAATTTCGCATGAGTTACGAACACCTATATCCACGTTAATGGGATCGTCGGAAACGTTGTTACACAGCGATGCCAATTCCGCTTTGCAACGACAGCTTGCAAAAAACATCTTTGAGGCTTCCGAACGGTTGAACAAATTGATTGAAAATTTGCTGAATATGTCGCGTTTGGAATCCGATAACATCAAACCCTTTATGGATTGGCACGATGCGCATGATTTGGCGAACAAAATACTTGCAAATTTGCACGACAACCTCGAATCTTTCCATGTTGAGGTGGTTATTCCCGATGATATGCCTTTGGTGAAATTCGATTTCGGCCTGATGGAACAAGTGGTACACAATTTAGTCTATAATGCCACACAACATGCTCAACCGAAAACCACCATCCGTATAAAAATGTATTATGACGAACCCAATTTCGTGTTGCAAGTGATGGACAGGGGAACAGGATTTCCACCGGAATCTATTCCGTATCTTTGCAACAAGTTTTATCGCGCCGGCAATCGCACAACCGGCGGTACCGGACTCGGACTTTCCATTGTGAAAGGGTTTGTCGATGCACACCAGGGAACCATTCGCTTCGAAAACCGCGCGCGTGGTGGAGCATTGATCACCATCAAAATACCAACACAAAAATACAACATGACGGAGGTGTAATGCCTGATGCGACTTTTCAGTGACTCATTTGTTCAATTAATCAATCATTCAGTTAATCAATCACTCAATTATTCAATTACGTACATGGACGAAACCATTCTTGTCATTGACGATGAACATGCGATAAGACGGCTGCTGGAGATCACGTTGAAGGCAAACGACTATACGATTCTTGAAGCCGCCACAGGCAAAGAGGGATTGCACATAGCTGCCAGTCACAATCCGAAATTGATTCTGCTCGATTTAGGGTTACCCGATGAAGACGGACAGTCTGTCCTACGCAAACTGCGCGAGTGGTACACCTCACCCATTATTATTCTTTCGGTTCGTAGCTCGGAAGAGGAGATTATCCGTGCGCTGGATAACGGGGCGAACGATTACCTGACCAAACCGTTCCGCACAGGGGAACTTTCGGCACGGGTTCGCTCTTCGCTCCGGCTGTCGGCTCAGGGTGACAACAACCACCAGACGCTTGTTTTCGGCAACATTGAGGTTGATTTGATCAACCACACGGTGAAGAAAAACGGCGAGATTGTAAAACTCACTTCCACCGAATTTTCGTTACTGGCACTGATGGCAAAAAATGCGGGGAAGGTGTTGACTCATAGCTTTATCCTGAAAGAAATATGGGGCTATGGCTATTTGGAACAAACGCAATACCTCCGCGTATTTATTGCTCAGTTGCGTAAAAAGATCGAAGACGATCCCTCATCGCCTTCCCTTATCATCACCGAGTCGGGCATCGGGTACCGCTTTTCAGAATAAAAACGTCATTGCAACGGAATGAGTGGCGTCATAGTTATCCCTGAATTTTCTAAAGAGGATTTCCCTTCATTTTTGCAATGACATTGTGATAGAAAGCTATCTTCGATAAGATAGTAAAACGAATAAAATTGAGCACTAACTTAGCTTTTTCATAACATGTGAGTTTAAAAATTGAATGAATAATGATTCAGAATCACCGCTCTAACTGCGGATAGAGTTTCTACCTATTCATCTTTTCTCCTTCTTAATTTATCCTGACTCCCATTATAATATCATGGTTTTTTGCCTGAATTTGTCTGTTTCAATGAAGATGCAAACTGACATAGTAACCATTCCCATTATTTCTGGATAAATATAAGCCCACAAAAAACGTACGTTGTTAAAAATTAAGCGTATGTTTGTGGCGGAAAAAGGATAGGAAGAAGACTCACGAGGTGACTCGCAGTCACCCCGTGAGTGAAAACTTACTCTAAAGATTTATCGTTATGTATTTTGAACAAGGACATCTTTATCACATCTACAACCAAGGAAACAACCGGCAAAAGGTATTCTTTTCGCGGGATAATTATCTCTTTTTTCTGAAGAAGATGGGCAAATACATTTCACCTTATGCCGATATATTGGCGTGGTGCATCATGCCGAATCATTTTCATTTGATGGTGTATGTGAAAGAAGTGGAGATTGAGGTGAAGTCTGATAGCATTAATAGTGAGGCCTTCACTCCCAGTGAAGGCCTCACTAAAAGGACTTTGAATGATTCTATTGGCTTGCTTCTTCGTTCGTTTACACGTGCCATCAACAAACAAGAAAACAAAAGCGGTTCGCTTTTCAGGAATCCTACCAAAGCCGAATGTATTACTAAACCTGAAGGCATTGTTCCATCTTTCTTCAAAACAAACAGCGGCACATTGATTCATGTCCTTATGCCGGAAAAGGCGTATCCGCAGGTTTGTTTCAATTACATTCATCTCAATCCGGTGAAAGCAGGATTGGTGGATAAACCCGAAGATTGGGAGTTTTCTTCCTATCTGGATTATGCAGGAGGCAGAAACGGGAAACTGATAAACCGAGAAAGAGCGAAAGAATTTGAATTGACTATTGTAGAAGAGAGATGATACACGGCAAAATCACGGGGTGACTCGCAGTCATCCCGTGAGTGAAAACATACTAAAAAGACACATGGGACAAATCAAATCCTTTTGTATCTTTGTGGTTGTTCGTAAGGACAGATTGTGATCTGTCGTTGCGAAAGAAATACGAATCCATTCATTTCAACCCAATATGGCAACTTTTATCAGTGATCTGTCCAAGAAAGAATTTCCGGAAATGGAGCGCATCACGGGAATTACATTACGTCCATCTATTCTGGAATTGATACAAAAAGATTATCCGGAATTTACACGCGATCAGGTTTTATCCGTCACTGAACTAAATTATTACCGTGAGAAACATTTCGTGCACTCACTTGGAAAAGAAAAAGGGAAGCTCAATGAGTTAGAGAAAAAGGTGCTATCGTCATTGACGAAACGGAAAACATTGACAGACAAATTAGAGAAAAGAGAAAACGCAGAACCTATCACATTTGGTCAAAAGATTGCCGATCATGTAGCAAGTTTCGGAGGAAGCTGGACATTCATTCTTTCATTTTTAGGCTTTCTGGTGATATGGATTCTCATCAACGCCTATTGGCTTGCCAACAAAAGTTTCGATCCCTATCCTTTCATCCTGTTGAATTTAATCTTATCGTGTGTTGCAGCACTACAGGCACCGGTCATTATGATGAGTCAAAACCGACAAGAAACGAAAGACAGGGAACGCGCACAGAAAGACTATATGATCAACTTAAAGTCGGAGTTGGAGATTCAAGTATTGCAAGAGAAGATGGATCATCTAATCAATACTCAACAACAAGAACTGGTGAAAATGCAAAAAGAGCAGACGGAGATGATGAACGTCCTTTTGAAGCGACTCGATAACAACTTATAAGTGAGAAATTTTTGTTGCCAACATGTTGGTTTGAATAACCCTGTATAAATTCAAACAGCCTTGCGAAAGAATTTTTCACAAGGTTGTTTGAATTATAGCGGAGAGGATGAGATTCGAACTCATGGTACCCTTTAGAGGTACACACGCTTTCCAGGCGTGCCTCTTCAACCACTCGAGCACCTCTCCTTTGAATTGGGTTGCAAAGTTAAGAAAAAATGGTTGATTACAAAGAATGCAGGTGAAAAAAGTAGTCGGTTGGAGTTTGGAAGTTACCAGAAGATGCGAAGTTAAAGTAGTTGCATCTGCTCCATTTGTTACTAAATGCTACTAACAAGATACGCTATAAGAGAGCTCTATAATGTAGATATTTTGCATTACAACCCAAATAGTTGCAAAGCGTTGCGGGAGGTGACTTTGCCTATTTCTTCAAGCGTGATATGGTAGATTTCGCTTAGTTTCTGGGCAACGAGTATTATGTAGCTGCTTTCGTTTCGTTTGCCGCGATAGGGAACCGGTGTTAAATAAGGAGCATCGGTTTCGAGCACTAACCGGTCAAGCGGAATGTCCTGCAATACAGTAGATAGTTTAGCGTTCTTGAATGTTACCACGCCATTGATTCCCAAATAGAAGTTTTCTAAAGAGATAATGCGTTGTGCTTCTTCCATAGAACCTCCGAAACTATGAAAGATGCCTCTCAACTCGGGGCTGTTGAACTTTTCGACTGATGCAATCACTTCTTCAAAAGCATTGCGTTGATGGATGATGATTGGCAACCGGTAATCAATGGCCCATTGTACTTGTTGCTCAAAGGCAATGATTTGTTCTTCGCGGAAAGTAGTATCCCAATATAAATCGATGCCGACTTCGCCAATGGCACAATAGGGACGGCGATCCAATTCTCCCTTAACCCACGCTAATCCTTTTGTGTAATCATTATTTACACTGGTAGGATGAATACCTATTGCAGGATGAAAATAAGCCGGATCGGTCTCTTCTAAGTATAAGAGCTGGGCTAATGTCGATTGATCCACATTCGGAAGAATGATATGCGTGATTCCGGCAGCTTTTGCCCGCAAGATTACTTCCGAACGATCGGCATCAAATTCGGGTAAGTAGATATGCGAATGTGTATCGATGAAGCTCATTTATTCCCATTCAATCGTTGCCGGTGGTTTAGAACTAATGTCATAGACTACCCGATTGACGCCACGCACTTTGTTGATGATATCATTGGATACTTGTGCCAAAAAATCATACGGAAGGTGCACCCAGTCTGCTGTCATACCATCTGTTGAATGCACAGCTCTCAATGCAACGGTATTCTCATACGTACGTTCGTCGCCCATCACACCGACTGATTTCACGGGTAACAGAATAGCGCCTGCTTGCCAGATAGAATCGTACAAACCAGCTTCTTGCATGGAATCGATGAAAATAGCATCGGCTTCCTGTAAAATGCGTACACGTTCGGCAGAGACTTCACCCAAAATACGAACGCCTAATCCGGGTCCAGGGAAAGGGTGACGACCTAATAATTTAGGCGATATACCTAAGGTAAGTCCTACACGACGTACTTCGTCCTTGAATAACAAACGAAGAGGTTCAACTACTTTCAGATGCATTTCTTTCGGGAGTCCGCCCACGTTGTGGTGCGATTTGATAGTAGCAGAAGGACCATTAACGGAAACCGATTCAATGACATCGGGATAGATGGTGCCTTGTCCCAACCATTTTACCCCTTCTAATTTTTTAGCTTCTGCATTGAATACTTCAATAAAGTCGCGTCCAATGATTTTGCGCTTCTTTTCAGGATCGGTCACTCCTTTCAAATCGTTCAGAAAATGTTCGGAGGCATCAACGCCAATGACATTGAGCTGCATTTCTTTATATTGATTCAACACATTCTCGAATTCGTTTTTGCGTAGGAGACCGTTGTTGACAAAAATACAGGTCAGATTTTTTCCGATAGCACGATGAAACAAAACTCCCGCAACGGTAGAATCAACTCCGCCAGAAAGCCCGAGCACTACTTTATCATTGCCTAATTTTTGTTGAAGTTCAGCAATGGTGGTCGATATAAACGAATCAGGCGTCCAGTTTTGTTGGCATCCGCAAATGTTCACAACAAAGTTTTTCAACAACTGTGAGCCTTCGGAAGTGTGATACACTTCGGGATGAAACTGAATTCCATACGTTGGTTCATCTTTAATCTTGAAAGCAGCATTTTGTACGGTATCTGTTGATGCGATGCGTTCAAAATGATCAGGAAGCATGGTGATGGTGTCTCCATGCGACATCCAAACTTGTGTTCGTTCGCTGATTCCTTCAAACAAAGGAGAATTGGCAAACCCAACGTTCAGCATGGCGCGTCCATATTCGCGAGTTTCGGAAGCTTCTACTTTTCCATTTTGACTGAAACACATGTATTGAGCTCCATAGCAAATACCTAAAAGTGGTACTTTACCTTCGATGGTGCTCAAATCAGGAATTAATGCGTCAGGTTGATGAACGGAAAAGGGACTTCCTGAAAGAACAACACCTTTCACGGTTTTGTCAATAGCCGGAAAGTGATTGTACGGATGAATCTCGCAATAGACATTCATTTCGCGAATGCGACGGCCGATAAGTTGGGTGTATTGTGACCCGAAATCGAGGATAAGGATTTTGTCAGTCATACTGGTGTGAAGGATTTTGCTGCAAAGGTACGTTTTTTTGCTAACTTTGCAGCGGATTTGACAAGGTTAGCGTAGTGCGAAAATAGAGCATGTTGTAAACAAGAAACAGAAGAATAACCTTGTCAAACAGGTATATAATGTCGATTTAATAATTAAAAGTATGGGAAATAACTTATTATCGGGTAAACGCGGAATCGTTTTTGGTGCACTTAACGAAATGTCTATTGCATGGAAAGTGGCCGAACGAGCTGTTGAAGAAGGAGCAATGATTACCTTATCCAACACAGCTTTAGCTGTTAGGATGGGAACCGTGAATGAATTGGGGAAAAAATTAAACTGCGAAATCATTCCTGCCGATGCTACTAAAGTAGATGACTTAGAGATGGTTTTCACGCAATCGCAAGAAATATTAGGTGGAAAAATTGATTTTGTATTACATTCTATCGGCATGTCGCCGAACGTAAGAAAGAAACGTGCGTATGATGATTTGGATTATAATTTATTGAATAGTACCCTTGATATTTCGGCCATTTCATTCCACAAGATGCTTCAGGCAGCAAAGAAATTAGATGCCATAAGCGAAGGAGGATCTGTGATTGCTCTTTCGTATGTGGCAGCACAACGCACGCTTTTCGGATACAACGACATGGCCGATGCCAAAGCGATGCTGGAGTCGATTGCCCGAAGTTTCGGGTATATTTATGGTCGCGAAAAGAATGTACGTGTCAATACTATTTCGCAGTCACCAACCATGACCACCGCCGGCAGCGGGATTAAAGGGTTTGACGGATTGTTCGACTTCTCGAATCGCATGTCACCATTAGGAAATGCTACGGCAGATGAGTGTGCCAACTATTGTATGGTGATGTTTTCGGATTTGACACGCAAAGTGACCATGCAAAACTTGTTTCATGATGGTGGATTTTCGAGTATGGGTATGAGTTTGCGTGCTATGGAACAATATAATAAGTGCTTTGAAAACGATTTTAAGGACGAAACAGGGCATATCATCTACGGCTAATTCCGATTCATTTCAACTAAATACTCTATTATGTCATCGTTAGCAAAAAAATCTATTTTGACCGTTTTTCTCGTTCTGGTGGCTGATCAATGTTTGAAGTTTTACATCAAGTTACATTATCCATTGGGATACGATCATCCCATCTTTTCTTGGTTTCATCTTTATTTTGTAGAAAATAATGGTATGGCTTTTGGCATGGAACTTTTCGGCAAATTGTTTTTAAGCCTTTTCCGTATTGCGGCAAGTATCTTTCTGATATATTACATCACGAAAATCATAAAGCGTAATTACCCGACAGGTTATGTGGTAGCCATATCGTTGATTTTAGCAGGCGCCATCGGCAATTTGTTGGATAGTATGTTCTATGGATTGTTGTTTTCCGATAGCGCATCAGGCATTGCACAATGGTTGCCAGCTGGAGGTGGTTATGCTTCCTTATTTTATGGACGAGTGGTCGATATGCTTTATTTTCCACTGATTCAAGGCAACTTTCCTACTTGGATGCCAATTTGGGGTGGACAAGATTTTATCTTTTTTCGTCCCATTTTTAACCTGGCTGATAGTTCGGTTTCTGTAGGAGTTTTCATTATTCTCCTTTTCTATCGACGCTATCTGTCTGATGCAAATGAGAAGAAAGAAATTCAAGAAAAAGTGCAAGAATGAAGCGAATAATGCTTTTTTTAGGGTTGGCAGGCTTGCTGTTAAGTTGCAGCGAGCACCCGCATGGCGTAATGTCTGAAGCTAAAATGGCTGATGTAATTTATAATATTACATTAGCCAATAATTGCCTGATGACGAAAGGTTACATGCCACAAAACGACAGCCTGAAAAAGAAGAATTTTGAATACATGCTTCATCAACAACATCTTACCGTTGCTGAGTTTGACACATCTGCCATGTGGTATGCACGTCATTCCGATCGTTATGAAACAGTTTACGGACTTGTCATTGATAAATTTAAGAAACTTCAGCAAGACTTGAATGCAGGGAAATATAAGGATAAGGTGATCGTGCGCACTAAAAATGACACCATCAACCTGTGGCTCTTGCCCCGCGATTTCCAATTTCCGGCAAAAAGTCTTTTGAAGATTAAAAATCAACCACGTAACAAAGTGGCATTTCGTGTTGAAGGAAATTTGGTGGAAAAAGGCGATAAATTGTTGATGACATTTTTGTTGAAAATCAATCCTGCCGACCGTGCCACTCATCAGCGGATGTGGATAAAGGTTCATTATTTACCGAATATCACCGATAGTTTGGTGTCGTATACCAAAAATGATGGCAAATGGCGAAAATATACACTCTCTTTTCCATTGTCAACCACGCGCAAAGTTAATTTTGTGGAAGGTGCGCTTTTGGATTACACTAAAGCTAAAGGAAAGCAAGAGGCTGAGATCGACAGTCTTAAATTTATTCGTATTTCATATCCACCACCTCCTCCGGCACCAAAACAAGTGGTAAAAAAACATAAACCTTGGTATTGGCCTTTTTAATTGACAAGAAACAACTTATTCACTAATATTCTGCATGTATGACTACTCCGCTTTATCCCTTCAAATTTAAGCCCATCCTTAAGTCACGAATCTGGGGTGGCCAACGTCTCAAAGAGTTGGGAAAATCTATTTCTGACGACGAACGTATTGGTGAAAGTTGGGAACTATCAGGCGTTTTGGGTGATGAATCCATAGTAACAAACGGGTTCTTAGCCGGCAATAGTTTATCCGAAATCATTGAGGTTTACATGGATGAAGTGGCAGGAAAGAAGATTTTCGATCAGTTTGGCACGAAGTTTCCATTGCTTATTAAATTTATCGATGCCAACGATGACTTGTCCATTCAGGTACATCCTGATGATGCCTTGGCCGAAGAACGCCATCATTCTTTTGGCAAAACCGAAATGTGGTATGTGTTGGATGGCGAATCGGGAGCTGAATTGATTTCGGGTTTTATTGAAAATGTGGATGAATACTTATATCTTAAACATTTACAAGATGGAACGTTGGATACCATCATGCAACATTTTCCTGTTAAGAAAGGAGATGTCTTTTTTATTCCTGCCGGACGCGTACATGCCATTGGGAAAGGTTGTTTAATTGCCGAGATTCAGCAAACATCTGATATTACCTATCGTCTTTTCGATTATAACCGAACCGATGATAAAGGTAATCCGCGCGAATTGCATACTGATTTGGCATTGGGTGCCATTCATTTTCAACACGTAACGGATGCCAAAAAACATCCTGTCGCTTTGCCTGATGTTTCGTGCGAGTTGGCTTCATGTCAATATTTTACCACGAATCTTGTGAAGCTTACTTCTTCGTTATCTCGTGATTATTATTTGTTGGATTCGTTTGTGATCTATCTTTGTACACAAGGGTCATTTGAAATTGAATATTCCGGAGGCCGTACTACCGTGACGAAAGGCGAAACGGTGTTGTTGCCGGCTTTGCTTTTTGAAGTGACATTGCACCCGACACCTCAAGCTGAATTGCTGGAGATTTTTATCAAATAAATAGGTTGAGTCTTCTATCAATTTTATTCAGTCGATTCTTCCTTTATGGCATCAAATCCCGCTCCACGAAATCGATCCATTGTTATAACAGACGAAGAATTTCCTTTGTTAAAGAATCAATTGGTCTATATTTATGAAGATCAGGTTGCGTTGCCTCAAATCATGGATCAAATTGTGTGTGGCGATTCTTTGTTGATTCTTCCAAAACTACCTGCTGAATTTGCCGATTTGATTATTGTTGATCCACCTTATAACCTCACTAAGAAATTTGGTGATCAATTCTTCACAAAACGTTCTTTTACCGATTATGTAACTTATCTGCATAGTTGGTTATCCGCTGTAGTCGCATGTCTCAAACCGACAGGTTCAATCTATGTATGTTGCGATTGGCAATCGACGGCAGCCGTACAAATGGTGATGAGTGAGTATGTCACGGTATTGAATCGAATCACCTGGCAGCGTGAAAAAGGACGTGGTGCTACTTCAAATTGGAAAAACGGGATGGAGGATATCTGGTTTGGCGTGAAAGATCCGAACCATTATTACTTTAACGTGGAAGATGTCAAGATAAAACGTAAAGTGATAGCTCCTTATCGTCAGGATGGTGAACCTAAAGATTGGCAGGCAACCGAAGATGGAAATTTTCGCATTACCCATCCTTCTAATTTTTGGGACGACATTACAGTTCCTTATTGGTCGATGCGCGAGAATACCGAGCATCCTACGCAGAAACCTGAGAAATTAATCGCTAAATTAATTTTATCGGGGACAAAAGAGGGAGATGTCGTGTTTGACCCATTTCTTGGATCGGGAACAACTGCTGTTGTAGCCAAAAAACTTCATCGTCATTTTTGTGGCATCGAGATGAATGAAAAGTATGGCTGCTTAGCTCAAAAAAGATTGGCTTTAGCCGATGTAGACGCTACAATTCAAGGATATGAAGATGGCGTGTTTTGGGAGCGTAACACGCTGAAGCATAAATTAAAAAAACAGAAGTAATGGCTCTTTTCATGCTTTGCTGTTCGTGTAAGGCCGAATGAAATCGATCAGTTGATCAAATCGTTTTTTCCGAAATAGATGGTAAGCCAGCACTAAACTCTTGTTGAGAATGCCTGAAGGAGCTGCAATGGTTTTCTTTTCTTGGTTTTCAATGCGTTGTGCAGCATATTGTGGACGCATCTTCTTGAAATCATGACGGGCTTTCCACACATGGTACGCATGTCCTCGTTGAAAAGTTACCATCATTTGCAGTGCTGCCACATAATCGAAAAAGAAGCGGAAAAAATAAATAGGCCGAAGCTCTTTGTCGGTCATATTTTTGTATAACATCAACCAGTTATTGCGAAAGTTAAGGTACGTTTTTCGTACGTTTTTCACATCTAAACTTCCTCCTCCTACATGATAAATAGTGCTTTGTGGCACACAAACAATCCGGTAGCCCCTATTTTTCAGTCGCCAGCAAAGATCTATCTCCTCCATGTGGGCAAAGAATGTATCATCGAATCCGCCCATTTCGAAAAATAAAGAGGACCGAATCAACAGACATGCGCCGCTCGCCCAAAAAATATCCGTTACTGTGTCATATTGTCCGTTGTCTTGTTCCAACGTGGTGAAAACGCGTCCACGACAAAAGGGATATCCATATTTGTCAATAAATCCGCCGCAAGCGCCAGCATGTTCAAACTGCGTTGGTTGTGCAAGAGAGAGAATTTTAGGTTGACAGGCAGCAATTTCAGGATACTTATCCATGAGGTCAATAAGTGGCGATAGCCAATTTTCTGTCACCTGGACATCAGAATTTAGCAGCAAGAAATAGTCGGTTTCTACCTGACGCAAAGCAAGATTGTAGCCTCCGGCAAATCCATAATTTTTATCCAACTTGATGAGTCGAATGGAAGGATAATGTGTTTTTAAGAAAGAGAGTGAGTCGTCGGTTGAACCATTGTCGGCAACCACGATCTCTATATTCGGTTGCGATGAAAACATGAGTACTGATGGCAGAAATTGTGCTAACAGTTTCTGTCCGTTGTAGTTTAATATGACAATACTCACTTTCATTATGATAATGACGTTTTTTGTTGTCTTTCTCCGGCTGATGTTCTTTTATGCTTCCAGCGTTTGTGAGTCCAAAGGTAAAGAGTAGGATCGCGTTTGACAGTTTCTTCAACGCGGCGAATAAAAGCTTCACTAATTGCTTCTTCCGTCCATTTGGATGCGTCTTCTACAAGAATAGAAAGTGTACTGGTATAATATCCACGTTTCACTTGTTGCATATCAATATAGTAAACAGCATATTCCATTTTTTTTGCAATGCGCGACATACCGGTTAATACAGCAGTATCCTGATGCATAAAAGTTGTCCAATAATCAAGATTATTGACAGACGGTGATTGGTCGGAAACCATCGCTACAATAAAAGGTTTTTGTTGTTGCTTGAGATGAATGATTTCACGTAATGTGCTACTCTTCTTTATATTGTAAATATTGAATTGATCACGAATACGCAAAAAGAAACGATCGAAATAGGTATCTTTTAAGGGACGGTACACAACAGCCATCGTAGTACCTGAATGAAGTTTTCGCTGTAATACATTGAGCCAGTCCCAATTAGCATAATGTCCCATAACAAGGATAACATTGCGGCCTTTATCTAATTGATCGTAAAACAGATCGATATTAGGCAGTTGCATACGTTTGTCTAACTCCTTTTGCGAAATGTGCATTAATTTGATTAATTCCACAGCGTAATCGCACAAGTGATGATAGAATTGTATTTCAAGCGTTCGTAGTTCTTTCGTTGTTTTCTCAGGGAATGAATGAAGCAAGTTGCGACGCACCACTTTTACACGATATTTAATTATATAATAAACAATTGGATAAACGATTACATCAGAAATGGCATATAGCATGGAAAATGGAAACCACGACAGAATCCAAACCACAACATAGAAAAAATAAAAACCTATGAAGCTAAATGTCTTATTCATTTACACCTATTGTATTATGTACTTATTTCAACGGAATCAGATATCCTATGGTGTAGGTAAAACCCCATCCTGAGCCGTTTACGATGCCAAATCCCGGAACATACCACGGAGAAAATGTATTCTTGCTCATGGAAAGTCCTGTTTTTAATCGTGCCGACCAACCCAAGGTGATGTTTTTGATGATGGCAACACGAATTCCGGCAACGAATTCGCCCCAAGTTGCCGTGGTATGATTATTTTTGCTCGAGATTGTTTGTGTTGTGTTCCAATAATTATCGGTTATAATCAGGTTATTGATGTTATAGTTGAAGGATGTGTAACCCAATCTAATACCGGCATAAAAGAGTGATGTAACCGGTTT
>DAHXOX010000164.1 GCA_027364655.1 Paludibacter sp. | reverse complement strand
CGCGGGAATCCTATTTCTTCAATCACCATCGGTTTATGTATCTCGTTGGCAATCTTCGCATGTTCACATACATATTGCTTCATGTTTGCCACTGTTGTTGTGTAAGTTGAGTCAAAATGAGCAAAGTCAATCCATCCCCAGTTTTTTGCCCAAATGTGAATGGTTGCGTAGTCGATATAAGGACTTTCGTGAATGGCTTTCCAGAGATTGATGTCATTCTCCGTCCCTTTCTCTCCTTCAGTTCCTGTAGTTAACAGGTGGTTGCTATCAATTGATTTGATGTATTTTGCTTCAGAGTATATCCAGTTTTTGTAGATTCTCTTATTTGCTTTGCCATCAGGTCGTGGTTCGTTGGCAAGCTCCCAAGCCATAATGGTTGGATCGTTGCGATAGGGGACATGGGTATATTGATTCGTGCGACTGAGAATAAATTTGCAATGTTGATTGAATATTTCAGTACAAGCTTGGCTACTATAAAACTGACCAACAAATTGTTCGAATTTATCCCAGCCGGCCACCTCGGGATACATCATCGGAATGTTCTGTGCCCATGCAAGATATTGGGCATACCCACCTGTCCATTCCCAATTATTATTCAGGAAGAGCACCGCAGTCATGTGTCGTTTGGCTAATTCGGCTAAGAAATAATCAAGTCCGGCAAGGTTATTATTGTCATAAACGCCTGGCTTTTTTTGCAATGGGAATGGTAATTGTGCTACATAAGTCGAAACGCCGTCAACTCCAACCATTGAACGTACATTCGTTACGCCATCTTTTTGCAGGAGATCAAGCTCCCGTTTCAAACGGTCGCGATCGCCTCCATGAGGAGCTGCAATCAATGGGCCATACCAATAATTGACGCCGATGAAGCAGTATGGCTTCCCGTCGCGCATGAGTTGTCCGTTATGAACGGTTACAAAATCATTCCCTTCTGCAAAAGCAATCAGCGGGAAAAGCAACAGGGAGAAAAGCAAAAGTTTACGCATAAATAATTCTATAAAGGAAATGATTACCAACGATCGGTTCGGAATGGGACAAGCGGCAACCCGTTTGTGTCAAACAAATTAGGCATGCCAGCATTCGTAAAGCAATAGCGTACTGCTACCGGAAGTTTCACTTGTTTGGCGCTTACTACAATCGTGCCATCTTTCTGTATTTTTGCTTCTGCGGGATAAAACACCTTATCTTGGCCGGCAATTTGAAAACTTTGAATGGTTTTTCCTTTGACAGTAAGTTTTCCAACGGAAGCGATGGTTAGGATGGCTTTGTTTTTCTCAATTTTCATGGAAGCAAAATGAGGCTGATACGGTTGCAATGAATATCCCTCATACCTTTCTTTCAATACTAAATTGGACAATCGTTCGGCAACCGCACGTTTGAGCTTTGGGTGAATGTTGGTGGTGTCATTCACCAAATCTCCAATAGTTATCATGCCGGTTTTCGGTAAGGTCAAAGCAGTAGCTTGTTGTTCGCGAAGCAATGCACCGTTAATGCCCGGGTAGCCATTCCAAGGAGCAATTTGTACAAAATAAAACGGGAATTCTTGTTGAAACGCCTTACGCCAGCTTGTGATCATAGCTTTGAAAAGCGATCCGTAATATTGTGGATGATCTGTATTTGACTCTCCTTGATACCATATATTTCCTGCAATGGTATAATTCCGGATAGGATAAATCATTGCGTTATAAAGCACAGAAGAAGCCACAGGCGCCCAGCTAACCGGAGCAATATCATTGGCCATGCGACGTAACGTGGCGTCGCGAAACACTTGTCGTGGAGTCCATGCCTGAACGCAAGTGCCGCCCCAATACGATCCGATAAGTCCGATAGGTTTATTGAGGTGATCGTATAGATTTTTTCCAAAGAAATAACCGATCAGACTGAAGTTTTTCATGGAAGTCGAATCGCACACTGTCCATTCACCTTTGCAATCAGCGGACGGATAATCGTTGAATCCCAATGCTACCTGAAAGAAACGAATGGAATCGTTTTTGCATGTTTGCAACGTATTGCCGGCATCCAGATCGCCCCAAGTATAATTAAACTGCATGTTCGATTGCCCGGAACAAAGCCATACTTCGCCCATCAAAAGATCACTGATGGTGATATGTTGGTTTCCATTCATAAAGGTAATGGAGTAGGGGCCGCCTGCTTTTGGCGTTTTTACGGTCGTCTCCCAAGAACAATCCTTTTTGGGCATCACAGCGATGGTGTCGGTAGGATTCCAGTTGCACACGATTTTTACAGGGATAGTGCAAGTAGCCCATCCCCACAATTTTTCATTCGAATTAGCCTGCATCACCGCATGATTACTCAAAATGGCCGGTAAACGCAACGGAGTTTGGGCGGCTACTAACAAAGGCAAAAGGACAAATACAAGCAATACTACTTTTTTCATTGTCATATCTATTTAATGGGTTGAAATATACTTTCTTTATTTACAAAACACTGAAAATAACTATATTAAAACAATAACTCCTTTTTCTTTTTCTGTTTAAATATACACTATTTCGTTTGAATTGCAGACTGTACTTCCGGCAGCAACTTGCAAGGCTCAGTATGTATCCTGATTTCTGCTGCTGACAAGCCTTTGGATGTTGCCGTAAGAACGATCTCACCTATTTCTTTACTTGATTGAACAATTATTTGCGCTAATCCATTAAAAACTTTTCGTTTCCACGTTGAAGCAGGCGTGCGAACCTGAATAATACACGGATCGGTGTTGAGATTGTCGTACTGATATCTTTTTATAAACGGAGTTGCAACAACGACATAGCTATTTTCCCCTTTATGCAGGATCGAATGATCAAGTTGATATTGTTTTACAGGATCGTCTCGTTTTATTCCATCGGCAATTAAATGTCCGTTGATATACATGGTTTGCTTTTCTCCCAGACTCTTTGGCCAAAGCGATATTTGGATTTTATCCGTCAAGCAGGGCAACGTAAATTCGCCACGAATGATGCATGTATTAAGCGAGTTCCATATGTCCATAGTGTAAAAAATAAAACAAATTTATATGAAAAAACGAATGTCTTTACGCTCTTCCATGATTTTTGGCTTTAATCGAAAAAGGGATATTCGAAATTATAAAGACGAATGGTAAGTAGTTCAATTAAATAGAAGGAATGAATATAAGCAATAGAATCCGTAAGTGCGAATGTTTCCATTCATTCTTACGGATCCCAATTGCTACTACACTAATTAACTATGAAGAAACGAACTATTCTTGTTAGAATGTATATCCCTGACGTTTGAATATCCAGAACCAAGCGACACCCCAACCTCCGGCACCAGGCTCAGGTGCACCTAAAATCATAACATTATTGTCAAGATAAAGAATGTCATACGTATAAATTAGAGTTGCATTAAAGTTAGGCTGATACCCGAGACTAATGGTCGCTCCAGCTAATGTTAAAGTGCCAATTGACCAATTATTGCCGCCAGTAGCAGATGGAGCATTTACGGTAGTCAACATTTGAGACATATCAAACTTAAAGGATCCATGATACGTTCCTGCCGGTAATCCTTTTGGAGTAGTCCCGGATAAGATTTGAGTGTTCCCCGTAACTAATGTGAAGTTTGCTCCACCATTCAAATCAAATGTCATCTGATCGTTAGCCACTCCCCAACCTTGCAAAGCCGATAATCCGTTTGTCCACCAAGCAGCAGCATTGCTTGCCAAATAGCCGCCATTCCCATAACACATTCCTGCTGCAACGCCTGGAGCCCAGTTAGCAGGAATATCGGTAGCCCAAACCCATGTTTTTGTGCCTGATCCTGCTAAATTAGTCCAAGTTGGTGAGAGAGCATGATCAATAGTAGAAATTGTAATAGTCACAGAATCTTTAACGATACCACCGGCAGTTGTTCCATAAAAATAGATGGTGTTATTTCCAAGGAACGGAAGTAATATCGTATCATTTTGTTTATTGGATGTTCCAATCCCTGAGACCCACATGCCGGCTACTTTTGGGGTATTGTTGATCATTACAATCTGATTCCCTCCTGTAGTTGTGGCATGAACATCTAATTTGAATTGTGAGGCTGCAACAAGTGCTCCGAGTGCCCCATCATTGCTTTGAATAGGATTACATGATGCAAGCAAAAGCAGCATAAAAGCTACCAGACCATACCATATTTTATTGTATTTCATTGTTGTATCTATTTAATAGTTAGTATATAGAGGAAAGATATCCAAAACAGAATATCTTCCCTCATTGTTCGTTTAGTTTCCTTGATAGGTTTTATCTCCATCTGCAGTATTCCAACCATCATTTTGTTGAAGAACCCCATTAGAAAGAGAAATTTGTGTCTCAGGAATAGGCAAAAATCCTTTGGTTTCGTTGAATCTAGTAACATTTGGAGTATACGTTGTTTTAATTCCTGCATTCCAAATGGTAACGCCGTTTTCAGCGTGCAGATCTGTTGCCATTGTTCCCCAACGAAGTTCATCCCAGTAACGTACCCCTTCAAAAGCCAATTCTGCTTTCCGTTCTTGTTGTATATTTGCTAATGAAACGGATGTCAAAGCAGGTAATCCTGAATGTGCATGTACGGCATTTATGTAAGCCAGAGCATGCGTGCTTCCAAGTTCAGCGCCCATCAGCAGCACATCTGAGAACCGGATAAGAATTAAATTTTGAGTATTGTCTGTTTGTGTTTGATACGTCAATGTGGGATAAATTTCATGGCTATAGTTCCAGATATTTCCTGAAGCACCTGCGCTTGGAGGAGCCTTCACATTGATAGGAACATATTTCTTTTGCCAATAGCCGGTTTCTTCCCACAAGTCGCCTCCCCACGAATAGGCAGGTGTGATTCCTTCATTCGGATCGGTAACATCACAAACAGAGCCAACTTTCCGTGAATCACCCGGCAAAAACCAGTTTGTTGAGTTGAAGACTGTCGGACTTACTGTACACCAACCCCAACCGTAACCGAAAGGTAAGGTACCTTGGAGTCTCCATCCCTGGTAGAGGTCAATGCCGTTACAATATGAGTTGCTTTGGTTATTATTCCAGCCTCCGAACGTAGAATAGACAATTTGGAAAACCGCTTCATGATTATTCCCGCCATTCGATCCATCATCTCCTACCCATGCCAAGTTGTTGTTAATAGCATAAGGATAGGTATTGTTAGCACTTTTATACGAATAGGGCCATAAATCACCGAAAACAGGGACAGTGGCGTATCCACTGTTTGCGATACAATCGTCCACCCAACCTACTACTTCTGCATTCGTAATTTTACCACCGCCAACTAATGGCATAGTAGCCGAAGCAGATGAATAGGTTCTACCATAAGCTTGACCGTTGTAAAACAAAAAGACGCGTGCCATTAAAGCCTCGGCAGACCATTTGGTAGCATGTCCCGGATCAAGCGAATTATAAGCTGCGTTTGGCATACTGTCAATGGCAAACTTCAAATCAGAAGCAATTTGAGCATACACGCTATCAACAGAAGCTCGTTTAGAGGTAGGATAAGCTGGATCAGTAATCAGAGGAACGCCCATCATTTTACCACCAACCGGACCTCCAAACATTCTCATTAGATCAAAATAATTCATGGCTCTCATAAAACGAGCTTCACCCGCAATTTGATTCTTTTGAGCTTCACTTGACCAGCCGGAAACTTGGCCGATGTATTGAATCAAATTGTTAGCTCTGAAAATGCCTTGGTAATAATTAGCCCAAGTACTCCCATATTGATCATTTATTGATTCTTGCCATTGATCCATGGCTCCCTGATTATCATGCTGTCCGCCCCCGCTGAAACATTCATCTGACATTTGTTCGGAAAGTAAGAAAATAGAGCCTCCGTTATTAGGATTTATAGCCGAAATATAAGATGAATAGATGGCCGTTAAAGCTTGAGACGCATCGGAAGGAGTTTGATAAAAGTTGGCAGTCGTTTTGGCCGTCAAATCTTTTGTATCCAGAAAACTTTGAGAGCATCCTAACAATGTGAATGCTAGGGTAACAGATAAATATATTGCTATTTTTTTCATATGAATAATGTTTTACAGATTAGAATTTAATATCTACCCCAATCATGACCGTTCTTGGGGATGGATAATAACCAATATCAATTCCTTGAGACCAAGCATCAGGAGCATAACCTACTTCAGGATCCATCCCTCTGTATTTGGTAAAGGTGTAAGCATTTTGTATCGTTGCATACAATCGGGCTTGTTGAAGCGGCATTGTTTTCCAAATATGCTTAAAATCGTACCCTAAGGTGATGTTAGCGATGCGGAAGTAATCACCTGATTGCAACCACATATCTGACAGATTAATGTTATTGATATTCCCATTCAACGAAATACGTGGCATGGTATTGGAAGTGCCCGCTCCATGCCAACGATTTAATATACCGGTGGTATAATTGGCAAGAGGAATATTTAATGCGTTCCAATCCGTAGCTTGAATAATTTTGTTTCCAGCAACGCCTGATCCTAATAAGGAAAAGTCAAAACCTTCATATTCAAGACTAATCGTTGTTCCGTATGTATAAGGTGCATGTGGATTCCCAATATTGGTGCGATCACTAGCATCAATTTTACCATCCCCATTTACATCCACAAAACGAATATCCCCAGGTACTGCATTAGGCATAATCATAGCGCCGCTTTTGTTTTTATAGGCCTGAACATCAGCTTGCGTTTGAAAAATGCCATTGGTCTTGTATCCATAGAAAGCGCCTGCCGGCATCCCTGCTTGCGCAATATACCATTGACTGTTACTCCCATAGAAATTTTGATCATTAGCTCCATATATAGCCCCTCCGCCTTGAATTTTGGTTACTTCATTATGATTAAAAGCCATATTCCCGCTTATGCTATAATGGAATTTTCCAATATGATCTTTCCACCCAACATTCACTTCGTATCCTCTGTTGAGAATATTTCCTCCATTAACAAATGGAGCGTTAGTTCCTGCTACAGCTGGTACAGGGACTTGCACCAACCACCCATCAGTAGCTTTATTATACCAATCAAAATTCAAGGTTAATCGGCTATTGAATATATTTGCATCCAATCCTATATCAGTTTGGGTGGAAGTTTCCCACGTTACATTAGGGTTAGGCAGAATATTAGGATAAGCTCCTGCACTTTGAGCTGTCTTATCACCAAACGTATAATAATTACCTGCTCCATTTCCACCTGTTGCTACAGTTGCCAAATATTGGAAATTGGGAATGGATTGATTTCCATTTTTACCCCAACTTGCACGCAATTTCAAGAAATCCAACCAAGATTGGGTATTTTTCATAAATGATTCATTGGTAATAATCCAACCGGCAGAGAAAGCAGGGAATGTCCCCCAGCGGTGTCCTGCTGCAAAATTAGATGAACCATCATCCCGTACAACGGCTGAAAACAGATAGGTTCCTTTGAAATCATAGCTAAAGCGACCAAAGTAGGAAAGAATTCCGCCGCCACCCCAAGAAGAACCGCCAACTACGGTACCCCCTGTTGACGAAATAGTGGGAGTATTGGTTAAATAGGCATATTCAAAACTATTGAAGATGTTGTTTTGATTCGATGCGTTCATCGATTCACCCAACCCATCTCGTTCAGCCGATTCTCCTAACAAGACAGAAAAATTATGCTCTTGATTTATCTTAAAACTATAGGTGGCTGTGTTATCCCAAATCCAATTTAATCCTGCATACATGCTTTGAGAGGTGTTATTGACAGAGGCTCCAACCGCTGTGGTTGGTGTTGATACAGATCCCAGATTGTACGTTGGTTGAAAAGCACGATAACTACCTGCATAAACATTGGCACTAAAACGCGATGTAATATCAAGATTCTTAATAGGAGAAACGGTGGTGTAGAAACTGGCCATCAGATTATGGTTTCTCGAATCATTTAATCCCCGTATATTAACCATTTGTGCAATGGGGTTATTTTGTAATTGATCCCAAGGGATTCTATAACTATACAACCCTTGTGCACCATAAATGGGTAAAAGTGGAGTAGTTGTCTCCATATCGAAAACATCATTCCAATATCCGTTACTAACGGCAATCCCGCTTTTTTCATTATAGGAATAATTGATGTTTTCACCTATTTTCCAAATAGTTCTATTTGCATTCGTAATTATATTGTGATCGCTGTTAATCCGAAAATTATAACGATCATAATGAGAAGCTACCGGTTTTCCCAATATCCCATCTTGCGACATAAAACCAAGTCCTAACGAATAAGTAGATCTTGCACTCCCACCTGTTATGTTTAAGGTATGACTTTGTACCGGAGCATTCGAGTTAGTAATGGCTTGCATCCAATTGGTCCCTTTATCGGTGCCTGCCAAAATAGCCGCTGCATTGGGAACAAGGGGAACTTTTGCTCCATAATCATTCCCATTCAAGCTGGTTGCCAACGTATTGATATTGTACGGTAATTGCCCACTATTAACCATCCCTTCGTTGACAACGGCCAAATATTGTTGGGCATTCAATGTATTGGAAGTTTTATACACATTTTGCCATCCATAATATCCATCGTACGTAACGGTGGGCTTTTCATCAATTCTTCCTTGTTTCGTCGTAATCAATACAACCCCATTAGCAGCACGAGATCCATAAATGGCAGCCGTTGCATCTTTCAACACATCCACACTTTTAATATCGGATGGTGATAAGTTATCAATACTTCCCACAACCACTCCATCCACTACATACAGTGGCGTTGAATTTCCAATGGTTCCCATCCCACGAATATTGATCTTATAACTATCGCCGGGTTGTCCATCCGTTTTGGTAAGCTGAACGCCAGGTGTACTTCCTTGAAGTGCACCCAACGGTGAAACAGTATTCAGCTTTTGGATATCATTACCACTCACTTGAACGGTGGCACCCGTCATTACTTTCTTTTGCATGGTTCCATACCCGATGGCAACGACTTCGTTCAAGCCAATGGCTTCATCTTCCATAGTGACATTTACGGATGTACGATTCCGAACGCTGATGTCTTGACTTTTCATTCCGACAAAAGAGAATTGTAAAGTAGCATCAGCCGGGACGCGGCGAATGGTGAAAGCGCCGTTTCCATCAGTAATTGTTCCGATAGATGTTCCTTTCACAACAACAGTTACACCAGGGAGCCCATTCCCTGAGTTGTCGACTACTTTTCCGGTCACTGTTTTTTCATTCTGATTTTGAGCTGCTTGAGCTGCCGACGTGCCGGATGTTGTGGCATAAACACCCATTCCGGCTCCAAATGTTACTAAAAACAGTAGCATGAGGGTTCGCTTCATTTGTTTGGGTAGAGGGATTGTTGTGCCTCTCCCACCATTCATGGTTCTTTTCATAAATTTGTTCATGTTTAAATGAATACTTCACCTGTTTCTGTCAGGCGATGGTTGAATAATTAAGAATGCAATTAGCTGTTTGTTAGCGCTATTTAATGAAATCCATTTGTTGTTGTTTATAATGACATGGAAGGATTCGCCTTATAGCGCTATTTAATCATTTGCATAATTACTGTCGAAAATTTCGATTTTTTCAATACATCAGGATGCATTTTGTGCAATTAAATATAACCTGATGCGGGGATCGTTCTCAAATAACTTTTCGTAGCGTGCAACACAATGGTTGATTGATTACGAAAGGTTGGTGTTGAGTTTTTGCAGGAGTGTTGATCGAATTCGTGTGGTGTGAAAGCAGTGGTTTGTGTTATCTCATAGCCTTAAATAATTAAAGTTTAACATGGTAATGAGTTTTCTCTTTTTTTATTCGACTTTGATGCGTAATAAATTGGTTAACGTTCTTTTCGCTTGTTAGTCGACATTTAAAGTACATACACAACATTAGGTTGTTGCAATGTTAGTTCATAATATCTACAAATTGTACTAATGTGGCATGCAGCACAAAGTTCAACCTCGCAAAGGTATATGACTTTGACGCCTTTTTCAAGTACAATTTTAGCAAAGGATGGTACTTTTTTGCGATTTGTTAATTGCACCCTGATTTTTAACGGAGATAGAAAATGGAAATCAGACTAATATTTTCTTTCTGTGGTAGTTATCTCTAAATTCTTTAGGAGAACACCCTTTGCGTTTACGGAAAATGCGGTTAAAATTGGAGAGGTTATTAAAACCGCTGCTGAAACAAATTTCAGCAATGGTTTGCGAAGAATCTACTAAGAGCCGGATAGCATTTCCAATCCGGATGTCTAACAAGTAGTCAGTGACGCTTTTTCCTGTGTGTTGTTTGAAAAAACGACTAAAGGAAGTTTCTGTCATGTTTACGGTGTTAGCCAATTGGGAGAGTCGTAGCTCTTCGGTGTAGTGATGAACTAAATAATCGTGTACTTTTTGAACGCGACGACTTTCAAAGGTGGATTGCGAACGAGCAAAGGAACTGCTCGAAAGTGTTCGTATATCATTACTCAATGATAACTCATAAAGTAATGATAAAAAATTGATTACGGCATAAAAACTCTGCTTTTCGTGCGAGAGTGACGTGAGAAGTGATCGAACGGAAAGAATGGTGTTTAGTGGAAAAACAAGCCCTTTTTGAGCAAGTTCAAGCATTTTTTTAATGCTTTTGAACTGGTTTTTATCGAGTAGCCCCGGAGGTAACAAATTAGACGAAAAGTGAATCGTGATTTCGTGTATTTCGTTCGAGGTGCACTGATAATTTTCCCACACGTGTTCCAGTTCTTCACCCGAAATGAGTACTAAGTCGTAGCTACCGATGACTTCGATTGAATCACCAACAATGCGTCGGGTTCCTTCAGCATGTTCTACATAATTTAGCTCACAATCTGCATGTTTGTGGAGTGGATAGGTGAAGGTTGCTTTCGTGCGATCGACTATATAGAAACAATCTTTTTCTGAAAGAAGCGTAATTTCTTGAAGAATGTTTGGAGCAAACATGATACTATTTTATCATTTTAAGATGCTTGCAAAGATAAGGCTATTTCTGATTTTTCGACATCACGAACGAAAAATAAAATAGCCTCCGTTAGATCATTTATCTATTGATTTTATTCGAAACGTTTCCGTCGAATAAGATAGTATAGAAAGGCAAAGATAAAGAGTAAAAGCAAGGGAGTCAATACATTGATCAATTGCCAAGCCGTTTTCCCTTCTGTGATGGCCAAATGATTGAGTAGCCGAAGTTTGAATTGTCGCGAACGGAGGCTCATCCATCCATCCTGATCGCTTAAATATTGCACAGCATTTACAATAAAAGCCCGATTGCTGTATTGCCTGTTTGCATAGCGGTCAAATCCTAATGGCAATGCCTGGAGTTTCCCTTGTTCGTCCTGAACGTCATTGCGAATAATATCTCCATTGGCAATCACGATCATCCGTGTTGGCTGACTACTTTGTGCAATTGGCCCTTTTTGAACGATTCCTTGAGGCACCATTCGATTGGCAAAATCGGAAGTAAATGTACCCGAAAGAGCCACGGCGACGGGTATATTTTGCATGTTAAAATAGCGCTGATCCTGTGCATCGGGCAAATGCTTTAAATCGATAAATGCGGGAGGTGTCAGTATGTGTGATGCGTTGGATGTTACTAAAAGAATGTCGGCTTTGGTATGAACGGAGTCACCTACTAAATTGATTGACGAGGCAAAATTAGCTTTGACAGCGCCAAGATTGTGCGTGATAGGACTAAAAGGCGAAGTCAGCAATAACGGCGAGAAATACCAAGGCATGGGTTTAAATTGGGGTTGTTCGTTGGCGCTTGCCACATTCACGGGAATATTGATACATTGTACATCTTCCACAATATCAGGGTTAATGCGAACTCCATAACAAAAAAGCTGATCGCTGAGGTTCACATCGAGAGGAAGAATGGTGGCTTGCCCGTTGCGTGAAAGATTTTGCGTATCGATATTGGTGCCATCCACCAACCACAATACACGACCGCCATGCATAATATATTGATCAATAATGAATTTCTCTTGTTCGGTAAAAGGAATTCTCGGTTTCGCAATGATAACCACTTTGAAGGGATTAAGCGCTGTTGGGTCTGTTCCCAACGTGCCTCTGTCAATTTCAAAGTAACGGCTCAACGCAGTGGATGCGTCATACACTTCAGCTTCCGAAAGTTCTCCATTCCCTTCTAAAAAAGCAATTTTTTCAATAGTAGTTGCTTCTAACCGACGTATGGCGTCTGTTATTTGGTATTCAAGCTCTTCGGTAGATGCGTTTAGGTTGTCTTCCCCCGAATTACCCGGGATATTGACCAATAAGTTAACCGGTACTGTGTCTCGATGCGCGATGACTTCCGCCCAGGGAAAAATCACTTTTTCAACTGATTTGCCGTTTCCGTCTTTTTCATAAACAGTGGTGGCATGCAACCCACTTTTTTCTAAAGCAGCATAAGCTCTGTTTTGTGCATCGGTTGACGACGCTTTTGTTGGATCAATAAATTGAACGATAACTGGTTGCTTTGAATATGCTTTTAGCTCGTCCAACAGATTTGAGGTGGCTTGTTTGAGTTGTAAAAAACCGGCATTCAGATCGCCATCTAAGTAAACAGTTACTTGAATGGGTTCTTTCAACGACTTCATCAGTTTTTTTGTGTTATCTGCTATGGAATATCGTTTCTCTGAAGTCAAGTCGAGACGGAAGAAAAAGTGCTGTGACAACAAGTTTGCAGCTACGATGCAAGCCACAACGAGTGAGGTTTGGATAAAGAGCGACCAGGTAGCTGAAACATGCTTTAAAAACCTCATAGAAAATGAATTGATCAAGTTTATAAAAGAGAAAGAATCAGATTATACAATGACAGCCAAGAATTTTACAGAACGATTGTTGCGCGCTTGCATGCCATGGATAAGTTCTGCATTAAAATAGATGGCGTCTCCTTCTTCCAAAATAAGTTGTTTCCCATTGATTTGTATCGCCATGCTTCCTTCGAGCACGTAATTTAATTCTTGTCCTGCATGTGCATTGGTCGGGAATGGCGCATCAGATGGTTCTACCGTCACAATAAATGGATCGCCTTTCCTATTTGAAAATCCTGCTGCCAATGATTCATATTTATATGCTTTGCTCCGTTCCAAGGTCACACCTTGTCCTTTTCGCGTAACATAGTAAGAATTCATACGTGGTTCATCTCCAAAGAGCAACGTAGTCATCTCTATTCCGTAACGCGATGCAATGGTATGCAACAATCCGACGGGAATATCTTTTTCTCCGCTTTCGTATTGCAGGTACTCTTTTTCACATAGATCACATGACGCAGCCATCTCTTTAACATGGATGCCTAAGTCTTCACGCAACCCACGCAACCGATCCGCAATTTGTTTTATTTGTTCGTTCATGGCCTATGATGTTGTTTAATAAGTGAGTTTATTCTGACGTGAGAATGGCAATGCACTTGCTTAAGCTATCTTGCCAATGCGCAATAGGGAT
>DAHXOX010000160.1 GCA_027364655.1 Paludibacter sp. | reverse complement strand
AACTCCACGGCAGCGATAATTGCTTCATCTTTGATACGCACTTTGTGATGGTTTTCGTAGCGTTCTTTCAACCCACGTAAAATAGAAATCGCATCTGCTTCATCCGGCTCGTTCACCATCACAAGTTGAAAACGACGTTCCAATGCTTTGTCTTTTTCAAAATACTTTTGATATTCATTCAAGGTTGTTGCGCCTATGGCACGTAATTCTCCCCGGGCCAAAGCCGGTTTCAGAATATTTGCCGCATCCATGGCTCCTTCGCTTTTCCCAGCGCCAACCAATGTGTGTATTTCGTCAATAAAAAGAATGATTTCACCATCGGATTGAATGACTTCGTTGATGACTGATTTTAGGCGCTCTTCAAACTCCCCTTTGTATTTTGCACCGGCTATCAAAGATCCCATATCGAGCGAAAAAAGCTGCTTCGATTTCAGGTTTTCGGGCACGTCGCCACGTACGATTCGATGAGCCAATCCTTCGGCAATGGCTGTTTTCCCTGTCCCGGGTTCTCCAATTAAAATCGGGTTGTTTTTTGTGCGACGACTCAAGATTTGCAACACGCGTCGTATCTCTTCATCGCGGCCAATCACCGGATCGAGTTTTCCTGTCCGAGCACGATCGTTCAGGTTAATAGCGTATTTATTCAATGCGTTGTAAGTCTCTTCAGCCGATGGATCCGTTACTTTATTCCCTTTACGCAATTCCGCAATCGCCGCACGGATGCTCGATTCGGTCACGCCAGCATCCTTAAGCAAGGTTGCCACCTGACTCTTTTCAGTCAACATGGCCAACAAGATAAATTCGAGCGAAACGTATTGATCGCCTTCTTTATTGGAATAGTCGATCGCTTTTTGCAACACAGCATTGGTTTCACGGCTCAAGTACGGCTCTCCGCCGGTTACTTTTGGCAGCGATTCCACCATCTGATCGACGGCAGAGGCAATGATAGCAGTGTTTACGCCCGTTTTTCCGAATAAGAAGGTGGTAACGTCAGTACCAATTTTTAAAATGGCTTTTAGTAAATGAGGCGTTTCAATTGATTGTTGATTTTTGCTTTGTGCCAATTCAATGGCTTCTTGCACCGCCTCCTGCGATTTAATAGTGAAATTATTGAAGTTCATGTGTATATGTGTAAGATTGTCATTCCTTTTTTAGATGCAAATTCTTTGCCATACACATACAAAAAACCAGAAATGCCAAAACGTCGTCTTTTTGTGAAAAATATTGCCAAAATGACATTCTTTGTAAACAAATTCATCCACTCAAAGAAGCATGTCTTTTATTTGTCGTGAGCAGGATACACGATGCCACACTCTTTTCTAATGGCATCCATCATGCTCATCAGTTGCATGCTGTTGTCCCAGCTCCATAGATCACTTTGGGTTTTTCCTGCAAGGATACATGTGGCAACTTCTTCCGCTTCATATTCATATCCGTTGCTTTTCACGTTAAATTCAAAGATATTTTCGCGTCCATCGAAGTAATTTACTTTTACGTTACCAGGACAAAACCACAGATGTTCGAGAGTCACTTTCCCCTTAGTACCATGTATTTCAGCCACAATAGGCGATTCTCCCATAAAAGAGGAATACATTACCGAAAGCGCATCATTATCATATTTGAACGTGTAGCTACTACTGTTGTCACCTCCCTGCTCGCTTAATCCTGCAATAGCGGTAAATCGTTGAGGGTTTCCAAGCAAAAACAACGAAAGGAAAATGTTATAAATGCCAATATCTAAGATGGATCCTCCACAAAGATCGATATTGAAATGACGATGTTCCGGCCCGTTTTTCGATCGTAACGAGAAAAAACTGTCATGAGCTTCACTTCTCCGATCTCACCTGAAGCAACAATCGCTTTTGTTTTGATGATGTTCGGCAAAAATCGACTCCATAGTGCTTCCATCAGGAATCGATTCTCGGTTTTTGCTTTTTCAATCATACGCATGGACTCTTGCAGGTTAACGCCCATAGGCTTTTCGCAAAGCACATGTTTATGGTGATTGAGTGCAAGCAAAGTATTTGTTTCGTGCAGGTTGTGAGGAGTAGCAATATACACCACATCAATCTCAGGATCGCTGACCAGTTCTTCATAGCTGCCATAAGCTTTTGGAATTTGAAACTCAGAAGCAAATTGAATAGCCTTTTCCATATCACGTGAGCCTACTGCTGCTAACTCAGAATTTGTTACTACTTGAAGCGCCGTAGCAAAAGTATGTGCAATGCGTCCTGTTCCCAAAATGCCCCATTTAATTCGTTTGGTTTCCATTGTATATCTGTATATTATGATAAATTTGAATGAACAATACGCTAACTTGTCGCCTATCTTTTAATAATCTCCAAATCACTTGCAAGTTAAGTCGTTTCCCTCAAAAAAAAGAAATGTTGCGTCTGACTTTTTCGAACTTCGAAGATTTCTTAATCATTCGTTTACTCGGGCCTCCTTTCATGCGTACATAGACCTGATCGCCCCCTTGAATGGTGTAAAA
>DAHXOX010000134.1 GCA_027364655.1 Paludibacter sp. | reverse complement strand
AAGTTTTTGTGGAAGCTGTTTGTTGATAAAAAAAGAGAGAGGAATAAAGTGCGGACGACGGGACTCGAACCCACACGCCTTTCGGTACCAGATCCTAAGTCTGGCGCGGCTACCAATTACGCCACGTCCGCATTTTGAGCTGCAAAGGTATTGCTTTTTTGTCAAATAAAAAAAGCCGCTTCGGCAAATTGAGAGAAAACTCCTAATTGATAGGGTTTGAGTGTCGGTATTCTTTGTAATCTGCCGTGTCTCGCGACAACCCGAAGGTGCAGCCCGCCATTGAATATCTAAACTTTTCTCAGGACTAAAATTCTGTTGAGTTTTCCAGTTGTCCGAAGCGACTTTCTATTGACAAAGATACTTCATAATTGTCGAAAGTGAAACTTTTATTTGATGATAGCATCGCTTTCACCCTTTGTTTACTTGCTTTCGTTGGTGGTTTTGATGTCTTTTATCAGAAGCTGAATGGTGGTATTTCCATTAAACGTGTTTTCTTCCAACGTGTAACAAATGTCTAAAGGATTCATGGCTTTCAGGTCGTCATTAAACTCTCCCATCCGAAAAGCAATGCCATTCATCACATTTTCTGAACTGGCATCTACCAATTCCATCTTGATGTGTTCTTGCTCTTTTCCTACTAAACGACTTGTGCCATAGTCGAATACTCTTTTTGTACAAAATACGGGCTTCATGTTTTCCGGTCCATAGGGGCTAAACTGTCTGAGGACACGGAAAAACTTCGGCGTAATTTCGTTGAAATTAATTACACCGTCAATGTCTAATTGAGGTTGCAGTTGCTCGTCGGTAATGGTTTCGCACACAAAACTCTCAAATCGTTGCCTGAAGGCGTCTAAATTGCTTTCTTTCATTGATAGCCCCGCAGCATACATGTGCCCGCCAAAAGTTTCGAGTAAATCGCGGCACCCTTCGATGGCTTTGTAGATGTCATAACCTGGCACAGAACGCGCTGACCCGGTGACTAATCCGTTGGAGAGCGTTAGTACAATGGATGGACGGTAAAAAAGCTCTGTCAGTCGTGAAGCAACGATGCCGATGACGCCTTTGTGCCATGCTTGTTGGTAAACAACAATGGATTTTTTCTCGCTGAATCCTTCCAAGTTATTGAGAAGTTGAGAGGCTTCTTCTGTGATGGACTTGTCTAAATCTTTGCGCGTTTCGTTGTATTGATTCAGACAATCGCACTTCTCGTTTGCAAAGATTTCATCGCGTGCAACTAACAGATCGACAGCTTCGCGTGCCGATTGAATACGACCGGAAGCATTGATGCGTGGCCCTATCTTGAAAACAATGTCGCTGATGCTGATTTCCTTGTCGTTGAGTGCGCAAAGATTAATAATGGATTTTAGTCCTAAATTGGGATTTGTGCTTAGCTTTTTTAATCCGAAGTGGGCTAAGACACGATTTTCACCGGTGATGGGAACAATGTCTGATGCAATGCTTACCGCCACGTAATCCATGAGCTGATAGACTGAAGAAAGATCAATTTGGTTGTTCATAGCCAACGCTTGCATCAACTTGAAGCCCACACCGCATCCTGACAGATGCTGATACGGATACGTTGAGTCAATGCGTTTTGGGTCGAGTACTGCAATGGCATCAGGTAGTACTACATCGGGCATGTGATGGTCGCAGATAATGAAATCCACGTTCAACTTTTTGGCATACGCTATTTTTTCTACTGCTTTGATGCCACAATCGAGGGCAATAACTAACGAAAATCCATTATTGGCGGCATAATCGATTCCTTTGTAGGAAATGCCGTACCCTTCGGAGTAGCGATCGGGCAAATAATAATCGAGGTTAGAGGTGAACTGCTGCAAATATTTATACACTAATGCCACGGCTGTGGTGCCATCCACATCATAATCGCCATAAACCAAAATCTTTTCTTTTCTTCCCAAAGCCATATTCAACCGTTCTATGGCCTTATCCATGTCATTCATTAAAAATGGATCATGCAAATGAGACAGGTCAGGACGAAAGAATTGTTTCGCCTCTTCAAATGTGGTTATGCCTCGTAGAACTAAGAGTTTTGTTAAAACGTTGCTGATGCCAAGCTCTTGTGCCAATTGCTCGCTGTTGGCTTGTTGATCGGGTGTAAGCGTGCGAAAATTCCATTGATTTGCCATCTATAGAGTGATTTATTGTATTTTCAGATAGTACTAGAAAATTGCAATTCATTGTTTGTGAATGCAGTAGTATAATTGTACGGAACGAAACCGCTTCGTACAAATCAAGGATAAAATTAGAGAAAAATACCGGTTTACTTTTATAACCCATGAAATAAGTTGGCCGAAGTGTCAAATAGCCTCTTTAGCATGTTAAAACTGGACGAAAATGGCACACTTAGGCGATAAATGTGTACTTTTGTAGTCAAATCAATAAGCATGATCGAACAAAATTTCATCAAACTATACGAAAAGAGTTTCAAAGAGAATTGGTTACGCAATGCGTTATCCGATTACGGTGATTCAACTACGATGCGGTATGCCGATGTGGCAGAAGAGATTGCACGCATTCATCTGTTGTACGAAAAGATGCACTTGCGTAAAGGAGACAAAGTAGCTCTTGTGGGTAAGAATTCTACCAAGTGGGTTTTAGCTTACATGGCAACTATAACCTATGGAGCCGTTGTTGTCCCTATATTACAGGATTTTAACCCGAATGACGTGCATCATATCGTGAATCACTCGGAGGCAATCGTGCTTTGGGTAAGTGATACTATTTGGGAAAATTTGGAAGAAGAAAAAATGGACGCCGTTCGTGCTGTTTTTTCGCTCAATGACTCGCGGTGCATTTGCCAACATGATGGCGAAGCAATCCAAAAAATGGTGAGAACGTTGGATAAGGAGTTCAAACAACGTTATCCGGGCGGGTTCACAGCCGCTGATGTGAAATTTGCCGATGTCTCCAATGCAGACTTGATACTGCTTAATTACACATCAGGAACAACCGGGTTTACCAAAGGGGTGATGCTGACCGCTAATAATTTAGCGGGTAATGTGTTATTTGCTATTCGTTCTGGACTGATGCACAATGAAACGCGTATTCTCTCCTTCCTTCCGTTGGCGCATGCCTATGGCTGTTCCTTTGAAATGCTTTCTCCATTGGCTAATGGAGGCCATGTGACTTTGTTGGGAAAGATTCCGTCGCCTAAGATTTTGGTGCAAGCTATGTCGATGGTGAAGCCAACCATTATCTTATCGGTTCCCTTGGTGTTGGAGAAGATTTATAAAAAACAGGTGCAACCCTTGTTGAATCAGCGGGCTATGCGCTTGGCATTGAGCATCCCATTGTTGGATACACGCATTTTAGCCACCATTCAAAAGAAATTAGTGAACGCCTTCGGAGGTGAGTTTATGCAAATAGTAATTGGCGGCGCTCCTTTGAATCCCGAAGTGGAATCATTTCTGCTCAAGATCAAGTTCCCTTTCACAGTAGGCTACGGTATGACGGAATGTGCACCTTTGATTAGCTATTCTCCATATTACGAATATGTGGAGAACTCATGTGGCAAAATCTTAGATGGCATGGAGGCTCGCGTCGACAATCCTGATCCTGTGACGAGGGTAGGGGAGATTTGTGTGCGGGGTGAAAACGTTATGATGGGGTATTATAAAAATGATGCCGCTACTCATGATGTGTTCGATGGAGAAGGTTGGTTTCATACCGGCGATTTGGGATCTGTGGATGCAAATGGGGTGATTTATATTCGTGGAAGGAGTAAAAGCATGATTTTAGGAGCTAATGGGCAAAATATATATCCTGAAGAAATCGAAGCAAAACTCAATAATCTGCCTTTTGTAATGGAAAGTCTGGTTATTGAGAATGATGGGAAGCTGATTGCATTAGTTTATCCTGATTATGAGGGCGTGGATGAATCACACATTGCCCACGAAGAGTTGCAAATGGTTATGGAGCAAAATCGTATAACACTCAATAAAGATTTGGCTTCTTATGAAACCATTTCAAAGATTGTTCTCTACCCGAACGAATTTGAGAAGACACCTAAGAAAAGTATTAAAAGATATCTGTATGCAAATGCCTTACAATGAACATTTTGTCTTCTTGGCGTGCATGGAAGCTTTGTTATATATCAAATTATGTTAAATTATAGGTTTTCTGTTCGTAGTATTGAAATCAGTTGTACCTTTGCATCGGTTTTAATGCCACTGATTCATAATGTTTAATTTCTAAAGGTAAAAGAAAATGAAAAAGGTAATTTTGTTATTCGCTGTCGTTGGTGCTATCGCATGTGTTGCATGTCAGTCTAAACCTGCTCAAGAAGCTGCTCCTGCTCCTGCTCCTACAGCTGCTCCTGCTCCTGCTCCTGCTCCTGCTGCTGATTCAGCTGCTGCTGCCGCTGCTGCTCCTGCAACGAAGTAATTTTTGCACCAGCAAAAAAACTAAAGTCCGTTATTGTAACGGACTTTTTTTTTACCTTTACGGCTCGTATCGATTCTTCTCAATCTTTGTTTACCATGCAAAAAACCAATACCTTCCTTTTCTTTTTCATCTTGATTTTCGCACTGACGGCATGTACCAATAAAAAGCAATTTGTAGTATCTGGTACTCTTTCAAATGCGTCAGGGAAAAAACTTTATCTTGAACGAGATGGCTTGTTGAAAACAACTACCCTTGATTCGTGCACTTTAAATGCCAAAGGAACCTTTTCATTCAAAGAAGCTCGCCCTTCTTATCCTGATTTTTATCGTCTCAGGTTAAAAAACGCATCCATCTTTTTTGCGATTGATTCGTGTGAGCATATTTCGATTGATGCTGATGCTAAAACCATGGATAGTGTTTATACAGTGACAGGCTCATCTAATTCAGAGAAAATTAAAGAATTACGGCAATCATTGTTCACCCTTGAAAAGGCCATGACTCGCCTGTTGAAAACAGAAACGGATGCCAATAAGGCACAAGTAACCGTTCAATTGGATAGCGCGATTGAAAAGCATAAACAGTTAGCACGATCTATTGTCTTAACGAATCCACTGTCAACAGCCGCCTATTATGCTATATTTCAGCAGCTCAATGGCTATTTTGTCTTTACTCCGTACAATAAGGACGATCGGCGCTACTGCGCAGCGGTTGCAACTGCTTACAACACTTTCTACCCTAAAAGTGATCGCTCGATTAGTTTGTATCATTATGTGATGCAAGCTATCGTTGCCGACCGACAAGCCAGAAATCAGGAGTTATTGAGTCAGATGGTTCAGCATGCCAAGTCTGGCATAATCGATCTTAGTTTGCGTGATATTAATGGAAATATTCATAAACTTTCTGACTTGAAAGGAAAGGTTGTTTTGTTGGATTATGTTGTATATAAAGCTGATAATATATCCGACTACATTTTTTCATTGCGCGATCTCTATTCAAAATTTCACGCCAAGGGATTAGAAATATATCAGGTTTCGTTAGACAAAGATGACAATGTATGGCGCAATGCAGTTGTTAATTTGCCCTGGATTTGTGTTCAAGGCAATGGATCGGCCGCCCTTTCATATAATGTAACCGAAGTACCTACTAATTTTTTGATTGATCGATCAGGAAATCTTGTGAAGCGTAATGCTACGAACGAGGACGTGCGAAAAACCGTTGAAAGCAAATGATCAATCATTCGGAGGTTGAATTTAACCTTCATGATGCTGCGCAACGTATTAAATTGAAGGCAATTTCGTTGGGGTTTTCAGCCTGCGGTATCGCTCCTGTGCATGCATTGGAAGAAGATGCTCGATTCATGCAGCAATGGCTTCAAAAAGGAAATCACGGCACGATGACGTATCTTGAGCGATATGCTGAACAGCGTGAATGCCCTGATTTATTGGTTGATAATGCTCGTTCTGTCATTGTGGTTTTGTATTCGTATCTTTGGGGACAGCAACAACCAGAGGGCGCACCTAAAGTGGCAAAATATGCTTATGGCGACGATTATCATTATGTTGTAAAACAAAAATTGCAGGAGCTTGCCGATTATATCAACTTATCCATTGCGCCAACTCATGGAAGAGCTTTTTGCGATACAGCACCTGTGTTTGAGCGACGGTGGGCACAACAAGCTGGTTTAGGGTGGATTGGTACCAATAAATGTTTTATTCACCCTGAACATGGATCTTTTTTCGTGATTGGAGAATTAATCGTTGACTTGGAAGTGGCGTATGATATGCCGTTAGAGGGCGATTGTGGTAATTGTGGTTTGTGTGTTGCGGCGTGTCCAACCCACGCATTGACTCCTTCGGGAGAATTTGACGCTACTCGTTGTATTTCGTATCAAACAATTGAATCAAAAGAAGATATTCCTACCCAACTAAAGAGTTTGCTGCATGGTTATGTGGCAGGATGTGATATCTGCCAAGATGTTTGCCCTTGGAACCAGAATCTCTTGATTAAGTCAAGACTCTCAGAACCGGTAAGAGATTTTGTATGGGAAATGACACATGCAGATTGGTATTCCATCTCGAATGCAACATATAAAAAAGTGTTGAAAAACAGCGCATTACGGCGAATATCATACAAGAAAATGCGCATGAATTTACAAGCAAATCTGACTGATTCTCTCGACGAAAAGAATAAGATTGAATGAAAAAAAGAAAAGTTATCATCTCACAAAAATAAATGGTAACTTTGTTTTGCAAAAGAGTTTTTTGTGTCGCTGTTTTCGGCGGATTTTCTTTGTTGTATTGCTTTGTAAATAAGTAATTTGATCTTGTTCCTAACTTTCATTCTTGAATAACATCATTATGAACCTAATTGCAAAAAAACTTTTTGGAACGTTCAAAGGAACGGTGCAGCTTGAACGTGAGATGTATCAATTGGAGCAGGCGTACGAACGCTATATGGCCATCGAAAAATCTGATCTTTTACGTGAGTACAAAACGTTGCGCAAAGAGGTAAAGTCATCGGCGTTTAAGGACAACAAGAAATTGTTGATCAACAGAAAGTTTAAAGATACGGAAGAGTATCGTGATTGGCACAAATACAATAAATTAAAGAACAATTCCAAGCTGAAACGGTATTTTGAGATTCAAAAATCACCTGAATTAGCTACCTTTTTGGCCTTTAAGGAAACGAATGAATATGAACTGATTGGGAATAAAATTGAGCTTAAAAAATCGGAACAATTGCGACGATTCAGAGCGTACGAGAAATCAAAAGATTATAAACTCTATACCCGTTTTCATGGTTCGTATTTGTTGCAAGAAGACGAACGGTTGAAGCAAGTTGTGTCAACACCTGAGTTTAAACAATTCAAAGCATTTTGGTCTGATCCACATCGTTGGGTTAAAACGGAAGCCTATCAAAAAGAAAAACGCTTCAACGAATTGGCTAAACATGCTGATATTCTATTTTATCAACGGACAGACCCTCAGAAGTTTTCGTTTTTTCAAACTTGGGATAATGTTTTTGACGATGAATTTAACGGTCCTGAATTGGATAAGATAAAATGGGAGGCCGGCTATTATTTTTCCGACCCGCAACTAATTCGTCACTATTCGCTGACAACCTGCAAACAGGCAAATAATGAAGGGAAGAATGTCACGGTGGCTGATGGTTGCTTAACCATTGAAACACTCCAAGAGTCAGTAACAGCTCGTGCCTGGGATGAACAACAAGGGTTTGTGATGCACCCGTTTGATTATACTTCGGATGTGATTAATGCAGGCAATGCTTTCAAAATGACTTCCGGTTTAGTACAAGTAAAACTCCGTGTTCGTGGAGGAAAGATTGTTCATGTTTGCTGTTTGGCTAATGAACGTAAAACACCTCAAATCAATATTTTCCATGTAGATCATAAGATGATTTCCGTTGGTTATATCATGAACGATATTAGTCAAAATCAACGGATACGAGGCATTTCACCCTACGATTTTTATATTTTCAGTGTAGAATGGAGCGCTGAAAAATTGATCTGGCGTGTGAATGATCAAGAGGTCTTTCGTGCTGCAAAAGGGATTATTCCTTCTGTTCCGTTGTTCCCCTTGTTTGCTTCCATTGTGAGCCAACAACAAGCAGGAGTTGGTTATCTCGATATCGATTGGATTCGTATTTTTAAATTGAAGGAGCCGTCAGCTCTTCATTAATTCCTTATAAATAACTATTTAGGAGCAATCAGAAAGAGCAAAATTTAAGTTTTATCATATCAATGACACAAGAAGAAATTTCTCAATTATTAAAACAAGAAGCGGATGCCGTTCTTCATATTCCTGTAAATGAATCATTTAATGCAGCAATTGATTTAATTACAGATAGAGTACATGCACATCATGGCAAATTGGTGACCAGCGGCATGGGCAAGGCTGGGCAAATAGCGTTGAACATTGCTACGACTTTTAGTTCTACCGGAACTCCGGCTGTTTTTCTTCATCCGAGCGAGGCGCAGCATGGTGATTTGGGCGTTTTGCAAGCCAATGATGTGATGTTGCTCATCTCTAATTCCGGAAAGACGCGCGAAATCTTGGAGCTGGTGGAATTATCGCATCATCTGTATGATACGTTGCCGTTTATTGTCATCACTGGAAATCCGGAAAGCACGTTGGCCGCGCTGGCAGATGTAGTCTTGGCTACCGGAAATCCGGAAGAAGTGTGTGCACTTGGGTTAACACCTACAACTTCAACTACCATGATGACAGTGATTGGCGATGTATTAGTGGTGGGAACCATGCGTCGCATCAATTTTTCCCGAAATGAATACAATAAAAGGCATCATGGTGGTTATTTAGGCCAAAAATCTAAGGAATAATACAATAAGCATTCGCACCTATGCTGGTTGTATCATGTGTTCCAATAAAGAAAAACAAAAAAGCCGCTTTCGATTAAGAAAGCGGCTTTTTTGAGAAAAAGAGTTATTCGGAAATAACCTCGAAAGGAATTTCCACGCTTACTTCTTTATGCAACTTCAGAGTGGCTTTGTATTCACCAACTACTTTGACAGCTTCTTTGATCAAAATCACTTTCCGATCTACGGTGTATCCTAATTTTTCTAATGCTTCTGCAATCTGGATGTTGTTGACCGAACCGAAAATCTTACCTGTCGAGCTGGTTTTAGCGCCAATGGTAAGTGAAATACCTTGAAGTTTTTCAGCTAATTCTTGAGCTTCAGCTTTGATTCGAGCCAATTTGTGTGCGCGTTGACGCAGGTTTTCGGCTAACATTTTTTTTGCTGAGGGAGTAGCTAAAATAGCTTTTCGTTGAGGAATCAGATAGTTGCGTCCATATCCGTCTTTCACTTTTATGACGTCATCTTTATATCCTAAATTGACAATATCTTCTAACAAAATAATTTCCATATTCTTTCCTCCTTTTTATTTCATCATGTCGGTTACGTAGGGAAGCAATGCCAAATGGCGTGCTCTTTTAACAGCTTGAGCTACTTTGCGTTGATATTTCAACGAAGTACCGGTGAGACGACGAGGAAGAATTTTACCTTGCTCGTTAAGAAACTTTTTCAAGAATTCCGGATCTTTATAGTCGATGTATTTGATGCCGTTCTTTTTGAAACGACAATATTTCTTCTTTTTGGTATCGACTGTAGGTGGATTTAAATATCTGATTTCTGGAGTGTTTGTTGCCATAATTATTTTTCCTTTCCTTCTTTTTTAGTCGATTTCAAACTCTTTCTTTTTTCAGCATATTCTGCCGCAAATTTATCCATGTGGAAAGTCAAGAAGCGAATCACCCGTTCGTCGCGGCGAAATTGCACTTCTAATTTTTCTACCAAGGCGGATTCTCCTTTAAATTGTAAAAGCGCGTAGAAGCCTGTCGACTTCTTTTGGATGGGGTAAGCCAATTTGCGTAAACCCCATAACTCTTCATTCACGATCTCTGCCCCCTCTTGTACCAAAAGATCTTTGAATTTTTCAACCGCTTCCTTCATCTGTACATCAGACAAAACGGGAGTTAAAATGAAAACGGTTTCATAATTGTTCAACATACGGTTTGATAATTAATTAAATTAAAATTGCGGGTACAAAGATAACGCTTTTCATTGAATGAGCAAACGTTTTGAGTAACAAATTTTTGTGTCTATGTCATGAGTTGATCGCGTATTGAATTCATTGCTCGAATTTTATTACCTTTTCTTTAGGCAGAAAACCTATCGAAATGGAAGGTTGTTTGCGCTAATAAAATGTTGAAAAAGTAGTTTTACATGGCCGATTCGATGAATGCGAAGGTGTATACTTAGTTTAATTGACAGATTTATTAGAAATTACCAGCATGAGAAATGATAGTTAGTTTGGTTTTTTATTTGAATCAAAAAATGTATCTTTAACCCCCTAAATTGTGGATAAATGTATTGTTCAACGATTGGGGTGTTGATGAATAAATGTTCTTAATCTTCCTATTATGTATTCATTCTCAGAAGCTGTTAAAGGATTGCGTTCTTCCGCCATTCGTGATTTAATGAATTTGGCTACTCACCCTGACATGATCTCTTTTGCTGGTGGTATGCCCGATAATGAATTATTCCCGTTGAAAGAAGTTCAGGAAATTGTTGCTGGGTTGTCGGTTGAGGAGCAACAAGCGGCATTGCAATATGCGCCAACAATAGGATACCCTCCATTATTGAAAGAGCTTGAACAATGGCTGAAACGCAAAGGATTACCTGTTGAAAGCAATCACCTTATCATTACAACCGGTTCGTTGCAAGGGATCAATATTTTCGCAAAATTATTTGTCAATCCTCATGACGTTGTTTTAACTGAGAATCCTTCATTTATCGGTGCTTTATCGGTATTTAATTCTTATTTGGCCGATGTTCATGGAATTTCGTTGGATGGTGAAGGCATTGATATTGATCAATTAAAGTTGGCATTGGCGTTAAACCCGAAATTACTCTATGTGATGCCAACCTTTCACAATCCTGCAGGCATTTCCTATAGTCTGGAGCGTCGTCGACAACTTTTGGAAGTGATGAATTGCACATCCATTCCAATTCTGGAAGATGATGCTTATGGTGATTTGTTTTTCAACAACGACGGCGCCTCATTGCATACACCGTTGAAAAGCCTTTCCGAAAAAGAACAACAAATTTGTTACACAGGATCGTTTTCTAAAATATTTGGACCTGGCGTACGTTTGGGTTGGATGTTGTTAAGTGATGATTTTTATCGAAAAGCAGAGTTGTGCAAACAAGCATTCGATGCTTGTTCGCCTTCATTCACACAGGTGCTGGCGTATCGCTTTTTAGCGTCCGGTAAATTAGATGAGTATGTGACGAAGGTTCGGACTATTTATAAACAACGATGCGATTACATGGTAGATGCCGTTACGCGCCATTTCCCGCAGGAGGTAACGTTTGTTCGGCCTCAAGGTGGTTTTTATTTGTGGGTAAAATTGCCTAAAGGAATGAACGAAAAAGAATTGCTGAAAGCAACGATTGCTGATGGCGCTGTGTTTGTGATAGGCTCAACATTCGATCCGTTAGGAGCTGATAACGGATATATTCGACTCTCTTTTTCAAACACCTCGGAAGACAAGATTGAACGGGGTATTCGAATTATTGGCAATAGGATGAAACAAATGATTATTGAATAATTGTCTGATCAATCAGTAATATATGATGGTTCGCGTCCTTTTTCTGCTATTGAGCGCGAGGACATGACGCTGATCTGTAAAACCTTCAGGAGAAATGCTTGAATGTTCGTTTTGCGAACTCTGTTCTCTGTCGTTGATCCTGAAAATCAGTTGCGCACTATTTGTTATATTAAATAGAAATAACTATCTTTGCACCGATTTTATTGTTGGAATGTTTGTGCAACTTCACAATAAAATTGATTTAAGCAGTTCGTAACGTGAGCTTTCTATTGAACAGAGCAATCGTTTTCTGCTTAAATTCAAGAGGATGATAGTTTTACACGATTTACTACGGCAGTAGTGCTTGGGAAACCCTTTTGAAGTCCTTTCAATGGGTTTTTTTTGTTTTTGTTTGGTTCGCAACGCAACGGGAGCTAACAGTTTGTATATCAAGAAAAAATACGTATCTTTGAGGTCTGTTTTATTAAATAGCGCATCGGATGATTGAGCAGCACATAATATATGATTTAGTAGCATCTTATCTTGTCCATACAGAAATTTTTATTGTTGAAGTAAGAGTTACTTCTAATAATCGTATTGAGATTGACATTGATTCAAAAAAAGGAGTGACCATTGACGAATGCGTGCAGCTGAGTCAATTTATTGAATCAACGTTAGATAGAGAGGAAGAAGATTTTGAGTTAGAAGTAGGATCTGCGGGCTTGAGTGCCCCTTTCAAAGTGCTTCAACAGTATGAAAAATATCTTGGCGACGAAGTGGAAGCGGTCACCAAAAAGGGAGAGAAATTCAGTGGTGTGTTGAATAAAGTTGATTTGCAGGAGTTTGAAATAACCATATTGGAGAAGGTAAAAGAAGAAGGTGCAAAACGTAAAAAGACCGTCGAACGCACGTTGAAATTTACCTATGATGAAGTAAAAAAAACCAACTATCTAATTAGATTCAAATAGCTATGAGCAAAATGGAACCCATCAATTTCATTGATACCTTTGCAGAGTTTAAAGAGCTGAAGAATATCGATCGTCCAACGTTGATAAGCATTTTGGAAGAGTCTTTCCGTGGTGCGCTTACCAAAATGTTTGGATCGGACGAAAATTTTGATGTGATTATTAATCCTGACAAAGGAGACTTTGAAATATGGCACAATCGGGAAGTGGTGGCCGATGATGAAGTAGTAGATCCTATTCGTCATATATCGTTAACGGAGGCAAAAAAAATCGATGTTGATTATGAGATAGGCGAAACAGTTGCCGATGCTGTCGATTTTCTTGGATTTGGTCGTCGCGCTATCTTGACACTGAGGCAAACGCTTTCTTCTAAAATATTAGAACTTCAAAAGGATTATCTTTTCAACAAGTACAAAGATCGCATAGGCGAAATTGTCAGCGGCGAAGTGTACCAAATGTGGAAAAAGGAGATTTTACTTTTGGATGATGAAGGTAACGAATTGTTATTGCCTAAGCCAGAACAAATACCGGCAGATTTTTATCGTAAAGGTGATTCTGTACGTTCGGTTGTCTTGAAAGTTGAAAGCCGGAATGGCAATCCAAAAATTATTGTTTCGCGTACCTCACCCATGTTTTTGCAACGGCTGTTCGAGTTGGAAGTTCCTGAAATCCATGATGGTTTAATCATTATCCGAAAAATTGCCCGTATCCCGGGCGAAAGAGCGAAAGTGGCTGTAGAAACCTATGACGAACGCATTGATCCCGTCGGAGCATGCGTTGGAGTTAAAGGTGCTCGTATTCACGGGATTGTACGAGAGTTGCGAAACGAAAATATTGATGTTATCAATTATACGAACAATATTTCGTTGTTCATTGCACGTTCTCTCAGTCCGGCAAAAATTTCTTCCATTCAGTTGGATGAAGAAAATCATAAAGCAGATGTTTATCTAAAACCGGAAGAGATTTCGATGGCGATTGGCAAAAGCGGGATGAACATTCGTCTGGCTTCCATGTTAACCGAATATACCATCGATGTGTTTCGCGATATTGACGAGGCTGATGACGAGGATATTTATTTGGACGAATTTAATGACGAGATAGAACAATGGGTAATCGATATTTTGAAATCGATTGGTTGTGATACGGCTAAAAGTGTTTTGGCTATTCCTCGCGAAGAACTGATTAGGCGAAGCGACTTGGAAGAGGAGACGGTTGATGACGTGTTGCGGGTGATAAAAGCAGAATTTGAAGAATAGGATTATATTCATTCATGTTTGATGACTTTTTTGAATCTCTTCATCGTGACGATGAAGTGTGGTTAAGGTGGTTCGTTTTTTCAAAACAAAATTATTACTATGTCGAGTATCAGGTTAAGTAAAGTCGTGAAAGATTTAAACGTTGGACTTTCTACAGCTGTCGATTTTTTGCGTAAAAAGGGGCATGTTGTTGATTCAAATCCGAACAATAAAATTTCGGATGATGAATATGCTCTGCTTGTGAAGGAATTTAGCACAGATAAGGATCTTAAGCAATTATCAGAAAGGGAAACGCAAATGCGCATGGAAAAAGAAAGAACACATACCCATGCTCCTGTAGGAACGCCTACTCCTTCTATACCTGAACCTTCTCCCAAAGAGCCCTTTGTAGAAAAGCAGCATAAAAATCTTGTTGATGTAAATAAAGAAATTTTGCATGCAGAACCTATACACCCAACTGAGCATATTATTGAGTCTGAAATTGAAGAATTGAAGATTGAAATTGCAGATGAATTGCTCCCGCACCTCAAAACAGTGGGGAAAATCGATTTAGACCACCTTAACAAACCGATTCCACCGAAAGAAGAAATCAAGCCGGAACCTGTGCCTGAAGAGCCGACATTTGTTCAACCTGTTCTTGTGGATGTTCCTGTGGAAGAAGTGCCAGAGCCTGAACAACAGGTTGAAGCTCCCATTCTTGAAGTGATTCATTCTATTGAGCCTGCTGAAGAAGTTCCTGTTGAAGAACCGGTTGTCGTTGCTGTCGAATCGCCACAACCAATAGTTGAAGAACCCGTGTTGGTTGAAGAGA
>DAHXOX010000073.1 GCA_027364655.1 Paludibacter sp. | reverse complement strand
CGGAGTTGGTATTGACTTTGATCTGTGCGAAGCATGGAAGTGAGCATGAATCGATATGCCTTAAGGTGATTTGCTTTCAACCGTTTTTGAAACTCTACCCCGATGTCCTTCAACAGATTTACGGCTGCCGGTATCAGATATGGGTGTGAGTGGTAAAGATCATCCACTTTGAAATAGCGACAATCTTCGACGTAAACCAATATATTATTTTCCAATAATGAGTCGAGTGCTAGCTGGAAATCGCTGTCTGTTTCAAAAGGATGTTTAAGTCCACCTATCTGAGCATGTTCTAATTGAATGTCATTGAGGTCGTTTAACTCTCCTGTAGAATCGATGGGTGCGTCCGCATCTTTACAAAAATCACATTTGCAAGTGACAATGCGAAACATAGCCGGTTTAAAAAGAGGACGCAAGAAATGGACTGAGATCACAACTAAAACGAGCAAAAGCGCAAAAAACAGTAAAAGGCGAAGGTGTTGTGTTCGTTTTGTCATGTTGAGTAGGTTCTTCATCTGCAAAAGTAGTATTCTTTTTCTGTTTGACGAAGATTTTCTGCCAATTTAGCATGGATTTTGAGAATGGCACACTCTTTGAAAGTGGCTAACTGTTTATTGGATAAGCATTGTAATAAATATAGATTATTGCTTTATAATTATCCATTTGTTAAATTGACATAACATAAAGCTGAACGAGAAACTATCATGTATTTTTGTACTGTAATAAGAAAGGAACTGAAAATGGAAAATCGTTTTTCAGATAAGTTACGAGACGTCTTGAGTTATAGCCGAGAAGAGGCAGAACGTTTAGGGAACAATTTCATTGGACCCGAACACCTTATGCTCGGACTCTTACGCGAAGGAGACGGGAAAGCAATTGAGCTTCTCACTTCTTTACACGCTGATTTATCATCATTAAAACAACATATTGAAGAACAAGTGCGCTCAGACAATCAAGTGATTACACAAGATTTAACCGTGCCGCGTGAAACGGAACGTATCTTGAAAATCCTTTATTTAGAAGCACGTTCACTCAATGAGGAGATTGCCGATACCGAACATTTGCTATTGGCAATTTTAAAAGAAAAGGACAACCTTCCTGCTCAATTACTGAACAGCGAAGCTGTGAACTACGACGTGGTTCGCCTTTACCTTGAAGGGAAAAAAGACATAACAATGGGTGCGGAATTTCAAAACGAAGAGGATGATGAAGAATCGATGAAGTCATCTTCATCTAAAAGCACATCTAAATCAACCACAACTAAACCGTTGTCAGATACTCCAGTGCTTAATAATTTCGGGTCTGATTTAACCAAATCAGCCGAAGATGGTTCTTTGGACAACGTAGTAGGACGTCAACGGGAAATTGAACGTGTGGCTCAGATTTTAAGTCGTCGCAAAAAGAATAATCCGGTGCTTATCGGTGATCCTGGCGTTGGTAAATCGGCCATAGTGGAAGGCTTGGCACTACGCATTGTGCAACGAAAAGTACCGCGCAGCCTGTATGATAAACGCATCGTTGCGTTGGATATGGCTTCGATTGTAGCAGGTACCAAATATCGCGGACAGTTTGAAGAACGACTTATTGCCATTCTGAACGAATTGAAGAAAAATCCGCAAGTGATTCTTTTTATTGATGAAATCCATACCATTGTGGGTGCAGGTGGCGCTGCCGGTTCGTTGGATGCTGCCAACATATTGAAGCCCGCTCTTTCGCGCGGCGACATTCAATGTATTGGTGCAACTACCTTGGATGAATATCGTCAGAGCATTGAAAAAGATGGAGCTTTGGAACGTCGTTTTCAAAAGATAGTGGTTGAACCAACTACAGCTGAAGAAACATTGGAGATTTTGACTAACATCAAAAACCGCTACGAAGACCATCATCGGGTCACCTACACTCCCGAAGCAATTGAGGCTTGTGTCAAATTGTCAGAACGCTACATAACCGATCGAGCATTTCCTGATAAAGCCATTGACGCTTTGGATGAATCAGGTGCAAGGGTTCATATAGCCAACATTGTTGTTCCCAAAGAGATTGAAGGACTTGAACAAGAGTTATTAGAAGCCAAACAAAACAAGCAAAAAGCGGTTGAACAACAGAGCTATGAGTTGGCAGCCGAATACCGCGATACAGAGAAAAAATGCTACGCACGGCTTGAAGAAGCAAAATTGCGTTGGGAAGAAGAAACGAAAGAACAACGTGAAGTCGTGGATGCCGATAAAGTGGCAGAAACCATTGCCATGATGACCGGTATTCCTATTCATCGTATTGCACAAGTAGAAGGAGAACGCCTGCTTGAAATGCAGACTCGCATTACAGAAAAAGTAATTGGGCAGGAGGAAGCCGTTGAAAAAGTAGTAAAAGCCATTCAACGGAACCGTGTCGGGTTGAAGAATCCGAACAAACCTATTGGCACATTTATTTTCTTAGGCCCTACAGGCGTAGGGAAAACACACTTAGCTAAATCATTGGCAGAGTTTATGTTTGGCACAACCGAATCTGTGATTCGTGTCGATATGAGCGAATACATGGATAAATATACCGTATCGCGTTTAATTGGAGCACCTCCGGGTTATGTTGGTTACGAAGAAGGTGGCCAATTAACCGAAAAGGTGCGTCGCAAACCCTATTCGATTGTCTTGTTGGATGAAATTGAGAAAGCGCATCCCGACATTTTCAATATCTTGTTGCAAGTATTTGATGAAGGGCATTTGACTGATGGATTAGGTCGTCGGATTGATTTCAAAAACACGATTATCATTATGACGTCCAATGCTGGAACGCGGCAGCTCAAAGAGTTTGGAAAGGGCATAGGGTTTGTTTCGGAAGAAAATGAGATGTCCAATCCCGAACGTTCGCGCAACGTCATACAAAAAGCGTTGACACGTACTTTCTCTCCCGAGTTTTTGAATCGAGTAGATGATGTAATCATGTTCAACCAACTCAACAAAGAGTCGATCTTGAAAATCATTGACTTAGAGTTAGCAGGTCTTTATAAACGAGTGGAAGGACTTGGTTACCATTTGCAACTGACTGATGAAGCCAAAGCCTTCGTTGCTGACAAAGGGTATGATGTACAGTTTGGTGCCCGTCCGCTGAAACGTGCTATTCAGAAATATGTGGAAGATGAAATGGTCGATCTGATTATGCGTACTCATCTTTCACCTGATGCAGTTGTCAAGATGACCCTTAACGCTGAAGAACAAAAACTTGTCTCGGTGGTTGAAGATTCCACTATTTTGCCACAAGATAAATAAACGCTTTTAACTCAAAAACCGCCCTGATGCTTACCATCTTGGCGGTTTTTTTTGATGAATGAAAAGAACAGGCTTCGCATAAGAATGTAGGAATAGAATATTAAACCTTTGATGTATCGAGTGGTCAAAGGAATATATTCACGTAAACTTCTACCCAATGCGTCACTGGTTCCTATTATTTTCCCTCTTCTTACTATCTTTCCATTTGGTTTCTGTTGCCCAATCAGTTGCCAAGGAAGATTTTGCGGAAAATGCCATTCATCAGTTTCAACGTTTCAATCAATTGCCGGTCGAAAAAGTCTATCTTCAAACAGACAAACCTTACTACAGCGCCGGCGAAAGCATTTGGTATGCCGCCTATTTGGTCGATGGCATGACGTTGCAATCAAATGCAGCCAGTCGTTATGTTTATGTAGAATTAATCAATCAAAACGACTCGGTCTGTTATCACAATAAAATAAGAAGAGATTCACTCGGTTTTTATGGCAATCTTCCTTTGCCATCCGATATCCCTGCGGGCAATTATCATTTACGCGCTTACACGTGGCGGATGCAAAATGAAGGAACCTGCCTATTTCTTTCAAAAAAACCTGACGATTGGCAATGCAATTGATAATGAAATAGAAACGACAGTTCACTATGAGGCTGGAGGAAATAACTTGTTAATGGCGGATGTAGGATTCGTTTCGCATTCCGGAATTTCATTTCGTAATGTAAAGGTTAACTACCAGCTCTATAAAGGGCAAAAAAAGATTCGTTCCCGTACGCTATCGCTCGATGCAACCGGTCATTTACGATTTGGCTTCGAAGAAGATACAGTAAACAATGACTCCTATCATATCTTGCTGACATTTGATGATCCACGATATACTTATCAACACGTTTTGTATGTTCCCAAAGAAAACCACACATTCGATTTGCAGTTTTTCCCCGAAGGGGGCAATTGGCTCAACAACGGCTTTCGTACGCTGGGATTTAAAGCTGTAGGACAAAATGGACTGTCAGTCAACGTGTCGGGAACAATTTTTAATCAAAAGGGAGACAGTATTATCGCCTTTACTTCTACCCACAAAGGGATGGGCGCTGTGACATTCTATATTTCCGATTCGGTCTCAACACACTACTTTGCTATTGCTCATCTACAAGGCTCACCCACCACCAAACGTTTTGATTTACCTTCGGTTTTGCGACAAGGAGTCGGACTATCCTTGTCGTTGCTTCATCAACAATGGCACTACCAAATTATTACCGCCAACCCAAGTACAATGCCAAAACAGTTTTATTTATTGGCTCAATCGCGGGGAAGATTACTTTTTGTTGAACCTATCACCGACTCGCTTCATCTGGCAGGTGTTGTACCGGAGGATAAATTACCGGAAGGTATTGTTCAGTTTATATTGCTCGACGAGCAAGACAATCCGCTTAGTGAA
>DAHXOX010000049.1 GCA_027364655.1 Paludibacter sp. | reverse complement strand
ATTTACTTTTAATCCAAACAGCAGCAACACCTCCGCTTTCTTCTAAATTAAACGGATTATCTCCGACAACTTCTCCCGGACCTTTTATTTCAAACGAAACTTTTCCTCCTGCAAAAAGACGCGGTTCACCAAATTTATCTGTAACTTTGAACTCAAGCCTGGTTGCATCGGAACCATCTCCGATTAATTCTTTGTCATCCGCTTTCACAAAAAATTTATCTAAAGATGAATCGGATGAATATGATTTTGACAAAATCATTTTTTCATCGGCGTATCCGTCAATGCGAAGCTCAGGATGATTTGTCCCATCCATCTCTAAATCAACAAAGAATGGTGGATATCTTAATTTTGAATAATTTGTCGAATCCGGATGAACTGTTTTATATTCTTTTCCATCGATGTACAATTCCAATTTTTCGCAGTTAGAAAAGATAGCTGAATTCTTGCCAGGTCCTTTCGGAGTTTTCGTTCCAAAATCCCAGTAAAAATTCGGAATGACAACTGGATGAACTTTTGGACTAATTTGTGCCTGGTAAAAGGACGCACCAAGCTTTGGAGCTCTGAATACATCGGCAACGCCGGGGTATTTAACATTATGATATTGATTGAGAAGGCTTCCGTATTCGAAACCGCACCATGCAATTACTCCGCAGAAGCGTGGATCCTTTGCTGCTTCATTGTGTGCTTGTGCATGATAAATTGCCTGCCTTTTCTGAAATTCAACATCTCCTGCACGGCGGTAATAAGAATTAAATCCCTCTTTAGGATCATGATAATTAAATTGACCAACTACCTCCGACAGCATGTACGGTACACCTTCTACCGGCTTGCGAAGTTCAACCTTACCGGGCTTATCGGTACCGTAATCATCAAAAGCCATTACATCCTGATGCCAGTCTTCATTCCAAGTTTTTATAGTATCGCCGATCATGCTTCCGGATGTAGGACGCGAACCATCAAGCGATTTAGCAATTTCTTTTGTCTTCCTGTAGAGCACTGGATCATTAGGTGTTTCGTTTGCCCTAGCACCCCAGATAATAATTGAAGGATGGTTTCTATCGCGTAATATCATTTCTCTCGCATCACGGATAAGAAGATTCTTCCATGTTTCATCGCCAAGGTAACCCCAGCCTGGAACTTCTTCCCAAACCATTAAGCCAAGCTCATCGCATGCATCAAAGAATGCTTCGTTCTGAGGATAATGAGAGCAGCGTACCATGTTACAATTAAATTCATGACGGAGTATTTCAGCATCATGCCGCATAACTCTTTCCGGCATGGCAAATCCAACGTAAGGAAAAAGTTCGTGGCGGTTCAATCCAAAAAGCTGGAGTCTTTTGCCATTAAGAAAAAATCCCTCTGACTCAAAACGGGCATCACGTATCCCTATTCGAGTCTGGTTTTCGTGAACAAGATTTTCATCAACTAATAACCTGACTTCAATATTATAAAGATGAGGCGAATCCACATGCCAAAGATTGATATTGCCAAGCTTCGACAGAGTTAACGTTTCTTCGGTTTGACCGGTTTTTTCTATCCGTAGAGATTTTTTCGCTCGGGAAATTACTTTGTCTTTTTCTTTTAATTCAACTTGAATTATAACCGGCTTTGAAGGAACATTAGCTGCGTCGATTGTGCATTTAACTTCGACACGGCGGTCTGCATCTAAAACTTTTACAGGCTTAGCGAAAACGTTGCTTATAAAAATCTGAGGAACTGCAAGAAGACTAATAGAACGGTAGATTCCACCCGGTTCAAGGTAATCAATACGCCTCGGGCCTTTGGGAGAGCCTTCCGGAGGAACATTACTCCAGCGTGAATCGACTTTAACTGCGAGGACATTTTCTTTATCGTTAATATGGTTTGTAATTTCATAACGGTTAGGCAAATAACCACCAAGATATTCCGGTAAAGTATTACCATTAATCACGGGAGTTCTTCCAACCATTACTCCGTCAAAATTTAAAAAGACTCTCATCCCCTTGCAGCTTTCCGGCAATGTAAAATGGCGGCGATAAATCCAAACATCTTCCCAATCCGAAGGCTTCCAGTTTTGCCATGAAAGATTGCTTACGCAATGCGGAATAGTTACTCTTGAAAATCCCCTATCATCAAAATTTGGCTGAAGCGCATCAACATTAAACTTACCGCCGAAGAGCCAATTTTGATTTAATGAAAATAAGTAACTTGAATTACGAAGTCCGGCATTATCAAATCTTATCGAATTTAATTTAGGTGATGCTAATGTTTTCGATACAAATTCACCAAGCATCGTTGCGGATGCCGCTGCAGCGACGCCGGTGCCTGCTATACGAATGAATTCTCTTCGCGATAGGTTCTTTTTCATTATATATGTTATATTATTTTAATATAAGACATTATCTTGCTTTTAGAATTGAATTCTGACGCTTCGGTCGCACTCCGTTTCTCTTGCTGACTCATCTGTTTTCAATATTCTACCGCTCATTATACATATCATCTATATGTTTTTGTTTATAATTAATCATCAAGTTTTCTACAATAACATTGGAGGAAACTTGATGATTAAAAACTTACCATTCTATAGTTATGCTTATGCCTTGAGGATCATTATCAAAACTCAACCAACATGTTTTTGATAAGGTATCCCAAGATGACTTAACATTTGCAACAAGTTTCCCATCAGCAGTTTTCGCTAGTATCACAGTTGGCTTCTGCGGTAATAGTATTCGCATGCTGTTTGTTGTGTTTAACGGACTTTTAGCCACAAAAGAGTAACTTTTAGGGGTAATAATTTCTTTATATATTCTGGCAGCAGTT
>DAHXOX010000040.1 GCA_027364655.1 Paludibacter sp. | reverse complement strand
TCGCTTTAACAAGTTGAAAAGATTACGCATGTCTGTTTCAGCTTTCCGCACCAGTTCTTTTACGGTTTCATTTTCGTAAATATCGTATGACAATGTCTCAGTGAGTTGCATCATTGAAAATGTCATGCTATAATAACTATGAATCAGCACAATGCGTGCTTTCATTGAAGCTGCCATCTTAATGCCTAAATCGCATGTCCGGATTGAATAGTCAGAAAAATCAACCGGAATGAGAATCTCTTTGGATGTCGTTTTATTTAAAATGTCTTCTCCTTGTTGTTGGGCATATTCCATTTCTTCTACCACCATAAGCGCTCGGGCAAGATCATTCTCGGGAATTCTGACACGGATTCCAGCTGTAAGATCATTGGGTAAATCGTTTACAACATGAAGTCTAACTGTAATTCCTTCACGTTCTAACAACGTTTTTAATAGATATGCACGTTCTTGTGTGTGAATGGCAATGGTTACAAAATTTGGTTCCATAAGTATTGTGTTTTTGAAAGTAAGCACGCTTAGTCGTTGCAAATATAACTCAAAAAAGATGGTTTTGTATAATCTGTCGGCAATTCACAATATTTTATGCTAATTGTTTGACAAATTAAAATATTATTCCCATATTTGGCAAAGAATTTATGAACACTAAACATCGATTGTTATGGATGAATCTAATTTGCAATATGAGAATGGAATCAAAGATCAACAAATCTTTTATTCGAAAGTGATTAAGGCCGGTAAGCGTATTTATTATTTAGACATGAAACAAAGCCGCTTGGGAGATTATTATTTAGCTATTACAGAAAGCAAAAAAACGGTAGTTGGTGTGGACCTTACTGCACAAGTTGTATCCTTTGAAAAACATAAAATTTTTTTGTATAAAGAAGATTTTGAAAAATTTTTAGAGGGAATGCACGAACTGATTGACCTGATTAACATAAAGAATGAGCAATCGGTGCTCTCAAATGACGTAGAAAATGAGAAATGACCTGCATTTAACTATATACATGAACGTCTTACATAAGATTGTTTGTATTCTTGTTCCATCATTCGTTCAATTGACTTGAAAAATCCAATGGCTCCTTTTGGGAAAATCGTTACCTTTGTCACCGGTTTATTTACTGGGAACTTCCCATGAAATGAGACTTGAGCGAATTATTCAATTAAATTTATTCTTTACTATTGTGAAAAGTTTTGCAAGTGATAATTACTCGGGAGTTCACCCCGCCATTTTAGAAGCAATCATTGAGGCAAATCAAGACCATGCTTCATCGTATGGAAATGATTTTTATACCGAAAAAGCCGAAGCTGTGTTTCGATCTATTTTTGGAGAAAATATTGATGTGTTATTTGTGTTTAATGGCACTGGCGCTAACGTGATTAGCCTCCAATGTGCCGTACAATCATTTGACTTAGTCTTGTGTGCTGAGACGGCGCATATACATTCTGATGAATGTGGAGCTCCCGTCAAAGCAACAGGTTGCATGCTACGTCCGATTACTACGCCCGATGGAAAGTTAACGCCTGAGTTGATCGAACCTTATTTAAAAGGCGTTGGTAATATGCACAATGTGCAACCACGCGTAGTTTCTATTTCCCAAACAACAGAATTGGGAACGATTTATCAAATTGATGAGCTGAAACGTTTATGTGATTTTGCCCATGCTCATGGGTTGGTAGTACATCTGGATGGTGCTCGAATTTCTAATGCCGTTGCAGCGCTGGGTGTTGACATAAAAGCCTGTACGGTTGACTGTGGTGTAGATATTATGAGTTTTGGAGGAACGAAAAACGGATTGTTAATAGGCGAAGCAATCCTGATTTTTAATCCGACATTATCTGTTAATGCACAATTTATTCGTAAGCAAACTACGCAATTGTTTTCAAAAATGCGATTTATCTCTGCTCAATTTATAGCATTGTTCGAGCATAATTTGTGGCTCACGATGGCGCGTCATTCCAATCGTATGGCACAATTGCTTGCAAGCGAAATTAAACAATTACCATTCGTTGAATTAACACAACCGGTCGAGGCAAACGCCTTGTTTGTCAAACTTCCGGCGTCTCTTGTTGTCCCATTGCAAAAAGACTTTCCCTTTTATTTATGGGATGAAACAAACGTAGAGGCTCGCTGGATGTGTTCGTATGATACAACTGAAGAGGAAATCTACTTTTTCGTAAGTCGGTTGAAAGCATTAGCTAAAGACCAGCATCTCATTTGATTTTAATTTGACAGGAGTAGAGGTTGTGTCGTGATTTTGAATAAACAATTAATTAAATCTTATTGTGTTTTTCAAAGATATTATTGGTCAGCAAGCCATTAAGCATAGGTTGCAGAATTTAGTGCACGAGGAGCGTATCCCTCATGCATTGTTGATAAGTGGAGCCGAAGGCATTGGTAAATTGGCTTTGGCAATTGCTTTTGCTCAATATGTGAGTTGCGAAAGACGTACCCCTGAGGATGCTTGTGGTACTTGTCCGTCGTGTGTAAAATTTGCTAAATTAGAGCACCCTGATCTTCACTTCGTCTTCCCAATCATTAAACCTGACGGTTCTAAAACGGCGATTTGTGACGATTTTGTATTTGATTTTCGGCGATTTGTTCTCAGCAATCCATACGGGACTAATAATGAGTGGATCAATCGGATTGCTTCTGGCAAACAAGGCATGATTTACGAAGCAGAAAGCAGCGAGATTGTGCGTAAATTGAGTCTCAAAACGTATGAGTCGGAATACAAAATCATGATTATTTGGCAACCTGAACGTATGCACGCTGTATGTTCCAATAAACTGCTGAAAATTTTAGAAGAACCGCCTGAAAAAACCTTGTTTCTGCTGGTTTCCGAACAGCCTGATGCGTTATTGACAACAATACAGTCACGCACACAGCGAATCAATGTGCCCTTGATCGATCGTGAAGACATGTCAAAAGCCATTCAACGACAATTTAATTTAACAGAAGAGCAATCGTGGCATGTGGCACGCATTGCCAATGGAAATTTTCGTAAGGCCATCGAAGTGATAGAATCAAGTGAAGAACAACGGTTTAATTATGATCAATTCGTTTTTTTTATGCGCAAAGCCTATCAGCGTAACGTTTTTGAATTGAAAACTTGGTCGGATATGATGGCTAAAATCGGACGAGAAAAACAAAAAAGTTTCTTGCGTTATGTTCAAAGGATGTTACGGGAAAATTTTGTACTAAATCTTCATCAAGAAGAATTGAACTATTTGGATCAAGATGAGAATCAGTTCTCGCAAAAATTCTCACCTTTTGTGAACGAACGCAATATTGAGGAAATGATGGAACAAGTTGCTTTGGCTGAGGTACACATCGAAAGCAATGTGCAAGCTAAAATGGTTTTTCTTGATTTGTCACTAAAATTTACCCATTTGTTGAAAATGTAGTAACTTTGCCTTTTGTAGTCGTATGGGATGCTTTCTTCCGTGCATGCGGATGATTTTGTATCCATTGCAATTTTTGCAAACAAAAATACGGCAGTATTTTTATTTAGAACACCTTACAATGGATTATATATCATCTCCCGGCGGTTGCCGGATGAATAAAAAAGGAACTCAACATAATTCCAATAAAAAGCTAAGTACCTTCGACTGGCTTTGCGATTTGACGGAAACGCATGACGATTGTACTTTTGTGGAAGTGCAATTTAAAAACACGCGCAAAGGCTATTATTTAAATAGCAACCAGTTGAAACTTGAAAAAGGCGATATGGTAGCTGTCGAAGCAACTCCAGGTCATGATATTGGTGAAGTAACGCTCACAGGCCGTTTAGTGGAATTGCAAATGCGTAAAAATGGCATCAACTCCAAAAAAGCGGAAATTCGCAGAGTTTATCGCAAAACACGTCCGGTTGATTTAGAAAAATATGCAGAGGCTAAAGCCAAAGAACATGCCACAATGATCAAGGCCAGGTCTCTTGCTGCCGACCTTCATCTCAATATGAAAATAGGAGATGTGGAATATCAAGGAGACGGCAACAAAGCAATTTTTTATTACATAGCTGACGAACGGGTTGATTTTCGCCAATTGATTAAAGTTTTAGCAGAAGAATTTGGTATTCGTGTTGAAATGCGACAAATAGGAGCGAGGCAAGAGGCCGGACGTATTGGAGGAATAGGTCCTTGCGGTCGTGAATTGTGTTGTTCAACGTGGATGGGTAATTTTGTTTCTGTGGCCACTAATGCTGCTAGATGTCAAGACTTGTCGACGAATCCTCAAAAATTGGCCGGGCAGTGTGCCAAATTGAAATGCTGTATCAACTATGAATTAGATACGTACATTGACGTTCAAAAAGATTTTCCCTCAAAAGAGGTGCCGCTTGAAACCAAGGCAGGAACCTTTTTCCATTTCAAAACAGATGTGTTTAAGCGTCAAATGACCTATTCATCGGCTCCTGGAATGGCTGCAAATTTAGTTGTTCTCTCTGTCGATCGTGTGAAAGAAATTATTGCTCTTAATCGCAAAGGAGAGAAAGTGAGTGAATTAGAAGAAAAAGAAGAGAAATCAAGTGTTGTCAATGTTGATTATCAAAACGTTGTCGGACAAGACAGTCTCACTCGTTTTGATCCTGCTAAAAAGAAAAAGAATAAATTTCGATTCAAAAAACATGGTTCCACAAATCATCCGCAATCCGATAATTCATAGTATTCTGACTGGATTTGGGTTGCTACTCATTGCGTGCAACTCCAATTCTCTCTATAATCGATATAAGCCACTGCCTAATGACGGATGGAACAAAGATAGTATTGTTTATTTTAACGTTCCTGTTCCCGACACAGTTTCGCGATACAATGTGATTGTCACCTTGCGACATCGGACAACGTACCCTTACCAAAATTTTTGGATGTTTATTGATGAAACTTCTCCAAATAAAACGGTTGTGAAGGACACAGTAGAATGTTATCTGGCTGATGATAGGGGCCGATGGTTAGGTAGAGGATTGAGCATATACTCCATGCCTGTGTTGATTGCTCATGATAAGCAGTTTAAACATGTTGGGAATTATACGTTTGCTATTCGTCAAGGGATGCGTGATGACGTGTTAACAGGAGTAGATGCCATTGGGTTGGAAATTGCAAAATAGCGACGAATTAGATTGAGTCTTTATAAAATTATATTATTATGCAAATTACAATAATTGGAGCCGGAAACATTGGAGGAGCTATTGCTAAAGGATTATTTCAACAAAAAAACGACTCAGACCAATTACAAGTTTGCCTGTCGGATGTAAATAAGGAGAAATTGGAACAAGCAGCTTCTTTTTGCGACCAAACGTTTATGAACAACGTGCAAGCCATTGCGGATGCGGATATTATAATTATTGCAGTGAAGCCATGGTTGGTGGAAATTGTGCTTGAAGAAATTAATGAATCTCTGAATCCGGAGCGGCATATCTTGGTTTCTGTTGCTGCCGGTGTCACTTTAGAGACAATCAATCACCGTCTGCAATATGTCTTTCCCATTTATCGCTTGATTCCAAACACAGCCATTGCTTTAGGCGCAAGCATGACGCTGATTGCATCTCAAAATACTACCGATGAACAAGATGCGTTGATTGGCCGTTTCTTTGAAAAATTAGGGAAAGTGTTGTTTATTTCTGAAACGTTGATGAGTGCGGCGACATCATTAACTTCATGTGGAATTGCGTATGCTTTGCGATATATTCGAGCTGCAACTGAAGGTGGCGTGGAGATGGGATTCTCGCCGACACAAGCGCAAGAGATGGTAGCACAAACTTTAATTGGTGCTGCTACGCTTTTACTTCATAATCAAAGCCACGCAGAAGCAGAAATTGATAAAGTGACTACTCCAGGAGGCCTTACTATTAAAGGATTGAATGCGATGGAAGAGGCAGGATTTACACGTTCTGTTATTGCAGGTCTCAAGGCAAGTAGGTAGTTTGCATACGTAAATACTTTGTTTTTAAAGGTGGTATGAGACTCGCAAATAAGCATTCTCTTGGATTTAACCCTGATTTAATGCTCGTTTCATAGCAAAGCGTTTATTTACAAGCATTACCAGTTTCCCAACAATGGAACTCCATTTAAACTGATTGTCAGATAAAAATTATTCTGATCAGGTGATATGGCGACTGTCTTTTAATTAATTGTCTACATTTTCCTTCTGAGGTAAATTGAAAATCAGTCTTGTTGCAGGATAAGCGTTCATCGAAGCATCTACAAAAGTGTAATCATTTAATAGTACTTTTACTCTTCAAATGGGCAAAGTGGTTAAGTGAACTTATAGGCCTGTTTTAGTAGACATTCCGTTAATACGATCAATCTACGAGCGAGGAACATGGAGAAAAACAAATTGGACATCATTGAGCAATACCGTCAAACGATTCTTTCGGCAAACAAGGAATTGCCCAAAAAAGAGGCGTTTAAAGACCTTTTAAATCGTCTTTATACCGGTATTAAAGAGATTGAGCAAATTATTGATAAAATAACACTGGGCGCTGAAACTTCCGTGCTCAATATTCCACGCAAGGACAAACTTCATCGTGGTAGCGCCGATACGCTTTACAATAAAATCATCATCGAATTTGAGAACAGCCTCAAGATTACCGGCACTCATGCCAAAGAGCAATTGGCCGGCTATTTATTGGGACAATTTCAATCGGGGGAAGGGTATAATTTCACGCTCATTGCCACCGATTGCATCGTGTGGAAAGTTTATGCGCCCGATATTTCGTGTCTCGATCGCTTGGGTTCATTGACCGAACAAGAACTTATCTTGAATGAGGTAGAAGGCGCTTCGTTTACCCTGAACGAAACCAATGCGGAAGATTTTTACTATTGGATAGACCGTTTTCTATTCAAGGAGGAGATGCTGAAAGCTACTTTGAAACGGGTGGAAGATGCCTTTGGTTATAACAGCGCCGTTTTCATTGAGTCGTTTCGAGAATTGAATACGTGGTTCAACGAAGCAAAGAAATATGGTGAGGTGCAGGTTTCGTTTGAGCAATGGAGCAAATTCCTCAGTATTGCTTATGGTTCGTTTGACGCGAGCGACAGCAATTTTCTAATACATACTTACCTGAGCGTTTTCGCCAAACTTTTGGCCTATGCCGTGATCTCAAATGACGACTATATTGATGATGAAGAGTTGAGACAGGTGCTTGACGGATCGATGTTTCAGAAATACAACATTGTCAACTTCATTGATAACGATTTTTTCCATTGGGTGAAATCCGATCGTATCTTCTATAACTTGAAAAAAGTTTTTCGCTTGATTGCACAGGAAATATCGACGTTTGATTTCAATGAGGTAGATGAAGATATTCTGAAAGGTGTTTATCAGGAATTAATCGATTTGGACACGCGTCACTCGTTGGGAGAATATTACACTCCCGACTGGCTTTGCGAACGTATCGTCAACGAGTTTGAGTTTAAGCCTACCGATAAAATTCTCGATCCTGCTTGTGGATCGGGGTCATTTTTACGGGCTGCCGTTCATAAGATGCGTGAAAACAATCCTGACATGGATGCCATCGAAATCAATAACTGCATTTATGGTATTGATATCCATCCCCTGTCGGTGCAAATTGCCAAAACAACGCTTTTGCTGGCTTTGGGGAAAGAGCTTATTCAGGCACAAAAGCAGGTGCATCTCAACATTATTCTGGCCAATACGCTGCTTGCTCCCGAAGGAGTGAAGACATTATGGGGTAGTCAGTTTACCATGCCCATTGACAAAGAGAAATATGTGCTGAACACCCAAATATTGGAAGATGTGGAGTTGTTCGATATGGCGTTGGACGTTTGCGAGGAACTTGCGGAACAAACTATGTACCGAAAATTATCTTCGCTCGACGAGTTTTCTCAAATACTGATTCGTCACCGAAACAAAAACGGACTGCCTGCACAGGTGTTCGAAAGTTTCTATGAGATTTACAAAGGATTCAAAACCGTTAAAGAGAAAGATCGTGATGGCATCTGGAAATTCATTGTGCAAAACCTCTACAAGCCCTATTTTCTTGCCAACCAATTCACGTACATCATTGGTAATCCTCCGTGGTTCACTTACAGTTCAGTGCAAAATGAAGAATATCAGAAGGTGCTTAATGATTTAGCTACAACCTACAACATCAAGCCGGAGAAAGTGGCCGATTTCCCTCATCTCGAAATTGCTGCCATCTTTTTGGGCTATTGTACCAACTATTTTCTGAAAGAAGATGGAAGGTTGGCATTTGTGTTGCCTCGTAGTTTCTTCAGTGGTAGTCAGCACGACAACACGCGAAGTGGTAAGACAATCGGAGTTAAATTATCCGCTATTTGGGATCTACATGATGTCTCTCCATTATTTCGCATTCCAAGTTGTGTCATGTTCAGCGATAAAAGTGAAGGTAAGCGTGCCTTGCCGAATTCGGGTCTTTTGGGCGTAACGTTTGCAGGGCATGTGCCTTCGCATAATTGCAACTACGAAGAAGCGAAGTCCAAATTGATTGAAACTCCGGTAAAATGGTTCTATTCGAAACAAGGCGATGCCACTGCTTTTTCGCTCCGAAAGCAAAAGAAGCAAACGGCGGAAAACCCTTACAAGAAACACTTCAAGCAAGGAGCAACCATCGTGCCACGAACGTTTTATTTTGTTGAATTGGCGCAAGATGTGCCTCCCGATTTTAAAGATCGTTCCATTGTAATCAAAACGGCAAATTCTGTAAAATCGGATGCCAAAGCGCCGTGGAAAGAAATTGCTTTACATGGAAGAATGGAGAGCCGATACATTTTCAGAACGGCTTTATCGCGAAGTATTTTGCCTTTTGCTTTGCATCAACCCGATTTAATAGTCCTTCCTATATCGATCGAAATCAGTGAACAGGGCGAGAAAACAATTAAACTCCATGAAGCGGACGATATTATGAACAAAGGCGACTTACAAGCTTCGCGTTGGTTTAGAAATACTGAAAGGATTTGGAAAATTCATTGTACTGAAAAAAACAAGATCATTAGCAGTGAAAACTATTTGAACTGGCAAAATAAGCTGATTGGACAAAAGCTGAATATGCCTTATTTGGTGCTTTACAATTCATCGGCCAAAGATGCCAACGCAACGGTGGTGAAACGGGAAAATATTGATTTTGAGTTTATCGTGGAAAGTGTAGCTTATGTTCTTTATACGACAAATGAAAAAGAAGCCTATTATTTAACTGCTATCCTTAATTCTAAGTTGCCTAACAAGCTCATGAAAGATTTTCAAGCAAAAGGCCTTTTTGGGCCGAGACATGTGCACAAAAAGATATTGGATGTCTTTTTCCCAAAGTTCAATGAACATAATGCAAAGCATCTTCAATTGGCCACATTGAGTGAAGCGGCGCATCGTAAAACGACTCTTTTTTTGGAAGAAAATCCTTCTCAACAACCGCTTACCGCTATGCATTTAGGGCGTTTACGCCTTGATATAAAGAAGAATCTGAAGGGAGAATTGGAGGAAATAGACTTGATAGTGAATGAGTTAATCAAATAATCCTTTGCGGTTTTATGCTAAAAACCCTAACCTGTTTGTCAAGTTAGGGTTTCGAATTTTATCAGGTCTTCAACGATTAGTCCACAAAGGCGATGATCTCATCTTTTTGAACCAACTCTCCCTGTTTTGGGTAGGTGGCAACGATTTTTCCGCTAAACGATGTTTTCACTGCTTCAGGTCCGTAGAATGACTGAATGAAGCAAATAGTGTCGTTCTCTTTCACGGCATCGCCAATGTGAGGAGCGGAAGAGGTATCTTCTACGTCGTACTGCCAGATAACCCGACCTTTTACCGATGCCTGAATAGGCTTTGCATTCGGATATTGAGCCTGCACGGTGGCAATATCGATCTTTGGTACTTCAACAACGGGGCGTGTAACGAGAATAGGGGCACCAACTTTAGCTTTTTCGGCTTCCAGCTCTTGTTCAAAGCGTTTCTTAGCCGAGCCATTACGATAATCGCGGTATTGACGGTCATGCATGGCCAGCTCGAAAAGCTCTTCGTCGTCTTGACCAAAGTCCCAGTTGTTATCCTGCATCTCTTTGCGATACTTATCCAATTCGTTCGGGAATGCGTCTTGTGGATTGCCGGTATAAAATTCCAATCCGTTCTTTTTTACCAACTCTTTCACTTCAGGAGCTAATTCACCCGGCAATTTACCGGTCTTGCCCAAAATCATATCCCAGGCATTCTTGTCAATGGTGCTCCAACGTGGTTCGCCTTTCAGAATGTGCATGACATTCATCAACGCAATGTTCTTTACGTATTGACTGAAAGGAGTTACCAAAGGAGGATAACCTAACAAAGGCCAAATATATTCAACTTCCTGGAACAATAGCACGACTAATTCATTGAGCGTTACTTCGCGCTTCTTTTGCGCCCGCAGCGACATGTTGATTGCGTTGTGCATGGCTTTCAAGTCAGACATCATAGATCCCATCATGCCACCGGGTAAGCCGCAACCCACTAAAAGGGATGTCATGCTTTTATTACTCGGATCGATGAAGTAACCTAAGAAGTCATCAATAAACGATTGTGTCAAGGAGCGGGCTTCCATGTAAGCTTTCATGTTGATATCGGGCACCATGAATCCTGCATCTTTCAACATGGCCTGAATGGTGATCACATCGGGATGTACCATTCCCCAGGAGAGAGGCTCCATGGCAACGTCGAGAATGTCGGCTCCCGCACGTGCTACTTCGAGCATGGATGCAACCGAAAAACCAGGGCCTGTGTGTCCGTGATATTGAACAAGCATCTTTGGGTGACGCTTTTTGATAGCAGTAACTAAATTGCCTAAGAAGGCAGGACGACCAATGCCGGCCATATCTTTCAGACAGATTTCATCGCAACCGAAATCAACCACTTTTTCTACCACGTTCATGTAATAATCCACTGTATGAATGGGTGAGTTGGTGATGCAAAGAGCAACCTGAGAAATCATGTTGGCTTCTTTGGCATATTTCACCGAAAGCTCGAGGTTTCGAGTGTCATTCAGTCCGCAAAACGAACGTGATATATCGGTTCCTTGTGCTTTTTTTACTTTGAAGAAAAGTTGACGAACATCTGCAGGAACAGGGTACATGCGCAATCCGTTCAATCCTCTTTCCAACATGTGGGTTTGAATACCTGCGTCGTTGAATGGTTGCATCCATTCACGCACGGCTTTGTTGGGGTTTTCGCCAAAAAGAAGGTTTACTTGTTCGAAAGCTCCACCATTGGTTTCGACACGGGCAAAACATCCCATATCGATAATGACGGGTGCAATTTGTGTTAATTGATCGACGCGAGGCACATACTTCCCGGAAGATTGCCACATGTCGCGATAGACTAAGCTGAATTTTATTTCGCGTGACATAAGCTGTTTGTATTTAGATTATGGACAAAGATAATTAAAAAACGAATTCACGGAGAATATATAATGAATTTTTTCTCTTATTAATTGTCAAAATGCAGCTTCAAATTGTTGCAGGAAGCGCATGTCATTTTCAGAGAACATCCGTAAGTCTTTTACTTGATACTTGAGGTTGGTGATACGTTCAATGCCCATTCCGAAAGCATATCCCGAATAGATTTTGCTATCGATTCCGCAAGCCTCTAAAACGTTGGGATCGACCATGCCGCATCCGAGTATTTCAACCCAGCCGGTATGTTTGCAAAAAGCACATCCTTCGCCTCCACACAGATTACATGATATGTCCATTTCGGCTGAAGGTTCCGTGAAAGGGAAATAGGAAGGGCGCAAACGGATCTTGGTATTTTCACCGAACATCTCTTTTGCAAAATAGAGAAGTACTTGTTTCAGGTCGGCAAAAGATACGTTTTTGTTGATGTACAATCCTTCAACCTGATGAAAGAAGCAGTGGGCACGATATGAAATAGCTTCGTTGCGATAGACTCGCCCAGGACAAATCACGCGGATGGGAGGTTGAGTGGTGCTCATAATGCGAGTCTGTACCGACGATGTGTGTGTGCGCAAAAGAACATCGGGGTTTTTCTCGATGAAGAATGTGTCCTGCATGTCACGCGCCGGATGTTCGGGAGGAAAGTTGAGAGACCCGAATACATGCCAGTCGTCTTCAATTTCAGGGCCTTCGGCAATGGTAAAGCCTACATGCGAAAAGATTGATACAATTTTGTTGCGAGCAATGGAAATCGGATGCCTTGTGCCTAAAAGAATGGGGTCGCCCGGACGTGTTAAATCGGTAGCATCGGTTTGTCCTGCCAAAGTGGTAGTTGCGGCTTTAAGTGCTTCCATCTTATTTTGTGCCAACTCTTTCAATTCGTTAAGCAGTTGTCCTACTTCCCGTTTTTGATCATTTGGCACATCGCGAAATGCATTGAAAAGTTGCGCTATCTCTCCTTTTTTGCTCAGATACTTAATGCGCAGTGCTTCTACGTGTTCATTAGTTGCGGCTGTCAGGTTTTCAATCTCAGCCTTTAATTGTTGAATGGTGGTAATCATTTGGATAACGATCTTTGATTCTTCGTGCAAAGGTACACGTTTTTTGCAATTTTCTGCTACCTTTGCTCTCAACTTAAAGTGGATTCATTATGAAGATAAAATCAATTGCCCTTTTCTTATTTTTAGGAATGTGGTGTTGACGTCAGCAGGAACGAAAAACAAACCTGATCGCATCATCGGTTATTACTATGCGGTTGACAATGCAACTGGTAAATCTTCTCAAATTTAAATTTACAGGGCAACGGACGGAAAATATTACGGGAAAATTGTCTGGTTGCAAGAGCCAAACGAAAATAGTCGTCCTAAGTTGGATGAAAAAAATCCGGATTATCAATTGCGAAATAGTCCGATGTTGGGGCTTCCCTTATTAAACGGCTTTACCTATTCGGCTAACAACAACGAATGGACAAGCGGTACCATTTACAATCCCGCAAGTGGCAAGACTTATCAATGTATCATTAAGTTCGGCGATAACAACCGCCTAAAGATTCATGGACATATCGGCGCTGCGTGGATGGGTCTTGGCAAAACCACGTATTGGCCGAAAGAGCTCGGATTGCGGAAGTAAACGGGAGAAATCCGAAAGAGATTCCGAGTATACTAATGAATTGACAAGCATTTATGTACCCCTGCCATAATACAAAGAGGCTTCCCCTCACAAATAAAAGCGACTCCATGATCTTTCAAAATCAGGGAGTCGTTGTATGGTAAGAAGCGTATGGGCGTTTTGTTATTTGGCTAATTCTTCAATCTTGGCAAAATACATGCCAAACGAACGATAAAGGAAGTGTGTCCATTTGCCGAAAGGAACGATGATAAGCGCCCATTGACCCAAAATCATTAAGTGAAATAAGTAAGCCCAACTGTTTGTCTCAATCAAGTTCAAATCGATGAACAAACGTACCACAAAAGCAGTTACTCCCATCAAAAATAACCAGATAACAAAAAACCAATCGGATGGTTGCGAAAACTTGTTCATCTCTTTGTTCTTTTTGATGCGGCTATTCACAAAATCGAACGTCACAACAAAGATGACGATACTTTCCACATACCCAAGAATATTGATAAACAAATTGTGAGTCTCAAACCAATTCAGGAAAACGGTGGTGAAGAGCAGACTTAAATAACCGATTACCAAGATAAAGTGTTCAAACCAACGAAACTGGTTGTCATCGCAATCCAACGAGCGTTTTTGCGTAAACATGTGCACAACCAGGTCGGAAATTGCCGTATAATAGGCTTTAATTGGCGCTTTAATCTTTCGTTTCAAAATAGTGAAATACCACATCCGAATGATGTTTGGAAGCAGTATAATGGTAAACACGCCCAAGATCGAAAACATTTCAAAATAGTGTCCGTAATACATGATGCGGTCGATATGGAAATGCAAGCGTGCAGCAAACCCAAGTTCGGCAGCAAGGATTAAGATAAAACCAAGCACGGTGAGTGGCCAAGACTTATAAAACAATCCGGACAATCCTGTCCAGTCATACTTTGCTGTTAACCAGCGACGCAACGACATCATCAATTCACCTGGAGATGCCTCTTGCGGGCAGTTCTCAGTACATTGACCACAGTAGTAACAAAGCCATGGTTTCAGCGATGATTTCAAATCATCTTCCAGTCCTAAAACACTGTATCGAACCATTTCACGTGGAAATGAGTTGTCTTCGGTTGAAAGGGTGCAAACAGAAGTACACGTTCCACAATTGTAGCACGCATTAAAATCGAAAGCTCCGTATTTTTTGAGTTCTTTTGTCAGATCAGGTTGTATCAATGCCATGACTTATTTTTTTTTCAGTTCATAAAAATAATACTCGTCCATATCGTCTAAGCTGTTAACTTGGACATCGCCAAATTTAAATAACGCCATCATAAAATAAGTGGTATCCGGCAATGAAAGTTGAGTCTCGGCTGCTACTTGTGGAATTGACTTTGGTCCTGCCTTAAGCACCTCCATAATGGCTTTCCGGTTTCGGCTGTATGTTTTCCGGTCTTCAAGCACTTGAGGAGAAACCTTACGTTCTTGCTTGATGATATCTATTGTTTTTTCTTTCTTTTCCATCGCATCATTTATTTATAATTCTGCTAAAGCATCGATCATTGCGCCAATCTGAGCATTTGTAAATCCATCTAGATCAATGGCATCTGTCGGACAAACAGGAGTACACATACCACAACCTTTACAGTTTGACTCATTGACTTTGGCCACCATTTTCCCCTCATTGTCAACTTGCACAATGGCATCGAACGGACATGCTTCGGCACATTTGCCGCACCAGGTGCAAGCTCCCGGATTCACTTTGGCTAAAGTTGGTTCCAATGACAATTCGCCTTTTGTCAACACCGAATTGACTTTAGCTGCAGCGGCCATCGATGAATTGAGTGTTTCCAGAATGTTTTTAGGCGCTTGACTTGTCCCTGCAATCATCACTCCGTCAATCACTGTTTCCACCGGCTTGAGCTTCATGTGGATTTCATTGAAGAAATGGTCGCGACCTTCAGGTATTTTCAATAAATGGCCTAATTTAACGTTTTCACGAGGAACCATTCCGGTTACCAAAACCACCAAATCGGCATCTGTCTCGATGGTTTTTCCTGCAGTCAGAATATCCTTTACCTTCACATACGTCTTGTTGTGTTTGCGTTCCACTTGCGGAATGCTGTCGAGGGTAAATTGTAAGAAGACGTCTCCTTGTTGGGAGGCTTGTCCGTAAATCAATTCTGCTTTGCCATACGTGCGGATGCCACGGTTAAAGTGATAATTCAGAATATCTTTGTATTTGTTCTTGACGGTAACTCCTGTGTGCGTGGCCGATGTACAGCAATAACGCGAGCAATATTTATTTTTACCTTCATCATCATCCTGCCGGCTACCAACGCAATAGATATAGGCAATCTTCTTTACTTTTTTGCCTTTGAAAACTAATTCATTATCGTTCAACTCAATCAAACGCTTTAACTGGGGTAGGGTAATGACGTTGTCAATTTCGCCATAGCCATATTCTCCTTTTGCAGGTTCATACGGATCAAAGCCGGTATTAGCGACAAAACCACCAATGTGTAACGTTAGAATTTCTTCGTTTGTGGAAGCCGGTTGAAAGGCAGAATTGATTTTTTGGCAAGCTCCGCATTGATTACAAAGGGCTTTGTCAATAGCCGGTTGTTGCGGGTATTGTCCTTTCTGCGGGGTTAAAATGGCTGTTCGTTGAGTCAATCCGAAATTAAATTCATCCGTTGTTGAAACGGGACATGCTTTTACCGCCTTTTGAATGTCATCTGCCGTTGCAGTACCGTCAAACCCGCGAGGATGAATTTTTACTTTAATGTCGAAATTCCCTACACTTCCGGTTTTTTCAATCAGCTCGGCTCCCGTAAACAATTTAATATTGCTGCGTTTTTGAATCTCATTAAATAATCCGGCTGTTAAGACATCTCCACGATCGTTGGTGGGAGCAACAGAACCCCATTGAGCGGTGCGACCACCTACAAAGAATGACTTTTCGATCAAGTAAACTTCTGTTCCCATGTCAGCCAAACCCAGTGCGGTACGCATGCCGCCAACCCCAGCTCCTATTACAGCAACTGCATTGGTTGTGGCGATTTTCATCGAAGTCAGCGCTTCCGATTCTTTGGCACGAGCAATACCCGCTTTCACCAATTGAATGGCTTTTTCGGTTGCTCCGGCAGGATTATCAGAGTGTGCCCATGAGTCTTGTTCGCGAATGTTTACCTGAACGTAGTTGTAAGGATTTAGTCCTGCACGTTGAGCAACGCCGCGAAATGTATTCAAGTGAAGTTTGGGCGAGCACGAAGCAACGACCATAGCATCCAATCCTTGTGTTTTAATGTCTTCTTCCATCATCTTTTGGGAAGAATCGGCACAAGCAAAAAGCGTATTCTTTACCAAGAAAACGTCAGCTTCGTCTCTGACAGCATCTTTAACCTTTTCTATATCAACATAATCGGATATGTTGCCTCCGCAGTGGCACACATAAACACCTATCTTTTTCTTCATGACAATCGTTTTAAGTAGCTTGACGTTTCGGTAGCTGCAGCACCTGCCGACATGATTGTGTCAGGTATATCCATTGGTCCTGTTGCCGTACCTGCCACAAATACTCCTTCCAGAGAAGTTTGTGCGGGACTTTGAAGCATGTTCGGTTGTTGAATGTAATTAATCGGGTCTAATTCTAATTTTTCGCCTTTAAATACTTGCGTAATAGCCGGATTAGCCAATAAACCCACAGAAAGAACTACCATGTCATGTTCTTTTTCAGTCACTTTGCCGGTAAGGATATCTTCAAAGCGCAAAATCAGGTTTCCATTCTCTTTTTCCGTGATCTTTCCGATTTTCCCTTTCACATAGTTTGCACCCATGTCTTTGGCCTGAAGATAAAACTCGTTATAACCTTTTCCAAAAGCGCGTATATTAATGTAGTAAAGCGAAATATCGGCCATTGGTAAAGCTCCCATCAACAATTGGGCTTGCTTGGTGGAGTACATACAGCAAACTTGTGAACAGATCGGGTTGCCAACGGTGTGGTCGCGCGATCCTGTACAAAAAACATAAGCAATCTTGTCGGGAATTTTCCCGTCGGATGGACGTAATACGTTGTTGTAAGGGCGTGTTGGTGCTAATTCACGTTCCATTTGCATGGAAGTAATGACGTTTTTGTAGCGTCCATAGCCGTATCGTTCAATGGAGATCGGGTCGAACAGTTTGAAACCTGTAGCTACAATCACCGACTTAGCTGTGATTTGAAGCTGTTGCTCTTTTTGTGTGAAATCAATACAATTTGATGGACATGCTTTTTCACAAGCGCCGCAAAGCATGCAGTTTTCAATATCAATTAAAGCAATGCGGGGATTCGCAATGTTGAACGGGATGTAAACTGCTTTTCGCGCTGTCAAATCAAATTGAAACTGATCTTTGGTGATCACAGGACAAACATTTTCGCATTCCTGACATCCGGTGCAATCTTTTTCAACCACGTAACGGGGTTTCTTGGTTAGTTGAACCGAGAAATGACGATCAGCATTGCGCTGAATCGTATCTACTTCAGTTAAGGTGTGGATGGTGATGTTCGGATGTCTCGCAGTTTCCGATACTTTTGGGGTGGTGATGCAAGCGGCGCAATCGAGCGTTGGAAATACTTTGCTGAGGAGAATCATTTTCCCTCCTATGGAAGGTTCCTTTTCTACTAACAGAACCTTATATCCCATATCACCCAGTTTGAGCGCCGATTCTGCTCCTGCAATGCCGGCTCCAATAACCATGACGTCAAATTGTGTTTCGTCTAAGCAGGTTGCGGCAGCATTCTGGTTATCTGTCATAATTAATTATCTTTTTTGGCAAGTTCCTTCATGAAGTTATTAATATGCGCAACGAAAGGATCGGCGCACACAGAGCAGATAGCCGCCATTTTTAATTGTGATGGCTTTAGCCCTTTATCTTTCATCATCTGGTGTGTGACAGAAATGATGTCTGAGGTTTTTTCAACGCATGATTCCCCGTATGGACAATCCGTGCCGTCGGCAGCAATAAAAACGCCGTCAAAACCTTTCTCATAAGCTTGCATGATCCATCTCGGTTTGATGCCGCTTGAGCAAGGAACACTGATTGTATAAACTGTATTGGGGTAATGTTTTTTCAATAATCCCGCGAGGTCAATCGCGGGATCAGAAATTTTTTCGGTCGAGAAAACCAAAATCTTTGGTTTAGTGCTCATGCGTTATTTTTTTAGAAATAGACGGTACATGCCATCTTCGTCAATTGAACCAAGATATTCGTAATTCTGTTTCTTTGACCATTTTGGAATGTCACTCTTTGTGCCTTCGTCGGCTGAAAGAACTTCCATGATTTGACCCGGTTGAATGTCACCAATTGCTTTTTTTGCTGCCAAAAGTGGACCAGGACAAGCTGTTCCGCGTGCATCTACTACTTTGTCACTTTTCAGGCCTTTTAATTCTTCTACTGTCATAATAATATCTCCTTGATTTAAATGAATAATTGTATTTTGCTTTCTTGTGCATCCGAAAGATACGTCCCTACTCCAACATACGACAAATTAGGATAATCGATCATCTCTTCTTTTTTGAATCCCATCAAATCCATGCTCATTTGACAAATCGCAATTTCAACACCTAATTCTCCGGCAACTTCGATCAATGATTCTAACGATGAAACATTTTTCTTCTTCATCACAGACTTGAGCATTTCGGTTCCCATGCCTCCCATATTGAGTTTTGAAAGTTTAGCTTGAGTGCTTCCTTTAGGTAACATCCAACCTAACATGTTTGACATAAAGTCTTTGCCATTGCCTGATTTGTTTTTTGCTCGTAAGATTGAGGTGCCCCAGAATGTAAAAAACATTTTCACTTCTGAATCCATGGCACGTGCTCCCGTTGCAATAATAAACGCAGCAAGTACTTTATCTAAATCTCCGGAAAAAACGATAATAGAAAGTTGATCTTTTGGCTGATTTTCTTGTAGTTCTTTCAATTGAGCTTCAAGCTGTTTAACTTGCAATTCTAATTCATTTGCCATAATAGTATGTGTTTATGTGTTGATATGTAGATTATTAATCAGCCTAATCGTACTGACGTTGAGTATGAATGCCGTATAAATTATCCTAACAAATTACGACTACAAAAGTATTCTGAATTAATCGTCCGGTAAAAGAATAAATGTGAGATTTAATAACGATATTTGTGATATGTATCACATGACCACGGTGAGCATGTTTAGTCACACGTAAAATAGGAACTGCAATGCAAAAAACGCTTTGCCAAAATTGTATCTTACAGTCGGATTCCGCTATTAAATTGATAAAAAATCAATTGAATGACTTAACCGATCACTGCTCCCAAGTTGAATTTAAACCCGGTGAAATCATTTTCAAAGAGAACGCCATTTCTACCAATGTGGTTTATCTGAAACGGGGATTGGTGAAAATTCACACAGATAATTTTTCTAAAGACCGCATACTGCGTTTGACAAAAGCTCCTTCTTACTTATGTTTGCCTGGTGTTTTGGGCGATTCCATCAATCGGTTTTCGGCTACGACCATTGAACCAACGCTGGCTTGTTTCATAGACATTCATGTTTTTAAGAAATTCATTTTAGAAAATGGCGATTTTGCCTATCAAATTATCTTAGCGTTGAGTCAAAATGAGATAAAGAGTTTTCAGGTATCCCTCAATTTAGCTCAAAAACAAGCTAACGGCAGAGTGGCGGATGCTTTGCTCTATTTTGCACGTGAAATTTACAACTCACTTGTGTTTTTGTTACCCTTTTCGCGACAAGAATTGGGCGATTGGATGGGAATTTCGCGCGAAAGTGTCAGTCGCATCTTAGGTGAGTTTCATTCAGCGCATATCATTTACCAGAATGGGAAAGAAATCACCATCTTAAACGAAGAACTTCTGGAACAAATCAGTCAAAAAGGATAGAGCAATAAAAAGGGGGAAGGTTACACATTACTTTCCCCCAGAGCTCATATCTATAAACACAACTTTCTAAAAAATCCTTGTTACTTCCTTACTTTGTATTTCAGACTGCCATTAGGACATGCGGCAACACATTGTAGGCATTTCGAACAGGTATAACTATTACCCGGATTTATCTTATCTGTCTTGTAAAGGCTGTATTTAGTCGGTTCCATCGCCACGATGTAGCATTTCTTGTCGCACAATCCACAGTTTTTACAACTATCCGTTTTTAGTTTGATGTGAAAGATCGACATTTTGTTAAGCCAGCCTGAAATCCAGGCAATGGGACATCCGATCTTATGGTATTGATACATTTGTCGTACCTTGGTATCAGGACTGAAACTCATAAGCAGCTCCATGATTAATCCCATCGGACAAACCCAACGACAGAACACTTTTCCAAAAATGACTCCCAATAAAACTCCTCCACCCAAAACATACCACAATGAAACGTGATAGGTTGATACGGCAAAATATAGGGCAACACCTAATACAATAAGGATGTAAAAGCGTTTGTTAATCAGTGCTTTCGTGACTTTATTCATGGAGTTAAAATGAGCTTTTACTGCACCTTTGCAATTTCCTTCAATATATAATCTTTCTGTTTTACACCCACGATGCGGTTCATTTCTTTTCCGTCTTTGAACAAAATCATGGTTGGGATGCTACGCACTTTATATTTTGTAGCTGTGCTCTGGTTTTGTTCTACATTGAGCTTGGCAATGGTTACATTTCCGGTGGCATGTTCGGCCACATCGTTCAAGATGGGAGCCATCATTTTGCAAGGCATACACCATGAGGCCCAAAAGTCAACCAACACGATGCCGTTTTTAATTTGTTGTGCAAATATTTTGTCGGAAAGGATCTTAATTTTAGCACTATTAGGAACATCCGGTGCTTTTTTCATTTTCTGCGTCGTGTAAAATCCGTATCCAAACACTACAACGAGAATAACACCTAATACGATGAAAAATATAGTCATGACAATCCGTTTATAAATTAATTACTTGTTTGTCTGTTTCTTGAGATGCAGGTAGTTGGAAGCCGCCAACGCAGCAATGGTACCTTCGCCCACGGATGTGGTTACTTGCCGGTATCGTTTTGCAATGCAATCGCCGGCAGCAAAAACACCTGGAAGATTTGTTTCTAAATCGCTGTTTACGACAATTTCGCCCCATTCGTTCAGGGTGACAATTCCTTTCAAACTTTCTGTGTTTGCAACATACCCGATGAAAATGAAGACACCATCGGTTTTGAAAGGCGTGATTGCATTGGTTTTCAAATTGAGAATATCGACATGCTCCAGATTTTCTTCACCATAAAATGCCGCAATGGTCGATTCCATGATAAAGTTGATCTTTGGATGGTTCGTTGCCTCTTCAATAGCATGTTCAAATGCTTGAAAATTATCGAACTGATGAACAATAGTGACTTTAGTCGCGTATTTAGTCAACGATACTGCTTCTTCAAGAGCCGAGTTTCCGCCACCGACAACTATAATCTCCTTATCTGTAAAGAAATCGCCATCGCACGTAGCACAATACGAAATGCCGCGCCCTTTGAATTTCCCTTCGCCGGGTACTCCCAATGTGCGGGGTCTTCCGCCGGGAGTTAATATGACGGCGTCACTGCTGAAGGTTTGTCCATCGGTGAGGGTGATTGTTTTAGTATCGCTTTCAATATCCATTGAGGCAATGTTGATATTGGAAATGAGGTCACAGCCAAAACTTTTAGCCTGTTTCTTCATGATGTTTGCCAACTGAAATCCGTTGATGCTTTCCACACCCGGGTAGTTTGCAATTTCATGCGTGAGAATCATTTGGCCGCCAATGGTTCCTTCGTTCAGAATAACTGTTTTCAAGCGTGCTCTCGACAAATAGATACCCGCTGTCAGTCCGGCAGGTCCGCCACCGACAACAATGACATCATACTTTTTTACTTCGTTCATCGTTTCTTATTTTGCAGATGCTCCGAATTCGGTATCTAAAATCGTTGTGATTTGTTGTTTGCTTTGAATACTTGACGTGGCTTTTACCACTTTTCCATTCTTGTAATAAATAGTGAAAGGAATGCCCATAAATCCTCTTACTTCAGGTAAACGACGAATCACCACAGCTTCTGGATTGTCAAACTCCATGTCGAAAAATTGTACGTTTTTGTAGGTATCTTCGAGTTCTTCGGCAATGCCATAAACAGGAATACACATGGGTCCCATGCGACCGCAGATAACCATGACGTTTTCGTTTTCACTAATAATTTTTTCAAGCTGAGCGCCTGATTCAACGTGTTTTAAATTTGTGTACAACATAAAATTGGAATGCTAAATTGGTTTTTGTTTATTCGGTTATTTGAATTTCGTAAGTCAAAGTCATCGCTTTGCGATAGGCTTCGGAAACACCGCAATATTTCTCTTGCGAAAGATCGACTGCTTTCTTCGCCTTTTCAGGATCAATGTCTTTGCCTTTTAGTTTGTAGATGATGTGCATAGCCGTGTAATGCTTCGGGTGTTCTTCCGTAATATCGGCAATGATTTCGATGTCAAACGACTCGATCTCGACACGCATTTTTTTTAAGATGGAGACAACGTCCATCCCCGTGCAGCCTGCCAACGAAGCAAGCATTAATTCTTTTGGACGAGGCCCGCTATCTTCTCCTCCAACAATAGGTAACGCATCCATCACTACATGGTGTCCGCTTACTAATGCATCAAACTGCATGTTGCCTTTCCAGGTGGTTATGAGAGACTGTTTCATATGAAAGCTTATTTTATTGTGTTATTATAGAGTTGAGCCAAATGAACTTTCTCTTTTGAAATAAATTCAATGTTAACTCGCTCTGATTTCTGCTGCAAAGTTAGGCACCAAGCAACCCGAAACAAAGGATTTGCTCTACGGATGTTTTAACTGCACAATTGAGATAGCTCAATGATTTTATTGATTTATGCCTACCTTTGTGTCTCTTTTGAAGCGAGAATGTGGAAAGTGTATAATAAAGACATTCATCATTCAAAATGAATATGTTAGCAATCATCTCACACGGAGTAAGATTGCATCTTGTGTCCGAAGAAAGAGAGTTTTCAAATTCAAATGGGCTATTCTGCTTTAGCGGAACCGTTATAAACAAATTGTAATCAGATGAAACCATTAATAGAAACTGATCAGGACTTTATTTGCGATATACAAGCCCCGTGTTTTCAAATGCTTTCGGAAGAAGAAGCGGCATTAATTCGCGCCAGTAAAACGCAAGTCGTGTTTCGTAAAGGAGAAACCTTGACAAAGCAAGGCACGTTTGCATCGTATGTTTTGTTCATCATGAGCGGGTTGGTGAAACAGTATGTCGAAGGTGACAGCATTCATAACTATAACTTGCAACTCGTGCAGCCCAATGAATTTCTTGGATTATCTGCCGTGTTTGGCGAGGCTATCTATCCTTATTCAGCTACGGCTTTGATGGAAACTCAGGTTTTTCTCATCGAGAAAGAGGCTCTCCGCAAAGTAGTGCAACAAAACGGTATGTTTGCTTACACCATCATTAAACGTTATTGCGAACAAAATACTCGTTTCTACAGTGTGGTACGCAATTTGATTTACAAGCAGATGAATGGCCACATGGCCGATGCGTTGCTTTACTTATCGTCCGATAATTTTGATGGATTGGAAGTTACTGCTCTGCTTACGCGCAAGGAGATTGCCGATTTTGCCGGCATCTCGACCGAAAGCGCCGTGAAGATTTTGAAAATATTTGAGAAAGAAGGCATTATTGCGCTGACCGATAAAACGGTCTCCATTCTTCATCGTGATCGTTTGGAAGAGATCAGTAAACACGGTTGATAAAAGGGTTGTCTCCCATGCTGGTTGACTTTTCAGTATGTGTCCTTGTATATTTACTTCATTTGACTCGAATTGAAAATTAGTGCCAAAGAACGAATGCTATCAATGGATATTTCAAACTTCATTTTGCAAATTGTCATGGTAGCTACGGTTTTATCCGTTTAACTACTACACTATTTGCGTTTCCCACCCCCTACATCCGATCTCCTAAAATCTTTATGATCTACACGTTCTACATGATTCTTCTCCCAATCAGCTCTTACTTCCTCATCAGTTCTGTCTTTGTTGTCAAAAACATAAAGCCCGGGTTTGATTAACACCATTCTACCAACTTCCTTACTCATAAACTCAATTTTTTATTTTAATTGCTTAAGCACACTTCAGGCTAATTTCTCACCGGATTGCTTCCAAACATTGGGTGAATTGATATTGTTTTTTATCTAATCACAGGGTTACTTGGCAGGTCAACATGTAAATTAGCATGCTATTCATCATTATAGTTCACAAACATACCTATTTTTTCCCAAAACTTCCTCGTTTTACAGAAAATAAAGCATCAAAATTACGAGAAAGCATAATTAAACTATCGACCCCATCGTGTTTATGAGGAACGGTAGTCTCAGTTAAGCTCGTTTTTTTGTAAAAGTGATAATTTCATAATCACTCACGCGAGGGGTGATTCACGTTCAGCTTAGCCTTCAAGATTCATCTATACAGATAATTAACATTTGCCTTTTAAACTTGTCCGATCAGGAAGTATCCAAATTATGTTTAGTGATGCAGTGGCTAGGTAACTGGAACTGTTTATTCATTCATTTATAATTCGTATCGATTATGGCAACAAAGAATGTAGTAGTTTTAACTGTTTTGGTATCATCATTTTGTGTAGCAATGGCATCGGCACAAGTATCCAAAACACCTTCAACGTTTCAATCTACGACGAACAAAAAGATTGAGTGTTTATCCTTCTCAAATAACAGAGTAGAAGAAAATGCGGCTAATGAAAGAACCATCCATCTCTGGCGTTCAGGTAAAAATCAAATGAGAAAAGAGATAAAGAAAGCAGGGAAAGAATTTCAAGCTAAAATGAATTCTCACGAATCTCAATGGCTGAAAAATCTCAATGCTTGATTTATTGAACATTTTTTTAGAGACAAGGCGCGCCTTGTCTCTACTCGATTCCAACCTTTTGCAATTTAATGGTATTGTCTTGATCGACAATAAATTCATATAGCTCAAAATACGATTTCTTCAAATTTTCAGAAGGTTCTTTGCCTTGATCGTTCATTCTAAGAATTTTTGCCTCAGCAGTAAATCCGGAAATTAATCCGGTGGATGCTGTTATGATGTCTGGAATTTTTGTATCTGTTGTTAGTCCATACGTTGTAAGAACGCCATTCGACAAAGAAATTTTTAGATCGCTTGTGCCTATTCCAGGATTTTGTTTTACCCTTTTGGTTCTGGCTTGTCCAGGTTAGGGAACTGCAAGGCTAAAGGTTGAAGGAATCGGGAAAGGGAACCAAAAAGCCAATAGGGAACTGCTAACCCATAAATTCATTGTCAACTGTCAATTGTCCATTTATGAAGTTCTTTAATCCCTGAAAATATTCATCCTTAGTGTAGAAAAACAAAAACTCCTATATGAAACAGCGATACATGGCGCAATTTCATACAGGAGTCAGGATGTAAATTATCAATATTTCGGTGTTAGTTTAATTCTGGTACTGTCTTTGATATTATCGGTTACGGGGCAACGTTTCTCGGTCTCTTCGAGCCACGCTTCTTGTTCTTCTTGTGAAGCGCCGTCAAAATCGGCATCAATAGTGACATTAATTTCCTGAAATCCTGCGCGTTCGTCAAACGATATTCCCATAAATGCACAAGGATTCATCATTCCTTCAATTTTTATGTGCATGTCATTCAGTTTTAAGCCGCGTTGTTGCGCAACGGCATGGCCGGTAATGCTTAAGCAGCCGGCTAATGACATTAATAGCACTTGTACGGGAGTAGGCCCTTCGTCGGTGCCGCCCATCGGGGCTGGTTCGTCAATAATCATAGAAAAACGTCCGGCACGAAGATTGATTTTCGTTGCACTTTCGCTTTGTCCTTCGATGATCACTCTCATCTGTTTGTTGGTAACTTCCATTAAAAAAAAATTGTGTCAAACTTCCTTTATCATGAATAAACGGGTTGACAGATTATTATTACATTCTTAACTGCTTCTTTTTCTGCCTTCTGACTTCGTAGGCTGTCTCATTCCCTCAGCGTATCTTTGCACTGTTCTTCCTCTGTTTCAAACTCAAGCGTGGCATGATGCACATTCTCATCGGCTAACTTTTCTTTGATGATATGCTTCAGCTGGGCTTGTTGTTCCAATGTGGTACACCGGATAACGACATGTGCCGTCAACGCATTCTGCGTAGTGCTCATTGCCCATACATGTACATGATGTACATTGGTCACGCCATCAATACTTTTCATGATATCGATCACGTTCGTTATGTTTACTCCGTTTGGAACGCCGTCGAGCGTCAGTGAAAGACTGTCGCGAAACAATTTCCAGGTGGAATAGAAGATTACCACCACGATGAGTAAACTCATCACCATATCCAACCAATAAACGTGAAACATAACCATCAAAACGCCTGAAATGACAACGCCTAACGAAACGGCCGCATCGGACATCAAATGCAAGTAAGCACCTTTCACATTCAAATCGTGCTCTTTGTTGCGAAAGAAAAGCATGGCAGAAACGGCGTTGATAATGATGCCAATGCCGGCAACAATAGAGACCGGTTCGCCTTGTACTACCACCGGATGATGTAGCCGTGCGATGCTTTCGCTAATAATGCCGCCAATGACAATAAACAATACGACAGAATTAATGAGCGACACCAAAATGGTCGACTTTCGGTAGCCATAGGTAAACTTATCGGTGGCTTTCACCTTGACTAATCGAAATGCCAGCAGCGACAAGCCTAATGCAGCCACATCGCTCAGGTTATGTCCCGCATCAGAAATAAGGGAGAGGGAATTATACATAAAACCGGCTCCCAGTTCGATAACGACGTAAAGCAAATTGATGACGATACCAATGACAAAAGCACGGTTGAGGCTTGTCATGGGAGGTGTCTCATGATGATGATGGTGATGATGTTCCATCGTAAAGTTTTTATAGAGTCAAATTATACGTGCTAATTTTATTCTCATGGTTTGTCGAAAACAACCCTGATCTTACTAAATAATCACACAAAAAGATTGGTAAAGAGTTGTTTTGTTTCGTCCCAATTGTCTTGCTGAATGCAATAACGAATGAAAGGAGAGTTGATTTCTCCTTTAATTAAGCCAGCGTCTTTCAATGCACTCAAGTGTTGCGAGAGGGTGGAACGTGCAATGGGTAACTCATCGGAGATGGTGCCGCTGTAAAAACAGCGATTGGCATTTTTCACCAAATATTCCATGATATAAACCCGAGCCGGATGACTCAAGGCTTTTGCATAACGTGCTAACCGGATCTCTTGCTCAGTGAAGAGCGCAGTTGATTTTGGCATGAAAATTGTATTTCGTAAGATAACGAAACAAAGGTAATGCCTTTTGGCAGAATAACCATTCGCAGAAATTATAAAAGAAATAAACGTTGTAGATTGTCAACTCGCGGTGGGTTGTACATTGAAGTAACATTACAACTATTATACCGCTCCGTTACCAAGTTCCACGATGTTCTTAAAGTATGACCATCCAATGGCTCCTTGATACGCAATTTTAGTGCCGCTAGGCACATATAAGATACAGGTATTAGGATTCACTCCGTTAAATACAGAAATTGATTGTGATAAATTGACCGGCGAAATAGGATAGACAGTGATGGTAGTCAATCCGCCACAATTGGAAAAAGCATAGGAGCCAATGGTTGCCACTGTCGAAGGAAGTGTGATAGTCGTTAAACCGTTACAACCTGAAAAGGCACTGCTTCTGAGAGTAACCAAAGCATAAGGGATTGAGATGGTAGTTATACCTGAACAGTTCATTAAAGCAGAATCACCAATGGTAGTAGCCGATCCGGGTAAACTGAGTTTAGTCAACTCGGTTTTATTAGCATTTGTTGTGGCATTGTGAAATGCAAGAGTTGGAACGGTATTGGCCGGATAATCCCTATTCTGTGTTCCTGCAGTTCCAAGCGTGCCGCTATAATCAACTATTGTGGCAGCGCTTAGATCCAACGTTGTCAATGCTGGCATACTATCGCGTATTGTTACAAAATCACGTGCATCAATTGTTCCCTTAACGATAAGCGTTTTACTCGTTTTTAATGATAAACCCAGAAGGGTTGACAATGTGCCGGCTGTGGTAACGGTTATAACAGAGGTGTTTCCTGTTTCATTGTTTTTTGAACATCCCGTCAATAAGATGGATAGAACAGAAATCATGATGCCGAATCGTTTCATATTTGTATAGTTATTAAATGCAGTAACACACAGAAGAGATGTTTTGCATGAATTTAATTGATTTCCTGGATTAAGGATACAAGGACTCTAATTTTGATTTTAGGTTTGTTTTGTTGCCCCAAAGATACTGTTTTTTGTTCAAAACCAATTGGCTTCAAGCAATATGCTTTCATTTTTATGAAAATGGTTCTTTGTGCCATCAGAAAATGCCAAAATCAACCATTGAAAATCATGAGTAAAGAGTTAGAATTTACTCCTTCGGAACGAGACAGCCATTATTCTATAACTTTCACAGAAATGGCTACTTCATATATTCCACTTGCATGGAATAGTTCCATTGATCGAAATAAAGATTTCCGTGCGTTGATTCCACTTCTCCGCGTTGAAAGTCAACTGGTTCGCTTCGCATAAATTGCTTGGGAGGAAAGAGTGGCGCGCTGATGGCGTCGTTGATAATTAAACGATAGGCATCGATGCCCGAGATGTAGAAATCGCGAATGCGCCTGTTTTCTGATTGTTGCAGTCCAAACGAAACATCCACAGGAACCCAGCCAATGCCTTCGTAATAAACTTCGCTCCAATCGTGCAAATTGACTTCGTTGGGATGCATCATCCAGCCGCTTTGCCATTTCACGGGGATACCTTTGTAACGCGCCATGCTCATGAAAAGGAGTGTTTGCATACCGCAATCGCCTTTACGATTCATCAGTACATAATGCGGAATGTTGGCTATAGTAGAATATTCCAACGCTCCCGACCAGATGATATTCCGGTTGATCCACGTGTACAGTTTCCGGACAATCACGGTAGGTTCTGTTGTCGTTCCTACAATGGAGTCGGCCAAGTGTCTTATCTCTCTTGAAAAGACAATATGCGGCGGCTGTTCGGCGGTGTATTTACGATAGAGAGCTGATGAGGTTTTGTAAGGCAAAGGAGAGAGCCGCGATAAATCATACGATTGAGCATACGAACGATAGATGAAACTGATTTGAAAAACGGTAGGTTCTCCCTTTTTGGTTTTTTGTTCAAAATAGATCGACCGTTGCCCAACCGAATCTGGTGCTATACGATATACCGCTGGGAAAGCATGCAGCAACACCACATTTGTTTGCCGCGCATGATTTTGCTTTGGATAAGGCATCCAACATCGGAGTGTATCTCCATCGGGAACAAAATTAGGCTTCACCGTAATCGTATAAGTTATTTTAAAGTCAATCGGCGCTGTGAGTTCTCCGTTTTTGGTGGTTTGATCAATAACGGTTGCCGTGTGAGCTAAACGAAACTTCGACAACCCGTCTAAAGGTGGTAACGTCTTGTTTAAGCTGTCATGCTGTTGTTGTAACCGGAGTTTCAGGTTGCTGACAGAACGGGAGAAGTACCGTTTTTCCCCATTTATAGATCGGTTCTCCAACCAACCTTTTGCTTCCCATGCTTGTTTCTCGTTAGGAGAGAAGTGCATCCCTTGTTTTTGCAACAAAGTATCCACTTCCTGTTCCGACAGATTGAAATCGTGTTGAATGCGTCGTGAAATCTCGACTAAAGAGTCTATCTTCTGCTGGTCTTTATTTGCAACATCAGCACTCTTTTGCATTTGTTGCAATGCGGAAAAATCACCTTTTTGAAATAAAGTAACGGCTTTGTCCATGTCTTCCGATTGTGCCATAACAGGTTGATTGAAAAGAATAGCAAAGACAAATAAACATCCGAAAATAATCAACAAAGCCCGTTGAATGTGCTTTGTTGATAGTTCGGTAGTTCTATATTCTTGACTCATCGTTACACCATTATAAATCGTTGTAGCTTTTCAACTCGTTATTTCAGTTCAAGAATCAACGCTGTTTCTTTTGGAATGGTCAAAGAAGACTGAAGTTGATAGGTTTTGCCTGTTTCTACATCTGTCCCTTGCTTAAAATTTTTAATACACTGCGAGAATCGGGCGGTGCTCAATGTTTGCTCCGTGTCGTTGTTGTTAAGAATAACCATAACGGTTGCTTTGTCATTGTAACGGAAATAGACATACACATCATTTTGAGGAATGTAGTGAATCAATTTTCCGGTTTGAACAACCTCTTCGTGTTGTCTCCAATGCAGCAGTTTTGCCAAATAGTTGAAATATTCATTTTGTAGTGGCGTTCGTCCCGCTGCGGTAAACGCATTGATTGTGTCGTTCGGCCAGCCACCTGGAAAATCGCGACGAATATCGCCATCGCCCAACTCTTTATTGCCGGTCATCCCAATTTCTGTTCCGTAATAAATTTCCGGAATTCCCCGTGTTGTCATCAGGTAAGCCATTGCCATTTTGTATTTATCAACATCGTTTTTGACAAGAAAATTGAATCGTTGCGTGTCATGATTTTCTGCAAAAACAAGTAAGTCGTTGGTGTTGGCATACAGATAGTCGTTCGCAAGTGTATTGTAAATCTGGCTCATACCATTTTTATGATCATTGAAGCATTTTTGAAGGGATCCCAGAAGAACAAAATCCATCACGGTTGGCAGGTTGGAATTAAAGTGAGAAGGGTTAATATCGTCTTTTTGCCAATAAGCAATTTGTGAGGTTTCTTGCGCCCAAGTTTCTCCCACAATGTTGAAATGAGGATATTCGGTCATGATCGCTTTTGCCCATTTTGCCATTGGTTCTTTGTCGCAATAAGGGTAGGTATCCATGCGGATGCCGTTAATGCCGGAATACTCGATCCACCAGATTGCATTTTGAATTAGATAGGTCAAAACGTATGGATTATTTTGATTTAAGTCAGGCATGGAGTGGTCAAACCAACCATCAACAAAGATTTTTTTGTCAATAGTCGCAGCATGTGTGTCAGCTACGGTGCTCATTTGCCAATTGGTATTCGTGTAAGTTGGGAATTGGTGAATCCAGTCGGGCATAGGCAGATCTTTCATCCACCAATGGTCGATGCCGCAATGATTAGCCACCATGTCCATAATTACTTTGATGCCATTTTGATGGCATTCGTTGACATAATGAACATAGTCTTCGTTACTTCCGAAGCGCGGGTCAACTTTGTAATAATTTGTAATAGCGTAGCCGTGATAGGAATAGGCTGCGGAATTGTTTTCGAGGAGTGGTGTGCTCCATACGGCTGTAACTCCCAAATCTTTCAGGTAATTCAGATGTTCTTCCATCCCTAGAAGATCGCCGCCATGACGCCCATAATTGATGGACATATTTACTTTTTCAAGCATCGAAGGTACGTTGTCGTTTGCCGTTGTCCCGTTTGCAAACCGATCGGGCATGAGTAAGTAAATAACATCGGCACTCGAAAAGCCTTCGCGCTGAGACGACCCTTTTGCTCGTGCTTTTAATTCATAGGTGTACGTGTCTGCCGTTTTTCCATTTGCTTTGAAGTCGATGGCAAACTTCCCGGGCTTGGCAATCTTTGAATCAATAACCAAATCAAGAAAAAGGTAGTTCGGACTGGTTACTTTGTGCACAGCGGTCAGTTGAACGCCCGGGTAATGAAGCGAAACAGTTGTTTTTGAGATTTCAGGACCATTTACCAAGATTTGTAGATGAGGGTTTTTCATTCCAATCCACCAAAAAGTAGGTTCGACGTGATCTAACTGTGCGAAAACGCCAATTGAGAAAAGCAAGAGAACGAAGGTGATAAGTTTTTTCATGTCAGTGTAAAATAAATTTATTGTGTTATTTAATAGGCATTTAAATGTCAATCGATATAGCGTTTGGTGATGTTTTTATAATCGTCGATGCGACGATCGCGAAGAAATGGCCAGATTTGACGTACTGTTTCGCTTCTTTTTACATCAATATCGACAAGCAGGGTTGTTTCTTGACCGGAGGTTGCGCGTGCTATCCATTCGCCTTGAGGCCCCACGGCAAAACTATTTCCCCAAAAGGTAATGCCGTTGGTAGCACCGGAAGGATCGGCTTCGTACCCAATTCGGTTTACTGCCACTACGGGAATCCCGTTGGCAATGGCGTGTGCTCGTTGAATGGTTTGCCATGCTTCTAATTGTCGTGACTTTTCTTCTTCAGAGTCAGTAGATTCCCAACCAATAGCTGTAGGATAAATGAGTATCTCCGCTCCGGCTAATGTCATCAGACGCGCAGCCTCGGGATACCATTGATCCCAACAAACCATGATGCCCAACATGCCGATACTTGTTTTGATGGGAGAAAAGCCTAAGTCTCCAGGTGTAAAGTAGAATTTTTCATAATAAGCCGGATCGTCGGGGATGTGCATTTTACGATATTTTCCTGCGATGGAGCCATCTTTTTCAATTACTACTGCCGTGTTGTGATATAACCCCGTAGCCCGTTTTTCAAACAGTGAAAGTACCAAAACGATGCCGAATCGCTTAGCCAATGTACCAAAGAAATCGGTGGATGGGCCGGGTATTGCTTCTGCCAAATCAAAATATGCGGTATTTTCAGTTTGACAAAAATAGAGGTTGTTATGCAGTTCAGAAAGCACCACCAGTTGAGCGCCTTCGTGAGCCGTAGCTTCGATGCGTGCTTCTAATTTTGCAATGTTAGCTTGCTTGTTGTCTGAATGGGTGATTTGAATAAGAGCCGTCTTCATGACTTATAAAAATTTATCAGGATATTGCATCGTTACGCAGTGCAGAGAACCGTGTTGTTTGATCAATGGGAGACAATTGATGCCTACCATCTTGCGATCAGGAAACGCCGCTTGGATTTGCTTCATAGCAAGGACATCTTTGGGTGAATTGTACGTTGGCACCAGAACAGCCTCATTTATGATTAGAAAATTAGCGTATGTTGCAGGAAGCCGTTCGTCTTTGTCATAAACAGGGTCCGCCATTGGCAGTGGAACGAGCCGATAGGATTCTCCGCTCATTGTCTGCAATCCTTTTAGCTCTGCTTCCATCTGCTGCAACGCTTCAAAATGTTCGTCTTTTGGATTGTCACATTTCACGTATGCAATTGTCTTTGGGTTACAAAATCGTGCCAATGTATCAATGTGACTTCCTGTATCGTCTCCGGCTAAATAGCCGTGATGCAACCATAGAATGCGATTCAACCCGAATGTCCTTTTCAGATAGGATTCAATTTCGTCTTTTGTTTTGCCATCGTTACGATTGGGTGAAAGGAGACAACGTGCAGTCGTTAGAAGTGTGCCTTCTCCGTCCGATTCGAGGCTCCCACCTTCTAATACGAAATTCAACTTATTTTGATATACTACGTTTTTTTGAAATGCTTGTTGTTCAACTAACTTACGCGTTATCAAGTTGTCATAATTGGCGGCAAATTGAAGTCCCCATCCGTTGAAGGTGAAGTCAAGAAGTGTAGGTACCCTATTTTCAAAAACTGAGATTGGTGCATGATCGCGAGCCCAAGTATCGTTGGATTGTATCTCATAAAATGAAATAGTTGAGTTATTATTTATTCCCTCAAATTGCTTTTTCACTGTTTCTTTGTCAGAACAAACGATGCACACTTTTTCATGTTTGGCAATTTCCGTTGCAATGGAGACAAAACAGGGTGTCACCTCGTCGAGCATTTCGCTCCAATCGGTCTTTTCGTGAGGCCATGTGAGTTGTACTCCGCTTTG
>DAHXOX010000006.1 GCA_027364655.1 Paludibacter sp. | reverse complement strand
AAATTGTTACAAGTAGGTTTTTGGCTTTTAATGACTCTTCGTGCACAACTTATCGATAGTGGTAGAGATGCACCATGCGATAAAAAAGAAAAAGAAGAATGAGCAGAACCAAAAACAAGTAAAACCAGATTCCTCCTTTGGCAACTTGCTTCTTGACGGCATACTTTCTTTTGGCCTTTTTCATCGTTTCTTTTGAAGTTTGTTACATCCACTCACGCAATTTTTCTCGAATAAACTCTACGGGGATAACTCCGGTTCGTCTCCCGTCAAACGTGTAGACACGGCATGTGTAGCTGTTATCAGTAGGTTTTAAACCGGTATAAATATCGACTCCGTTCACAAGAATCGTGGGTGATCCTTGAAAATGCACGATTTCGGATGAAGCTGCATCAGGTACTTCCACAATTTCTATTTCTTGCTTGTCAAGGCTTAATTCTTTCTGTACCGTGTAGAGGTGTTCCAAGGTTTGCTTTGCATTGGGACATCCTTCAAAATATTGAAATTGAATCATACAATTGTTTTTTGAATGGGTTGCAATAAAAATCGACTTTCAAGATACACCATTCCATAGGCAAAAGCAATAGCAGGCTGTCTGCTTTGATATTATTTAACAAGAAAAGGCTGCTCACCTTGTCGATGGACAGCCTTTTAAGTTTGATGAATAACCAATCCTTGTTATCTTCTTTTTAGTTGTTTACTACCTTGAAGCTTTGCACTCCAACGCGTACCATGTAAACGCCTTTAGCAGGAAGATTGATTGCTATTGTTTCTGTCTTTGCTATTTGTTTATTCAAGGTTAAGCCGTGAACTGAATATAGCGTAACGGTTTCGCCTATGCTTACTCCGGTAATAACCGCTTGATGATTTTGCACACTTACTTTCATGGTAGAAGCTGCTGTTTTATTGACAGGAGTTGTGTTCAATGTCAGTGAAAGCACACCTGAATTGTCTTTACAATCTGATTGTGCCGTACCACTGATGGTCGGATTGGAATAAGTTCCATTTAATTGCATCTTGCCCCAGCAATATCCGCCATTTATATCATTTATAAAACCTACCACTTCTCCATCTTTGGTAAATAAACTGCCACTCAAGTTGCTTGGGCTTGATATGTTTCCATTAGAATTAATCGATAAAGCAAGACTGGTGTTATAATTGGTTATGGATCCTGTCCAATTGCCTTGCAATGTGTTTGCAGACATTCTCGAAAGTGATGCTCCGATGACAAGACCGGGCGTAATGCTAATCGAATCAGCGGTTATAAATTGTCCTGCTAAGGGGTAATTTGTGCCTCCAATCGAAAAGTTTCCTGTAACACCACCGTATGATGTCACAGAATAATTGCCAATAACTGACCCGGTAACTCCACCATAAACTCCCATCTCGGTAATGCTGCCATTCCCATCAAAAATAAAGTAGGCATCGGGATTAAAATTTCTTGCTAACCAAGGACCGTTTAAATAGGTATTTGAGAAAGAAATTCCCGAGTCGTGATAAGCAGCTATAACTCCTTTGTTAGTAAATGAACTTGAATAATCACCTGTTAACCATCCGGTATTCCCATTCAAAAAGAAAAGGCTGAATGCAGAGGATGAAAGCGAAATGTTATCTTTGACCCAGGTTGTCCCTCCGTCTGCCGTATGCATCAGAAAGTTAGAGGTTGTTTGTCCTGTTGTAGCGCTTGGCACACCTTCACCAATCCAAACGTGATTGGCATCGTACATAAACATACATTTTTGATACGTATTTAATCCACTGGTAAGACTTGACGTAACAGTTGTCCACGCGCCGCCTCCATTAGTAGTTTTCACTATCCGACTGTTTGGGCCTACTGCCCAGCCATTATTGGCATCAATAAATTGCAAAGCGCCACAACTTGTCATGGTATAAATTCCGTGAGAAGTATTGTCCGTGTATTGGACTGTCCATGTAGCACCACCGTCGGTTGTTTTCGAGATTTGAAATAATGCCGGGTTATCATTGATTTTCAACGTCCAGCCCGTAGTGGCATTTAGAAAATAGAAAAGTTGTACTTCGTCTGTACCAGTCAATGAGGAGCCAACCGTTGACCATGTAGCTCCACCATCAGTTGTTTTATAAAGATATCCGATGTTTGATGTCATGTTATAAACACTGACAAATCCGTTGTTGGCATCGACAAACTGAAGCTGAGCGCCAAGTACGCTTGTGCCTGATGCGACAATGCTTTTGCTCCATGTGCTTCCACCGTTTGTGGTGTAATAGACTACAGCGCCGGTTGTATTACTCGGGTCTGTTCCAAACGATTTCATCACCCAGCCTGTGGTGGCATTCAGAAATTGCATATTGAAGGCAGGATCCGACAAGGAGAAGACAGCATCGGTGGTGACAGGTACCACTGTCCATGTGGCGCCGGCATTCGTAGTGTGCAGCATAGTTCCTCCGGCACCGCTAATCCAGCCTTCAGTTGAAGATACAAATTGTACTTTGCCAACCATGGTTGGGTCACCGGTACCCGATAATGGGTTTACTTGAAAGCTCCATTGTGCGGAAACTGTGGTTACGTTGATCATCAAAGCTGCGATCAACAACGATAAGGAGAGCGTAAAAGTTTTCATGTGCGTAACTGGTTAGGTAAAATGATTGAAATATTTCGTTACAAATATAGCATATATTTTGATGATAAAGTGTTAATAAGCGATTTTTATTGTGTCAACTAAAATGAGAATAATTTTTTTTGCACTTAATGATGAGGATATTGACGGGTAGTCCCATTGATAGGCGTTCGCATTGACTATTCATTTAAACTAAAAATTATTTTTCAATTTTACCAAACAGAAGTTCTGCGAAGCCATATCGTGCTCAGATTTGTTCAAGAAATCTCCGGCAAGGTATCCGAACCTTCGGACGAGGCAAATGGAAACCCAAACATGACATCCGAACCTTCGGACAGCTTGCTGAAATCTCCGGCAAGGTATCCGAACCTTCGGATGGGATAAATCGGAAACTATCTCTATTTTCCGTATCTTTGTGGGAGTTTAATGAAGCAAGACAGAGCCAATAAAGATATTTTATTTCCTATAAATAGAAGGTTTTCCATGCACGATATCATACATCTTTTGCCCGATAATGTAGCCAATCAGATTGCAGCCGGAGAGGTCATTCAGCGACCAGCTTCCGTGCTCAAAGAGTTGGTGGAAAATGCCATTGATGCCGAAGCTACTTCCATACAAGTTTTTTTGAAAGATGCAGGACGCACATTGATTCAAGTGATCGATAACGGCAAAGGCATGTCGGATACGGATGCCCGTTTGGCATTCGAGCGTCATGCCACCTCTAAAATCAAAGAGGCTGCCGACTTGTTTGCTCTCCACACGATGGGATTTCGGGGCGAAGCGCTTGCCTCCATTGCTGCCGTGGCTCAGGTTGAGGTACACACCCGCCGTGAATCGGACGAATTGGGAACGCTGATCGCAATCTCAGGTTCCCAGTTTGAACTGCAAGAGGCAATTAATTGTTCCAAAGGAACGGCTTTCTTTGTCAAAAATCTATTTTTCAACGTACCGGCGCGCCGAAAATTTCTGAAATCGAACGATACGGAGCTGCGCCAGTTGATTGTGGAGTTTACCCGTATCGCCTTGGTTTATCCGCAACTTCATTTCACCTTGCAACACAACGAAACCGAGTTGCTAAACCTTGCGCCAACGAATCATCGCCAACGTATCGGGCAGCTTTTCCCGTCACGAAACAATGCCATGCAGCGACAATTGATACCTATTGAAACACATTCGTCCATGGTTTCTATTTCGGGATATGTGGGCGCTCCCGAAACTGCCGTTCGCAATGCCAATCAGTTCTTCTTTGTGAACGGACGCTACATGCGCCATCCGTATTTTCACAAAGCGGTGATGCAGGCCTACGAAGGATTAGTTTCCAATCAACTTACGCCACCTTATTTCATCTATTTTGAAATAGATCCGTCTTCGATAGACGTCAATATTCACCCTACCAAAACGGAAATCAAATTTGAGCAGGAACCGGCTATTTGGTCTATTTTGCTCGCAACGGTGAAAGAGTCGTTGGGAAAATCACATGCCATTCCTTCCATTGAATTTGATCAGGAAGGCGCTATCGACATCCCGACGATGCATGCTTCAAACGTACCACAATCGCAGCCCAAAGTAAATCTTAATCCGGCTTACAATCCGTTCGACAACTATTCGGAACGTTCTTCCAACTATCAACGTCCTCCCATGAATTGGGAATCGTTGTACCATGATTTTGAAAAATCGAAGGACGAATCAGCGCTCGAACACCCGACGTTACCAACGATGGAACGCACCTCTCAAGGATTGCTGGACGAAGAACGCGAAGGGAAAAACTATCTTTTGTACAAAAACCGGTTTATTCTGGCCGGTGGAAAATCGGGGCTAATGTTCATCGACCGGCAACGGGCGCATGTGCGTATCTTGTTTGAACAGTGGATGCGTCAGCTTCGCGAACGACGCGGATTTTCTCAACAGCTTCTATTCCCTGAAATGATCACCTTGAATGTAGCGGATGCGCTGTTGCTCGAAACCGTGTTACCCGAACTACATGATGTAGGATTTGAGGTGGCTGCTTTCGGGAAAAACACCTTCGTTATCAACGGCATTCCGACAGGTTTTGAGAACAAACCTGCTGTTCCGATGATTGAACTACTTATTGACACCGTGAAGCAAAACAAAGGAAAGATGAAAGAGGCACTCGACGAATCGATTGCATTGACACTTGCCAAAGCAACAGCAGTTGACAACGATAGGGCGATGACGCAAGACGAAATGAGCCAATTGTTGGGACAGCTTTTCACCTGCGAAAATCCGAATATGACACCCGACGGCAAACAAATTGTGGTGCTATTGACCAACGAAGAGATCGAAAAAAAATTCTGACAACTCAATTTGCACGCTCTAAGCGGCAAGATGGGTTAACATGCCTAGCAGGATCAAAAACAAACAGTGCTTGTGAAACTGATTTTTCGTACATTTGTACCATCAAGTAACAAACGCACATGAAGCCACATCCCTATTCTTTCACTTTCTACGTGTTGCTCATCATACTCCTTTCGAGTTGCAGCACCACCCAAAACACGTGGCTGACGCGGGATACGAATGCTTTTTCGACACGTTACAATATCTATTTCAACGCTTACCAAAGTTTTCAGGAAGGAGTTGCCAGAATTGACGATGCACAAAAAGACAATTATGCACGGCTCATACCGATGTTTCCAATCAGCATACACGAGAACGCCAACGCAGGTTCATCGTCGATGGACGTGACGATAGAGAAATGCAGGAAGGCTATCAAACAGCACAGCATCAAAGTAAAGCCTCAACGTAACTATAACAAAACGAAAGATCCGGTTTACATCGCTTTTATGAATCAAGAGGAATACAATCCGATGGTGATTCAATCGTGGTTGCTTCTGGCCAAAGCGGAGTTTTACAAAGCAGATTTTATGAATGCCATCGGGACTTACACCTACATTGCCGCCCATTTTGGGAAAGATGCCGACGTAATGAACGAGACTCAAATTGGCAAAGCGCGTTGTTTCATGGAAATGGGATGGCTTTATGAGGCTGAAGACGCACTCAACAAAGTGACATCCAACAACGCAAACAGTAAAATTAACGG
>DAHXOX010000028.1 GCA_027364655.1 Paludibacter sp. | reverse complement strand
AAAATGGGTAAATATTAGCCAAAACTGGCAATTTTCGAGATAAAACAGGCAGATGTCATGGCTAAATGACCGACTTACCATAGGCAGATTTTTCAAAATGCTTTGTAGTGCCCTGCGGAAAGTTATTTTTTCCGAAAAAAGGCGATTACTTTGCGGTATGTATTTCAAAGCCATATATCGCCACAACCCAAAAACAGACAAATCCGATTGGCATTACCGTTTGGTGGAAACCTACGAAAAAGTGGTGGAATGTATCGGGCGTCTCAAGCAAAAATATTCATCGACACATCGTCGATACAAAATAGAGATTCAAAAACAAGTAGTTCCGGTAAACGACAAAAACAAATCAGACAAAACCAAAGAAATTTGTACCGCCTTGAAATGGGAGAAAATAGCCAAAGCGGATGCACAAAAGCAGGAGGAATGTGGTCAGTATTTCCTCAGAACAAGTATAAAAGCAGAGGAAGGAACCTTGGTGTGGACTGTCTACAATTGCATACGAAACATCGAAAGCAGCTTCAGAACACTAAAAACCGACTTGGATTTACGTCCTGTTTTTCATAAATCAGACGAAACTACCCAAGCGCATTTGCATTTGGGATTATTGGCATACTCGGTTGTCAACGCCGTTCGTTTTAATTGAGACAAACAGACATAAAATCCGAGTGGAGTGAAATCGTCAGAATTATGAATACTCAAAAATGCGTTACCACTACTGTGCAAAATACCATAGAACAATGGATTAGTATTCGAAAATGTTCCGAACCGGAAGATAAAGCCAAGCAAATTTATGATGCCCTGAAATATAAACAGGCACCCTTTATCCGAAAAAAATCTGTAGTGCCCAAACCACCGACTCAAAAAAATTAAATCGCTGAAATTTATAAGTTTATGACTGGATAGCTGCAAAATGGGTTCAGTCGCCAGATTGAATGACGGTGAAGTAAACCAACGAAACTTGGTTTTCGCATTCTCCATAGTTCAGTCGCCAGGTTGAATGACGGTGAATGGGTGTCGCTTTCAATTAGTTGCATCTTCTTCTACACATTGAATGCGACGCGCAGTTCTTCAATCTGATTGTCACTGATGGGTTTAAGTTTTCCAATGGGAGCTGCCATAACAAGCGATTTTGCACTGAATTCTGCCACTTCCAAACGGTCGAATGTTTGCAAAAGTTTGTCACCGGAGATGATGACCGAATCGTTTTCCACGATGACAGCCGGAACATGCAATAAAAGCTCTGCAACTTTGGCTGCATTTTGGTGTTGTTCGCCAAAAGGAACCTTTGGAACATCTTGCAGAAAGATCCAACTTTCGGGAATGGTGCGTACGTCAAATTTTTCTTCAGTTGTTCCGAATGCCATTAAATTAGGCGGCTGTGTCAGAATGATCGAGTTGACCTTTGGATTCATTTGATAGATCAATTGATGTAAAGCCACTGAACGGCTGGGATGTTTACCGGCTTCCACTTTGCCATTGCGCACCTGAACTATGTGTTTTGGCAAAATATCCCATCGTGGCACGTTAGGAGGTGTGATTAGAAAATCGTTTCCTTTCCAACGGACAGATACGGTTCCATACGTGCTGATCATCAATCCCTGATCGCAAGCGCGACGAACGATGTTGCAAATGTCGGCTCTAATGGCACGCTCATCGGAAGGGTAGGTAACATCCATAAAGGACATGACATTCACGTTTAGCGCTTTATCAAATTGCGCCAGTTGTTCGTCGGTCAAATAGCGTGGTGTGCCAATGGCTTTTGAATTGATGATTGTTCGGGCGCAAAACTCCAGCGTTTCAAAACGTTGATATGCATCCATCAAATCCGTTCCACAAAGTACTACGCCATGATTTTCCATGATGACTGCTTTATATTCGGGATGTGTTTTGAATTCATGGGCAATTTTTTCCCCTAATTGCTCACTTCCCGGCAAGGCATAGGGTGCAAATCCAATAGGGCCGCAAATGAGCTTTGCCTGAGGAATGATATTCGTGTTTGGAATTTCACCAACAATGCTAAACGAAACCAAGGCTGGTGGATGTGCGTGGATCACTGCCGTCATGTCGGGACGAATGTCATAAATTGCCTTGTGAAAAGGATACTCGGATGATGGTTTATGTTTTCCGATAATGGTGCCGTCTTTTTTTATACACATGATGTCAGCAGGAGTCAACGATCCTTTGTCAATGGCTGAAGGTGTAATCCAAATGTCGCCATTATCATCTTTAATGGAAATATTACCTCCCGATGTAGTGGTCATTCCACTGCGATAGATACGACTAATAATGATAGTCAACTGTTCGCTCGGGTGCATGAATTTTGTATCAAACTGTTTCATTATGAAGAAGATATTAAGTAGTTGGTAGATAGTAGATAGTAGATAGTAGATAGTAGATAGTAGATAGTAGATAGTAGATAGTAAATAGTAAATAGTAAATAGTAAATAGTAGTTGGTAATTAATCCGGAAGTTAATGAAGAACAGAAGTTAAATGGAAGAAATTGATAATGAATTAATGCATTATCTTATCTTTAAATCAATACATGTGCCATTTATTGATAGAGTAACTGAATAACTGAGTAACTGAAGATTTCATTACCACATTCACTCATCAGCACATCATCTCATTATCATATCATCTCATCAGCATATCATCTCATCATCTCATCAGCATATCATCACATCATCTCATTCTCAAATCTTAGTCTTGTATATAGTGAGATAACAAATACTTTTCTGCTTCAACGGACCAAAGTCCGTCATGTTTTTTGCAAATAACATCTAATTGTTTGAAAATGGGATTGTTTTTTCCTTTTTCTTCAAAATCGGCAATAGCTGTTAATGGTAGGTGAATATGGGTGTACATGAGTTTTTTGCCTCCGGGAATGTTTGGCAGGTTTAATGTTGTGTCAATGACGGCATCAATACCCCCGATATGAGTCACTAAGCCGGCAGGGTCGAGACCTTGCCCCATCAGATACAATGCTTCTTTCATATCGTCGGTGTTTCCGCCACTGGTTCCTACTACGTGTGTATATGCATAATGCACATTATAGAAATTGAGGTTGGCCTTGAAGTCATTTTTCGAAGGTCCGGCAAAAAAGTTTAAACAACCATCAAAAGTCAAAAGCGCATCGGCCTGCTCTACCACCGAAGGAACGGGTGCCATGACAAATACATCGTTGAATCCTTTTCCATTGGTGAGTGTTTTTAATTCCTCAACAGGATTCTTCATCATGGCTGTATTGATATATCGAAGGTCAATGTTGCGCGAAGCGGCATATTCAGGAGAATAGAGCGATGCGGCACGGTCTAAGCGGGTTTGATCAATGTCTGTCACGACAAATAGAGCAGGTGACCTGTCTTCACGATGAAGCACATAGTTGATGGCAGCAAGTCCCATCGGGCCAACGCCGGCTAAAATGGCCATATTTCCCCGATCCACAATTTCCATGTGATGAATATATGATCCGGGAGTGGTGTGATAGTTGGCGTGCATGGCTCCGATCACACAAGAGAGAGGCTCTGAAAGCGATGCAGGATAAAATCCTTCGCCGTGATAACTCAAAAGGCAGCCTGACTCCATAACCTCGTTGGGGATAATTACGTAGGTGGCATCGCCTCCAATGTGTTGGTACGAATAACCGGGTGCGCTTAAAATACCTACCGGCCCATTGGCATAGTTTAAGGCTGGCTGAATGGAAAACTTGTCACCTGCTTTGTGTTGATTTGCCCATTTTGATCCAATTTGGATTAACTCTCCGGCAAATTCATGACCAATAATAATGGGTTTATTTTCCACGTTTTTGGGGATGCGTTTGTGTTCAGTACCTTGATGTGCTGCTTTGTACGACGACATACAGATACTGTCACTTATTACCTTTGCTAATATTTCGTCTTCGCCTATCGGAGGTAATTCAAACTCTTCCAAACGAAGATCGTTTTTGCCATATAATCGAACTGCTTTTGTTTTCATATGAAAATTATTACGGGGTAATCCCCTATTAAACTGTGTTTTAATGTCGTTTTAAGAAATTGAAAGCAAAAAGAATTCACATCCTCTCATATCGAAAGAATGGATTGGGCAATAACAAGGCTTTATTTATATACAGCTAAGGAAATTAAATTTTCATACGCGGGCTTGGTTCACAGTCTTTGCCTCT
>DAHXOX010000015.1 GCA_027364655.1 Paludibacter sp. | reverse complement strand
CAAGGAGACCACGCACAAGCGAATTCTACACATACATGTTTTGATTATTTTGTCCGGATACCTGAAAGTCACAATTAAATTAATGCATTCATTACCAAGTCATCTATTATGAATATTCAAAATAGTGCTTTCAAACAACGCCTGTCCAAAATTCTTCTTTCCCGTTATACGAGCCGTTGGGTCATTTTATTTATTGACCTGTTTTTGTCAACAGTTTCGTTTACAATATCTTATTGGGTGATGGCAATCTCTTATAAAGAGGTGACGGAATTACCTGGTTATTTCAAGCTGATAATTTGGAATTTATTATTAAGTACGGTTGTTTATACGCTTTTAAAAATCCATCAAGGAGTAATTCGTTATTCTTCTTATCATGAAATTGGCAGAATAATAGCTGCCGTTTTCGTCACAAATCTTATTTTGTGGATATTTATTCCGCTGTTCTATCCAAGCCATCCTTCTATTTTATTGTCGCTATTAGTAAAGAATGGTATGTTATCGTTTTTTAGCCTCATCATTTTTCGATACAGCATCGTACGAATATATCAATATGTAACGAATTCATATCATATCAATACGCGATCATCAGCGCTCATGTACGGCATCGACACAAACAGCGTCGGATTAGCCAATATGCTGAATAATAACATTCAGTCAACTTACAGAATTGTTGGTTTCATTACATCCGACCCAAGCACAAGTAATCAACGCATAATGAATCTTCCTGTATTTTATGTACGAGATGGAGTTCTTGCAAAACTTATTCATACCTACCATATTCAAGCATTGACATTTCCCACTCAAGATGACTTGTTAAGTGAAAAAAATAATTTAGTAGAATCATGCATTCGTCTTAATATCAAAATATTTTTGGCTCGTTCACCTAAAGCATGGTCGACATGTGACAAATCAGATAAATCAGGTAAAAAAATCACCAATTCAATTCGCCCCATTCAAATTGAAGACCTGCTGGGTCGAGAAGAAATACAGATCAACCTACCAGCCATCGGGCAAGAAGTAAAGGACAAAGTCATCCTAATAACCGGTGCAGCCGGTTCAATAGGAAGCGAGTTAGTACGACAAATTGCCACTTTTAACCCACGTACGATTTTGTTATTTGATATAGCAGAAACTCCTCTTTACCAAATAGATATGTATATGCGTGAGCACTACCCACACATTAGTATTGAAGCAATCATTGGAGATGTTCGTCGTACTGAACGGTTAGATATGGTATTTCAACTATATCATCCTCAAATTATTTATCATGCTGCCGCCTACAAGCATGTTCCGATGATGGAACACCATCCTAGCGAAGCCATCATAACAAATGTGTTAGGCACTCGTAATGTGGCAAATTACGCATTAAAATATGAAGCTGAGAAATTCATCATGATCTCCACAGACAAAGCGGTTAATCCAACGAACATCATGGGAGCGTCAAAGCGCATCGCTGAAATTTATGTACAATCGTTGGCAAAATACATTCAAACAAAATCTTGTTCCACACATTTCATCACCACTCGTTTTGGAAATGTATTAGGATCGAACGGTTCAGTAATCCCACGATTTAAAGAACAAATAGAGAAAGGCGGGCCAATCACGGTGACAGATCGGAACATCATCCGCTACTTTATGACTATACCGGAAGCTTGTCGATTGGTTTTAGAAGCCAGCGTTAACGGAGGAAACGGAGAAATATATATATTTGATATGGGTGCTCCCGTGAAAATAGATGACCTCGCTCGCAACATGATTCGCCTTGCCGGATTAGCGCCCGACAAAGACATTCAAATTATCTATACCGGCCTGCGCTCAGGAGAAAAACTTTACGAAGAATTACTCTCACAACAAGAGATTACCAAACCGACAACACATCCAAAGATAATGGTTGCTCTGGTTCGACAATATGAACTTCGTGAAATATCAAGAGGAATTAATGAATTAGTTGCCTTGGCAGAAAGTATCGACACACTTCATGTGGTACAAAAAATGAAAGAATTGGTGCCTGAATTCAAAAGCATGAATTCAATCTATACTCAATTAGATCACGAAGCAACAGAAGAACCCTCTTGCGAGGTGCCATTTTCGGGAGTGCTATAAATTGATCAAACACTTTCTCAACTCATGCTCTTGGTTTCTACAAACAAGTAGTTGTTTTTGAATATACTACTATGATGGAGCAATATGAATTGTTTGTTTTGGCTTAATTTAATTTTGATTCCTCATTCCATTGGTTTATAAATCGATAGCACCTTATCGATGAACAACACAAAACATCCTAAGTAATTTTTGAGCGATAAATCGATCGAAGAGCGATAAATCCTCGATAATTCCAATCGACACGCATCTCTTGTGTGTCAAGTGGGCAAATATGGCGATTTTGCGATGTGGAGGTTTCATTTTGACATATAGTTGATGAAAAACGAAAGGATTTTGTTGCGAATGCCCCCAAAAACAATCTAATTAAAATATTTTGGACTACGTGAGCGACTATTTACTTTTTAATAACGTAAGATGTTGCACATTTTCCCTACTTTAGTCGCTTCAAATGCAAGAAGTGCCAGACGAAAGAGAAAATCCAAACAAAGAATCACACGCAGTCACACGGTTGTGATTGACAATCATATCTTAAACCCTCTAACCTTTAATTGTATCGTTTTTATGAAAAAACTATCGTTATTAATTGCCGGCCTTGCGTTGCCTATGTTGACATGGGCAAGCGAAGCAAATCTTAAAATTCCCACGTTATCGGCAGATCAGAACCACATTTTGTTATGGGGTTTTGTCATCTGCGCGTTAGGTCTCTTGTTTGGGTTGTATCAATTTTTAAAAGTAAAAGCTATTCGCGCACACCAATCGATGCTCGATGTGTCGAATGTAATCTTTGCCACGTGCAAAACGTATCTTTGGCAACAAGGCAAATTCTTAGTTTGGTTGTTTCTCATCATTGCAGCATGCGTTACCTTCTATTTCGGCTTTTTACAAGCAGATAGCGCATGGGGTGTCCTATTGATTTTAGCATGGACGGTCGTTGGAATTTTAGGTTCTTACAGCGTGGCGTGGTTCGGCATTCGCATGAACACTTTAGCCAATAGTCGCATGGCTTTTGCATCGCTCGAACGCAAACCACTGAAATTGCTTAACATTCCGTTGAATGCAGGTATGAGTATTGGGGTTGTACTGGTCAGCATTGAATTAATCATGATGTTAATCATCCTGGTTCTGATGCCGCGTGACGTAGCCGGCTCATGTTTTGTGGGCTTTGCCATTGGCGAGTCTCTGGGAGCATCAGCGCTTCGTATTGCAGGTGGTATCTTTACCAAGATTGCCGATATTGGTTCCGACTTGATGAAAGTAGTGTTCAAGATTGGCGAAGACGATCCCCGCAACCCGGGTGTAATAGCCGATTGTACCGGCGACAATGCCGGCGACAGCGTAGGGCCAACCGCCGACGGGTTTGAAACGTATGGTGTGACAGGCGTGGCGTTGATTTCGTTCATCGTGTTGGCCGTTGGCACCATCACTAACAATAAATTCCTCTCGAATCCGGAATGGCAAGCAAGTTTCCTGACTTGGATATTTGTGATGCGTATTTTGATGATCATCACTTCTGTAGTGGCATTCTGGATCAACGGAGCACTTAGCAAAAAACTATATAGCCATCACGATGATCTTGACTTCGAACGTCCGCTTACAAACTTAGTTTGGATCACATCCTTGTTGAGTATTGCGGTTACATTCGTTGCAAGCTATTTTATGGTTGGTCCCGGCACCATGTTAGGGTTAGTCAATCCGAATATTTGGATCATTCTCTCCGTCATCATCAGTTGCGGTACGTTAGGTGGCGCATTGATTCCCGAGTTTACAAAATTATTTACCAGCCCGAAATCAGCTCACGTACAGGAAGTGGTGAGCGCGAGCAAAGAAGGCGGCGCATCGCTTACCATTCTTTCAGGTTTTGTAGCAGGTAACTTCTCCGCTTTCTGGATGGGTTTGGTATTTGTCGTGTTGATGCTGATTGCCTATTTGGCCAGCACGTTCGGTCTGGAACAATTTATGTCCTATTCTTCAATCTTTGCTTTTGGCTTGGTAGCTTTCGGTTTGTTGGGCATGGGACCAGTTACCATCGCGGTGGATAGTTACGGACCTGTAACGGACAACGCACAATCAGTATATGAATTGTCATTGATCGAAGATGTACCCAATATTGCTACGGAAGTTGAAAAAGAATTCGGCTTCAAACCTAACTTCGAGAAAGCAAAACACTACCTCGAAGCCAATGACGGAGCAGGCAACACCTTCAAAGCCACCGCTAAGCCGGTACTTATCGGTACGGCTGTGGTAGGTGCTACCACGATGATTTTCTCGATCATTCTGGTTATCAAAAACGTATTAGGCGTTGAACCCGAAACTATCCTCAACGTACTGAATCCATGGACGATTCTTGGGTTCCTTTGCGGTGGCGCAGTGATCTACTGGTTTACGGGAGCTTCGATGCAAGCGGTAACAACGGGAGCATATCGTGCTGTGGAATACATCAAACGCAACATCAACCTTGACCCGGGAGCAGAAAAAAAAGCGTCCATGGAGAAATCGAAAGAAGTGGTGAAGATTTGTACGCAATATGCTCAACATGGCATGTGGAACATTTTCCCTGCCGTCTTCAGCTTTGCATTGGCGTTCGCTTTTATATCGGGAACTGAGATCACCGGAGCAGCAACACCTGCATTGCAATTTGCCGCCGCTTCGTTCTTTGTGAGCTATTTGATTGCTATTGCCGTGTTTGGTTTGTATCAAGCCATTTTCATGGCAAACGCCGGCGGTTGCTGGGATAATAGCAAGAAAGTGGTGGAAGTGGATTTGCAAATGAAAGGAACACCGTTACACGATGCAACCATCGTAGGCGACACCGTAGGCGATCCTTTCAAAGACACCTCCTCCGTAGCCATGAACCCGATCATTAAGTTTACTACCTTGTTTGGTCTTTTGGCAATGGAAATAGCCATCTCAGCTAACTTCCGTCCGGTAGCTCCTTACATTGGAGGTGCATTTCTCATCGTTGCGCTCTATTTTGTATGGCGTTCGTTCTACAAAATGAGAATCAAGAGCTAATCGTTTCGATACTCAATAAGATGAAAGAGGCAACTTCCGCTTGGGAGATTGCCTCTTTTAATTTTTATAGCAGCGCATTACCTAATCATATTCAATCAAATAATGAAGGAGTTAAAGATACATTCAGTGTATATCGGGTTTGTTTTCAGACCATTGCTTTTACATTCGGGTTTTTCTTCAGAAAAGTTGTTATCTGCCGGCTGTCCCAATCTAATTTCAATGCAAGGATAATCTCCCGCGATGTATATTCACCCCGTGTGAGCAATGACAGTATTTCTTTTTCAACATCCGCCGATTCAATTTTATAATCCCCTCCCAATTCATTCACAACATCCAAATATTCAGCATTACGAGCTTATTGGACGGTTTGGTAGTCATGCTGTCAACCTCGCCAGACATTGTCACAGGTAATGCGCCAAACTCTACTAATTTCAAATTGGCATTCTTTTCATTCTGTTCCGGAATTCGCACATAAATGGCACGGTGCCGCTTCAGTCCTTCCAGGGCACCTTCCCAAGTTCCGCCATTAGCATCCGATTCAGCCACATATATTTCTTTTGCTAATCCGTAAATGTACCCGTTTCTTGCCATTGCCAAGCCCACATCCCATCCAGCCCTGCGGGAAGAAAGAACTTAATACAAGCAAATCACCATTCACTATAGGCCCGTAATATTTTTTGAATCCGCTTTGAAACGTGAGAATGCCTTGGGGAAGAACAATTATGCTCTTTCCATTGGCTTCAATGGCACTATCTAAAGCCTGTTTATCAACTCCTTTAGCAAATCCGCTCACGATCACTTTATGTTCACTCACACATTTTTTTGCTATGATGTCCGTAAACTGCAAGGCAATCTCACCCGCTTTGCGTGAGCCTACGATGGCCACGGCATCTTCTTGTAGCAATTCTTTTCGTTGCAGTTCGAGGAATGACAAAGTAAAAAACCAACTCTGCAAGCTGCATAACGCTATTTTGATACAAAATCGATTATTTCTATTCACGCAATTAAACCATTTAAAGAAAAACTATGAGGAATGTTGATTGCATATCACTCAATTTTGAGTAAAACGAGTGGTATGCATCATGCAGAGTGCTCAAAATCGGTGTAAAAGTGAACTATGCATCATGCAGAGTAACCATTTTGTTGTGTCACTGTTCACTATGCAACGTGCAGAGTCAACATTTTGTTATCAAAATATGAACTATGCATCATGCAGAGTTATGTTTTGACACATTTTATGAGGTATAATTATTTGAAAGAATGGATGATGTATATTTCGTTAGGCGATATAACATCAAGATGATAGACAGCGTTACTATTATTAACACAATGCAACCATCGCATGATCTCCTAAAAATGGAATTGAAATCACACCTCAAAAATAAATGATCAAACCCCAATTTTTTTTCAATTACGATTTGATTATAAGGGTATTGATTTAATTCTCTTGATCTAATTGGAAATATTTTATTCAAGAAAAGAAGGCTGTTTCCAGTATCATTGTTTTTTTAGTAATTACTTGTTAATATGTTTTTCAAGAAATGAGTGAAAAGATGCATATTTTTGTACGTTGATTTTGCGATAACACAAAGGTGTTAGTGAAATTGATAGGATAACGTGCGGTTTGTAATTCGTGATGAGGTTGTAAATAACAGGAGATTACAACGAAGTTCAACGAAAAGCAGAGCAGTTGTATTTCATTATTTAATCTATAAATGTTTCATTATGACTAAAAGTTTTGTTTTTAATTCATTTCTTCGAATCAGGAAACAAGAGTTCCCTGAGATTATCAACGGCACGATTACGATTGTTGCAAAACACGATCCTGTTATGCTGTTGATTGATAGAATGTTCAACCGGTTGCTGGCTATGCAAAAGCAACTACCGTTGTTGAGTGAGAAAAGGAGTAGTCGCCCGTTGACTAATGTGTTGAAAAATCAAGGTTCAAAAAGAAAAGAACTGATTCAGGCCATTGTGTTGCAAGTTCAAGCTGAAGAAAAAGCAGCGCTTGCGTCGCAATCAGAGTCAGTCGCATCGATTATGCCGTTGATTCAAATGCACTTTGTAAACCTTGCCCGTGCAAACCAGAAAGTGGTTTATCAAGAAGTGAATGATTTTTTGGGAAAGGTGCGTACAGATACGGGATTGTCGCAAGTGGTTCAAGAGCTTGGCATCAACGTTTATATTGACGAGCTGCAAACGTTGCAACAGAGCATTTCCGAAACCTTGACAGCACGGATAGAAGATCAATATCCCAATCGAAGTGTTGACAAAAAGCAAATAAAGGCGAACATCATAGAAGCCTTTCAGCAACTTTTGTCGTTCATCGAGTTGGTGGTTGTGGAGCACGATGATATAGATTGTTCAGCGCTGATCAATGAGCTGAATGAATTTTTAGCTCCGTATCAGGCGTTAGTAAAAAGTAGAATCTCCCGCAGCAAAAAGGCAGCTACCAAAACAACGACAGTCGCGCCGTCTCTCACAACAAACGCGACTGCCAATTGATTTGGACAAGATTTGAAATCAATGATGTGTTGAAAATCAGCCCCGTATTCTCCTGTTTACGGGGCTTTTTTATGCTCGTCCTATGACTAAAACTTTTGGTGTACAAAAATAATACATCAACCGACAATTTGATTCACCCGTTAAGATAAAAATACGGAAATAACGAGAGACCGAGAAAGATTCCGAATTCTGCGTAATCTACAAATACCATCGTACAAAAAAAACGTTGTGGCTCCCAATTAATTGACAATGGACAATGGACAATGGACAGTTGACAGTGCCTTGTGGTTACAGATTTCCCTTAACGCCTTCAACCTTAACGCCTTTAGCCTCTGCAGTTCCCTATTGCCTTTGTAGTTCCCTATTGCCTTTGTAGTTTTTGCATGAATCGTTCGACATCGACTACGAAACGTTCATGTGTTCCTTCTCCAATAAGGGTTTGATATTGATCAAACGCCTTCACTTCAAAGCGAATGCGTCTGCCTTCAATTTCCGTCACGGTGGCATGGCAGATAATGTCGGCATGTAGAGGCGAGGCTTTCAGATGTTTTATTGCAATGGCAGTACCCACCGTCGTTTCTGTGGCAGAAAGATACGAAGCAACCGTTTGCATGGCTGTGTTTTCCATCCAGGCAATTAAAGCAGGCGTTGCCAACACAGGCAAAAGACCCGATCCAAAATGATTGGCCAAATGAATATCTTCGACTTTAAAATGTTGGTGATTTGAAATACCGGGAACAATTGCAGCAGATGCCATTATCAATAGGATTGAAAGAATCGTTATACTTAAAATTCAGAGGTAAAATGGAAACGGATATGCTTGAAGTCATTTTGCGCCATTTGCAGAATATAACTCGAATCGGCCAAGAACACATCGCGACCGTCTTTGTCCACGGCCATATATTGAAACTTACGACGCTTAAAGTTCTCTAATTCTTCTTTATCGTCGCTTTCAATCCAACAAGCCTTATAAAGCGAGATCGGTTCCCACTTCGATTGAGCACCGTACTCATGCAGCAAGCGGTACTGAATCACTTCGAACTGCAGTTGTCCAACCGTACCAATGATTTTCCGTCCGTTGTTTTGATGAATAAAAAGCTGCGCCACCCCTTCATCCATCAGCTGATCGATGCCTTTGTTCAACTGTTTTGCCTTCATCGGGTCGGCATTTTCAATGTATTTGAACATCTCGGGCGAGAAGCTGGGTAACCCTTTGAAATGAATATCTTCGCCGGAGGTTAAACTGTCGCCAATCTTGAAATTACCGGTATCGGGAAGCCCTACAATATCGCCGGGGTAAGCCTCATCGACCACCTCTTTCTTTTGCGCCATGAACGCCGTTGGACTTGAAAAACGGAGTAGTTTATTGTGCCGCACGTGCTTGTAGTTGACATTACGTTCGAACTTACCGGAGCAAATCTTCACGAATGCAATGCAGCTACGATGGTTTGGGTCCATGTTGGCATGAATCTTGAACACAAAACCGGAGAAACTCTCTTCTTCCGGACGGACTTCGCGTTCGATAGCCTGAACAGGACGAGGCGACGGGGCAATTTGTACAAAACAATCCAGCAACTCTTTCACACCAAAGTTATTCAACGCACTTCCAAAGAAAACCGGTGCTACTTCACCCGCTAAATAAGGATGCGTATCAAAAGCAGAATAGACTCCGTCAATCAACGTCAAGTCTTCCCGCAACTTTATAGAATCTTCTGTGCCAATGTGCATCTCCAAATCAGGATGATGAATATCGTCAAATGCAATGGATTGTGTGATGGTTTGTTTGCTTGGTGTATAAAGGTCAAGCTTGTGCTCGAAGAGGTTGTAAACCCCCTTGAACCGTTGACCCATATTAATCGGCCAGCTAAGCGGACGAACATGAATGTTTAATTCAGCTTCTATCTCATCCAACAAGTCGAACGGATACTTTCCCTCACGATCCATTTTATTCACAAAGACAATGACCGGCGTTTTACGCATACGACACACTTCCATCAACTTACGTGTTTGTGCTTCGACACCTTTGGCGGCATCAATGACAATAATAACACTATCGACAGCCGTCAGTGTGCGAAACGTATCTTCGGCAAAATCCTGGTGACCCGGCGTATCAAGGATATTGATTTTGTAATCTTTATAATCAAAGCCCATCACCGACGTGGCCACCGAAATGCCCCGTTGTTTCTCGATTTCCATCCAGTCAGATGTGGCAGTCTTCTTTATTTTATTCGATTTCACCGCTCCGGCTACGTGAATAGCTCCCCCAAAGAGCAATAATTTCTCGGTCAATGTAGTTTTTCCCGCGTCGGGATGGCTGATGATGGCAAATGTTCGCCGACGTTTAATCTCGTCCTGAAAGTTCATTTGAAAGGTTTAATTTTAAAAGTACAAAATTACAGCAAGACGGCCAAAGTGACAAATCACGCAGAAAGCAATGTCAGGTTACAAGAAATATCAAGAAAACAGAGCCTCTTTTTTGTAACCATAATCACACAAAAAAGGCCATAAGACATGAAAAGACAACCTTTAAATCCATTGATTCTCAACACATCATGATTTTTTTCATTCAATGCTTGTTTTAAAGAAAAACATTCTAACTTTGTACCAACAAAACGAACAAACAATGGCAATGCAACAGATTAATAAATTTTGGTGGTGGCGCTTACAACTTTCCAAGAGTCGTGAATAGCACCGCTATGCATCTGTTTTCATCCATATACCGATAAAAGATTCAAGCCCGTCGCACCACGACGGGCTTTTTTTATACAAGAAATTTCAAACAAACAACAGAATCATCATATAAATCTCAACGAAATAAATACTGCAATGAACTATCAGGTAAATGAAAACGGCTATTATGGCCAATTTGGCGGGGCATACATCCCCGAAATTCTTTACGACAACGTAGAGGAATTGAAAAAGCAATACCTAACGATTATCAACGAACCCTCTTTTCAAGAAGAATTCGCCTCACTTCTTCGCGACTATGTCGGGCGTCCCTCACCACTTTTCTTGACAAAACGGCTATCGGAAAAATACGGTGCAAAAATCTATCTTAAACGAGAAGATTTGAACCATACCGGAGCACACAAAATCAATAACGCCATCGGTCAAGTACTTTTGGCACGCCGCATGGGGAAGACACGCATCATTGCCGAAACTGGTGCCGGTCAACACGGAGTGGCCACAGCAACCGTTTGTGCATTGCTCAACATGCCTTGTTTCGTTTACATGGGTGCCACCGATGTGGAACGACAACATCTGAACGTACAGAAGATGGAGATGCTCGGAGCAACCGTCGTTCCGGTGTATAGCGGGAACAAAACATTGAAAGATGCTACCAACGAAGCTATTCGCGATTGGTGTAGCCATCCCGAAGACACGCATTATGTCATCGGATCAACGGTGGGGCCGCATCCTTATCCCGACATGGTCGCCCGCTTTCAATCCATCATAAGCCGGGAGATGATGCAACAACTCGAAGAAAAAGAAGGACGCAACTATCCCGATTGCATCATTGCCTGTGTAGGCGGAGGCAGCAACGCCGCAGGAGCTTTCTATCACTATTTAGATAATGACAAAGTACGGTTTATTGCCGCTGAAGCAGGTGGAAAAGGTATTGATACACCTTTCTCGGCAGCTACCATTCACTTGGGACGCGAAGGTATCATTCATGGATGTCGCACCCTGATCATGCAAACGGAAGATGGGCAAATTGAAGAACCCTACTCCATCTCCGCCGGATTAGATTACCCGGGTGTCGGCCCCATTCATGCACATCTCTCGCAAGTCCATCGCGCAGAAGTATTAGCCATAAACGATGATGAAGCCTTAGACGCCGCTTTCGAATTGACTCATCTGGAAGGTATTATTCCGGCATTGGAATCAGCCCACGCATTAGCCGTGTTGAAAAAAGTCACTTTTCAACCAAACGATGTTGTGGTCATCAATCTTTCAGGCAGGGGCGATAAAGACATGGAAACGTATGTAAAAGTCATGGACGACAATGCAGCAAAAGCAACCGAATAACAACTCAAACAGATGAACACAATACTCAAAACCATTTCCACCAAATTATTAGGCGATCTTCATACGCCGGTATCCATTTATCTCAAGATTCGCGATATCTACCCGGAGTCTGTTTTACTCGAAAGTTCTGATTATCATGGCGGAGAAAACAGCTACTCTTTTATCGGATTGCAGGCAATGGCCAAATTTATAGCAGCCGACGATACCGTCACCGAGATATATCCCAACGGCGATACCTTGCGTTATGCCATCAACAGTTACAACCCGCTGCCGGAACAACTGCAACGGTTTGTCGATTCGTTTGAAATTGCCAACAATCAAAACAAATTGCCTTTCAATGGCTTTTTTGGGTTTACAGCCTACGATGCCATCCGTTATTTTGAAAAAGTTCCTATTCAGCCGCTTGCCGGTAATTTAACACAAGTTCCTGATATGTACTACCTATTATTCAAGTACATCTTAGTGATCGACCACTTCAAAAACGAATTGACCATAGTGGAAAATCTTGCTGAAAAGGAACAAAGTCGCATGAACGAAGTCGTGTCACATTTGGATAATCGGAATTATGCCTCGTACAATTTTGAACCTCAAGGCAACGAATTATCCGACATGACGGACGAACACTACAAACAAATGGTGGAGCAAGGCATTCAACACTGTAAACGGGGTGACACGTTTCAAATCGTACTTTCACGTCGTTTCGGACAATCTTTTGCCGGCGATGACTTTAAGGTCTATCGCGCGTTACGTTCCATCAACCCATCACCTTATCTTTTCTACTTCGATTTTGGTTCATTCCGTATTTTCGGATCGTCGCCCGAAACACACGTTCAAGTGAAAAAGGGAAAAGCATTTATCGATCCTATTGCAGGTACGTTTCGTCGCACCGGCGATGATGAAAAAGACTTACAGTTGGCCGAAGCATTGCTCAAAGATCCCAAAGAAAATGCAGAACACGTGATGTTAGTCGATTTGGCACGAAACGATTTAAGCCGCAACGCGTCGGATGTAAAGCTCGAAATTTACAAAGAAGTGCAGTTTTATTCGCATGTCCTCCATTTGGTATCACGTGTAAGCGGTAAATTATTACCCAATGTACATCCGATACGCCTTTTTGCCGATACGTTTCCTGCTGGAACATTATCGGGAGCTCCAAAGGTACGCGCCATGCAACTCATCAACACCATTGAGCCTCACACACGAGGCATTTATGGAGGCTGCATCGGATATATCGGACTAAACGGCGACATCAACCAGGCAATTACTATCCGTACTTTCTTAAGCATCAAAAACACGCTTTACTATCAGGCAGGCGCCGGCATCGTGGCTAAATCGAATCCGGAAAGCGAACTTCAGGAAGTGAACAACAAATTAGGCGCATTGAAGAAAGCAATCGATTTGGCAGCAACTCTCAAAAACTAAATCACCAACAACGCAATAAATTATGAAGACCAACTTATTAATATTCGACAATTACGACTCATTTACCTATAACTTAGTACATGCCGTACGAAAATTAGGATTTACGCAAGTAGAGGTGATTCGCAATGATCAAATCAGCTTAGATGAAGTAGATCGTTTTGATAAAATCATTCTTTCTCCCGGCCCGGGCATCCCGTCGGAAGCTGGCATCCTTTTACCGCTGATTCAACGCTATGCACCGACGAAAAACATCTTAGGCGTATGTCTCGGACATCAAGCCATCGCTGAAAGTTTTGGGGCTACGCTCGAAAACACGGACGAAGTGTATCATGGCATCAGCAGTCCCGTGCATGTCGTTGAGCCAGACCCTATTTTCGCTAAATTGCCCAACACATTCGATGCTGGTCGCTATCACTCATGGATCGTAAGCAACAACGATCTACCGACTTGCTTGCGGGTGACTGCCATTTCGGACGAAGGAATTATCATGGCATTGCGACATAAAGAATATGATGTTTGGGGCGTACAATTTCATCCTGAATCGGTACTGACTCCCATGGGAGAACAAATTATACTCAACTGGTTGAATCTCTAATTTTCAGAATAAAAAAAATGAAAGAACTATTATATCGATTATTCGAGCATCAATACCTCGATCGTGAAGAGGCCAAAACCGTTTTAACCAACATGGCCGAAGGAAAATATAACGACGCGCAAATAGCTGCCTTTGTTACCGTGTATCTCATGCGAAGCATCACGGTTGACGAGCTGATGGGCTTTCGCGAAGCCTTACTCGAAATGCGTGTTCCCGTGTCATTAAGTGAATATGACCCGATCGACATTGTCGGAACGGGTGGCGACAATCACAACACCTTCAACATTTCGACATTGAGTTGTTTTGTGGTGGCCGGAGCAGGTTACAAAGTGGCAAAACATGGCAACTACGGCGCCACGTCCGTGAGCGGCGCTTCCAACGTGATGGAACAACACGGAGTGAAATTTACGCGCGACAACGACCTTTTGCGGCGCTCAATTGAAGAGAGCAACATTGCTTATTTGCACGCTCCTTTGTTCAACTTAGCACTAAAAGCAGTAGCGCCAGTTCGCAAATCGCTGCAAGTACGTAGCTTTTTCAACGTTTTAGGCCCGTTGGTCAATCCGATACAACCCAGACACAATGTCTTAGGCGTGTTCAACCTGAAAATGGCACGACTTTATTACTATCTTTATCAACAGGAAAAAGAATCTACATTCTCCATCGTGCACAGCTTGGATGGTTACGACGAAATTTCGCTCACAACAGACTTCAAAGTGATTGACGGAACCGGAGAAAAAATGTTTACACCGGAAGAAATCGGATTCCAACGCGTTCCGCAAGCGGCTTTGTACGGAGGAGACACACCGGAACAAGCGGCTATCATCTTCGATGACGTTCTTGCAAACAGAGCCACCGAAGCACAGAAAAATGTCGTCATTATCAATTCGGCAGTCGGTATTCATACCATTCATCCCGAACTGTCGCTTTCAGCGTGCATTGATCAGGCTCGCACATCCATCGATAGTGGCGCTGCATTGCATACATTCAAAAAATTCTTAGCGTTGAACCAGTAAAACCGACTCCTGCTTTATGAATATTCTTGAAACCATCATTGCCCAAAAGAAACTTGAAATAACAGCTCAAAAAAGATTAGGATTGCTGGCGTTCTTAGGCAAAACGGAACATACAACGCTTTCGCTCAAAAAAGCATTGATGCAATCGTCCACCGGTATCATTGCTGAGTTCAAACGCAAATCGCCCTCAAAAGGATGGATTTTCCCTGATGCCGACGTAAAAATAATCACGAAAGGCTACTCAAAAGCAGGTGCCACCGGATTGTCCATCTTGACCGACGAATCCTTTTTCGGTGGTTCGATAGCCGACTTGAAACATGCACGTCCTGCTATGAAAATTCCCATTCTGCGAAAAGATTTTATCATTGATCCGTTTCAAATTGACGTAGCAAAAGCCATTGGCGCTGATGTGATTTTGCTCATTGCCGCTGCTCTTTCAAAAGAAACGTGCTTGCTATTGGCCAACAAAGCCCACGAAGCCGGTTTAGAGGTGCTACTTGAGATTCACGAAGAAGCTGAATTGGAATACATCCATCCTAATGTTGACATTGTCGGTATCAATAACCGTAACTTAAAAACCTTTGTCACCGATGTTGAAACCTCGTTTCGATTAGGAAGTCAAATCCCTGAAAGTTTCGTAAAAATCTCTGAAAGCGGCATTAACGATCCGCAAACAGTCAAAGATTTGCGTGAAGCAGGGTTTCGCGGTTTTTTGATGGGAGAAACCTTTATGAAAAACGATCAGCCCGACAAAGCATTGGCACAATTTATTTCATCACTGACATAAACGTTGACCGAATTAAATGACTCCAAAAATTAAAATATGCGGAATGCAGCAGCCTGAGAACATCAGAGCCGTGGCTGCTTTTCATCCCGATTATATGGGATTTATCTTTTATCAAAAATCGCCGCGTTTTGTAGGAAATCTCGATCCGGCCATTGTGAAGCTACTTCCAAACACCATTTGCAAGGTTGGCGTGTTTGTCAACGAAAGCACAGAAAATATCCTTGCAACGGCGTTTAAATACCATTTAAATGCCATTCAATTGCACGGTGATGAATCTCCAAATATGTGCGAAGCTATTCGCAAAGAAGGATTAGAGGTTATCAAGGCATTCCGAGTGGCAACGACTGCCGACTTGCAAGCCACCGGTTTATATCAACATGCGTGCGATTTTCTGCTCTTCGACACCAAAACACCCCTTTTCGGAGGATCAGGACAAAAATACAATTGGAATGTTCTTCAAAGCTACAACGGGCGTATCCCTTTCTTTTTAAGCGGAGGAATCGGAGCTTCAGACATTACACGACTACTTGCGTTTCATCATCCTCTTTTACATGCAGTGGATGTCAATAGCCGGTTTGAAACTTCGCCCGGGGAAAAGGATGTGATGGCATTAACCCACTTTATCAACGAACTGAAACATTAAAAATAAAATAGTATGAAACGAGTCCCGTTTCGCGAGACGAGTTCCATACGACCTTTAAAATAAATTATTTACGTATGAATCGAATTCACCAACTTTTCCAACAAAAACAGACTGAAATTCTTTCAGTTTACTTCACGGCAGGATTTCCCCATTCGAACGATACCCGTGAAATTTTGCGTCAACTGCAAGCGCACAACGTGAACATGGCCGAAATAGGAATCCCATTTTCCGATCCTATGGCAGACGGCGTTGTCATCCAACAGAGCAGCCACGTCTCTTTGCAACAAGGCATGACGCTGCGAAAACTTTTTGACCAATTATCCGATGTGCGCTCCGAAATCACGATGCCACTCATTATGATGGGTTATCTGAATCCTATTATGCAATTTGGCTTCGAGGCATTCTGTCAAAAATGCCAGGAAACAGGCATTGACGGCATTATTATCCCTGATTTGCCATTCAACGAATACCTGATTGAATACAAACCTATTGCGGACAAATACAATCTTTCCGTCATTATGCTCATTACGCCGCAAACCTCCGAAGAACGCATCCGGTTGATCGATCAACACACCAACAGCTTTATTTACATGGTGTCATCGGCAGCTACGACCGGCGCACAAAGCAGTTTTGACGAAGGAAAACAAACCTATTTCAGACGCATCAAAGCCATGCATCTGCAAAATCCGCAACTCATCGGCTTTGGCATATCCAATGCAGACACCTTACAAGCTGCTTTTGCCAATGCACAAGGCGCTATCGTCGGCAGTCAGTTTATCAAAGAATTAAAACAATCGCCCGACAACATTGGAAATGCCGTAGAGGAATTGCTCCGGCGATTGAATGCCAAAACAGAATAACTGGCGCAGGTCTGTGTCCCTGTTTATTCTTATTCTCTTTGCATTGGCACGGATTACAAATCCGCGCCAGCAAAGGGAAAGCAGAAAGTTCGCTCAATTGATTTTATATTTGTAAAGCGTTTTTGACCTCATATTTTCTGCGGGAAGATGACAACGCCCGTTTTTTGGTTCCTGCCTTCAGCGGGAGGCAATCTACGCCCGTTTTTTGGTTCCTGCCTTCAGCGGGAGGTAATCTACGCCCGTTTTCAGGCTGCTGCCTTCAGCGGGAAGGTGGCAACGAATGTTTTTTGCTCCCTGCGATCTGCGGGAGGGTAGCAACGAGCGTTTTTGCCCTTCTGCAATCTGAGGGAAGACTCGATGTAATCAGTAGTTTTGTTTCCTCATATTTTCGCAATGAGACATCACCATGGCCGCCTATAATCGGATGCGAAGTATTTAGCTTTGTTTGTTGGTCAATTTTTAGTTTCAGTCAAGCTTCACTTTTATCTGTGTAAACGAATGAGCCGGGAAGGTATAGTTGAATTCTTTCCCTTTGACTTGCATCATTTTCGTAACAGGAATATATTGATTACGCTTATCAAACACATACGGAGCTTCCATATCTTGGCTGCCAACTTCTGTCATAGAGGCTTCCCCTGCAAAACCTCCTGAATTACTTACAATCTCTGTTGAAACAGCTTTTTCTTTATGACGGTTCACTACATTAAATACCAACGACTTGGCATCTTTGTCATATACACAGGTGACATCCAGATATGGAATATTCTTGTAATAGCCACTCGTACTGAATGTATCACACTTTACAAAAACATCCAAAGAATTTCCTCTGCAATTATTTGAAAACAAGTTGAAAGTATAAAAACTTGGCGTTTTGAAAAGCCGGCCATTTTCACTTCGTGCCAAAATAGAAGTCAACATCGTGTAGTTTGCCATTTTGACTACATTGGCATGACGGATAAATGAATTGAAGTATTGGGCAATTGCAAGCGTAGGAAGGAATCCTTTCCCAAAAGCAGCCCACTCGTCGAAAGCAATATAGATCGGTTTTGTCATCATGTATTTTGATCGAATAGTTGAGATAATATCTGCCGTGGTGGTTATCTTACGCTCTATATCCATTGCACTTTGCCCCATATAGGTATAGTAATTGGAGGAGTTATCCCAATAACCGTGAATAGAGACATAGCTGGCAATATCTCTCAAACCCGTGATTACCTTCCGATTCCAATCCACCCATTTTCCATCAGGAGCATAGTAAGCAGAACCGCTAATAATAAAAGACAAACTATCATCAACATCTTTCATGATTTTCGCTGCTTCCGTGGCAAATTTGATGTAATCTTCCGCATCCTTATGCCCTATGATCCAAGGCTTGCCGTCCACCTCATTACCAAGATCCCAATATTTTACACCATAAGGTTTTGGGTGCCCATATTTGGCACGAAGATCGGGGAAATAACTTCCCGGCTCCAAATTACAATATTCCACCCAATGGGCCGCTTCATCGAGCGTGCCGGTTCCTCCATTGATACACATGATATTCTCCGATCCAATGGCTTTATTCAACTCGATCCATTCGTCAGTCCCGACTTGATTATTATCGTTGAATCCCCATGCAAGCTCTTTGAGTACAGGACGTTTGTCCTTAGGGCCAATGCCATCCTGCCAATGATAATCAGCAGTATAATTCCCTCCCTGCCAACGCATAAAGGACAATCAGGAGCCAATTTGCTTGCATCAATAAGCCAAGATAGTTGCTTCCAGAGAATCAAATCATCCGATTCCAAAAGACGTACACCGGGATTGTGTCCTGTCCAGATAGGCGCAGATGTACCTGTACAATACCACTTATTTCCAACTTTAATATATACACTCGGGATAGAAAAGATTGACCAAAGCCACGATAAAGATTAACGAGGTAATGGGTGCTGATACTTTGCCTAAAAAGTCGTGTGCTGAATCGGTATTTTTAAACACGTAGGGATTGATTCCTGTTTTGCGTTTTACCCTTACCGATGCCACTACAAAAACCACAACAAAGTAGATTGACAGAAATGAGAGTATATAAATTGATGTCATCATACGATTTTTTACTTTTTCTATTTACAACACTTAAAATTTTGTTGAATTGGCGGGCATTGCACTGTACCATAACTACAAAACACACAACAATCGCCTTGCTGTGATTTTAAAATGGTTTTGCACTTCTCACATTCATAAAAATATTGACAAGCATTAGTTGGCATAGTTTCTTCTTTTCTATGACCACAGTTTGGACAAGTGATGGTTGAAAGTAATTTGATTTCCATTTTTTACCTCCTTTTAATTTTGAAATTAATTTCGTAGTGCAAACATAATAATGCCCATTCCGATTAAAGAAATTACTCCTCCAATTATGTCAAACTTATCAGGCACAAAGCCATCTACTTTCCAACCCCAAAGAATAGCAACCTATAAATCAAC
>DAHXOX010000003.1 GCA_027364655.1 Paludibacter sp. | reverse complement strand
AATCGTAACCAAAAAGAATGGAACTCCCTTTGATGAGTTATTTGGAATAATTGACCAAACCGGCAAAGAAGTAATACCATGTAACGTAAAATGCTATGAATTACGTATGTTTTTCCAATGTAACTTACTCGAAGAAAGTGTTCGAAAATTTAGTAATGGCTCGAAGTCTTTTAATTGAAAGTTGAAAACTTCAACGGGTTTGGGGACAAGAAAAATAGTTGCGCTAAACAGGGGCAAACATGGCAAAACCACTTGTAGAGATTAACCCTTACAATCAACGCATATAATAACGGAGAATATTTTGTTTTATGAAGTATCCGATTGTGTTCTTTGATGTGAAGAGAAAGTGTTGCGCAGAATAGCCGTTCATGCTGAATTATCGCGGTGTTTTGATTTGCATTGATGCTTGACGCAAGGTGATGCCATGAAGTATCAATGCCGATAAGCAAAAAAAACATTGTGCTATCGTTTTGACATTATGTATATTACTCCATATCCACAACGAAAGAGGAAAATACATAACAAAAAATAAGAGAAGTTTGAATTATTATAATTATATTTGCCCAATCTTTTTATGTTTTGGCACTTAACTTCTTTATGTACAAGAAAGAGCGGGTCAAAACTGATGGATTTTGTCACATACTCTAACTATAAATGAACATTTATGAAAAGCTTCCTCAAAATGGTGTTAGCCACCTTTGTTGCAATTATCATCGCTTTTTTGGTTTTGTTTTTGGTTGCTGTGGGCGTCGTTAGCGTTATCTCATCAGCCTCAGAGAGTCAAACAACCATTAAACCGAACAGCATCTTTCAATTGTCGTTAAGCGGCGAAGTGGTTGAACGTGCCCAAGACAATCCCTTCAATGCTATATTAGGCGCTTACACGGATCAAGACATCTCTATGGGGCTGAACGACATCTTAACAGCCATTCATAAAGCTAAAATCAACGACAACATCAAAGGAATTTATATCAAAGCAGGTGCTTTAATGGCTGCTCCAGCCACGTTGCGTGAGATACGGGAAGCGCTGATCGACTTCAAGAAATCAGGTAAATTTGTTTATGCGTACGGCAACGTTTACACGCAAGGAGCTTATTACATAGCGAGTGCAGCCGACAAAGTCTATCTTAATCCGGCAGGGATGCTCAATTGGCAAGGATTGTCAGCTCAAACCACCTTCTACAAAGGAGCACTCGACAAGTTGGGCGTCAATGTACAGGTCATTCGTGTAGGGACTTTTAAATCAGCGGTAGAGCCATTTATTGACACCAAAATGAGTGATGCAAACCGTTTGCAGGTGACCTCATTCATGGGTTCCATCTGGCAAACCCTATTGAAAGATGTTTCTGCATCGCGTCACATCTCCATTGACAGCCTCAACGCGTATGCGGACAGAGACATGACATTTCAGCCTGCAAAGCAAGATGTTGCCGATCATTTAGTCGATTCGTTGCTTTATGACGACGGAATTCAAACCTTGTTGAAAAAGAAAGCAGGCATTGAGGCCTCAGCGTCCATTCCGTTTGTAAAATTGAACGCCATGAAAGATGCAGAAGAGAATACGGCTTTCTCCAAAGATAAAATTGCCATTGTTTATGCGGCAGGCGAAATCGACGGGTCAAGTACATCGGGCATTAATTCAGAAAAATTGGTGAAGGCATTGGCTGCTGTTCGTGCCGATGACAATATTAAAGCGGTCATTCTACGTGTTAACTCTCCGGGTGGTAGTGCTTTAGGATCAGAATTGATCTGGAGGGAAGTTTCGCTTATCAAAGCCAAGAAACCCATCTTTGTTTCGATGGGTGATTATGCTGCATCAGGCGGATACTACATTTCGTGCGATGCCGACACCATTATAGCACAACCCAATACCATCACCGGTTCTATCGGTGTGTTTGGTCTGATACCTGATGTGCAAGGGTTGACAAAGAAAATCGGCATCAGTTTCGATGAGGTCAACACAAACAAGAGAAGTGACATGCCGAATCTGACTCGCCCATTTACACCGGAAGAGCGAAACATCATGCAAGCCTACGTGAACAACACCTACAAAACGTTTGTCGATCATGTGGCACAAGGCAGACACACTACGCCTGATGCTATCAAGAAAATTGCCGAAGGCCGCGTTTGGACCGGTGAGCAGGCAAAACAAAACGGATTAGTGGATGTATTGGGTAATTTGCACGATGCCGTTACGTTAATTGCAAAACGAGCCCATCTCACTAAATATAATATTACCGTATATCCCAAACAAAAAAGTTTTGTGGAGAAATTCATGGATAGCTTAAACTCCGACGTAACGGAACATGTGCAAAAAGTTCAATTGGGTGAGTTTTATCCATATTTCAAGCAACTCCACGAAATCATTCGTTTGCAAGGAGTACAAGCCCGCTTGCCTTATTATTTACAAATTAAATAACACGTATTCAATCCGTTTTGTCGCGGACATTGCAAATGATAACCTTCGGAAGCATTCATACCTTCCGAAGGTTTTCCATCTAAACACCGTATCTTTACCACTTGATAAAGAAAGTGACGCCGATTAAACAGAAAAAAGAGAGAGAAGCCATGAAGTATCTGCTTTCAATTTTCAAGCCAGTATTATACCTCCTATCATTGATATATGGGTTGGGGGTTAATGTGCGGAATTTTCTCTTTGATTATCATCTTTTGCCTTCTCAGAAATTTGATATACCGGTGATTGCCGTCGGGAATATTACGGTGGGGGGTACCGGCAAGACACCTCACACCGAATATATACTCAAACTGCTTAGCAAGAATTTACACGTAGCCATGCTCAGTCGGGGATATAAACGGACAACAAAGGGATTTCAATACGGCGATGAACATGCCACGGCGGCTACTATTGGCGACGAACCTTTTCAGATGAAACGTAAATTTCCAAACGTGGTTGTTGCTGTGGATGCAGATAGACGACGCGGCATTGAGCAGATCATCCGACAAAATGCAGCGCATCCAGTTGATGTCATCGTATTAGACGACGCTTATCAACATCGTTATGTTCAACCATCACTCAATATTCTTATCATCGACAGTCATCGACTGATCACAGAAGATTCGTTGTTGCCTTACGGGCGACTTCGCGAACCTGCACGCAACAAAAAGCGCGCCGATATTGTCATCGTGTCGAAATGCGACAAAGGGTTAAATCCTATCGATTATAAGTTGATACAAAAAAAATTAACGCTTTTCCCATATCAAACACTTTATTTCACGACCTACGGATATGAGGCGCTTTATCCGCTTTTTCCACAGCAAGCCGGCACACCCACTTTAACAACGCAAGAATTGAAGGACTTGTCACTGCTCGTTGTTACAGGCATTGCTTCGCCTACCGACATGCATCAATATCTTGACGCACATGCCGCCATGATGAAATCGATTGTATTGCCCGATCATTATGCATTTAATAATAAAGATTATCAACTGATTGCACAAGAAATTGCCAATCTTGATGGCGGCAAACGTATCGTGGTCACAGAGAAAGATGCTGCCCGTTTATACAACGACACCCTGCTGCCGGAAGAACTCAAACCACTGATCTATGTGCTTCCGATCAGCGTGGAATTTATCAAAAATCAAGCTCAATTATTTAACCGTCAAATTTCAAGTTATGTTACTAAAAATTGAAGAAACCGCTTTGTTTTTACAAGAAAGGACACCCCGTCGTCCAAAGATTGGAATCATCTTAGGCACAGGCTTAGGAAATCTAGCCACACAAATTACCGATAAAGAAGAAATTCCATACCATGAAATTCCGCATTTTCCTATCTCCACCGTTGAAGGACATAGCGGAAAATTGATCTTCGGCAAATTAGGAAACACGCAGGTAATGGCGATGCAAGGTCGTTTCCATTTCTATGAAGGATATGACATGCAGAAAGTGACTTTTCCTGTACGCGTAATGCATGCTTTCGGCATTGAAACGCTTTTTGCATCAAATGCTGCCGGTGGCATGAATCCAACTTTTGAAATTGGAGATTTGATGGTGCTTAACGATCATATCAACCTTTTTCCTGAACATCCTTTGAGAGGGAAAAATTATGAAGAATTAGGCCCACGTTTCCCCGACATGAGTGTAGCTTATGACAAAGCATTGATTCGTATGGCCTTCGAGATTGCTTCCAAACATCACATCAAACTTCAGAAAGGCGTGTATGTGGGGACACAAGGACCAACTTTTGAAACTCCGGCAGAATATCATTACTTCCGCATGATTGGTGGTGATGCAGTGGGCATGTCCACCGTCCCTGAAATTATTGTTGCTCGCCACATGAATATGCGTTGTTTTGCTATTTCCATTATTACCGATTTGGGCATCCCAGGCAAGATTGTGGAAGTGACACATGAAGAAGTGCAGCAAATTGCCAATAACGTGCAACCTAATATGACATTGATTATCAAAGAGATTATCAATCAATTATAAGCATCAAAAAAACTCAGGAAAAAGGAGTGCGCACGTTTCAGACGGCACACTCTTTTTTTTGCGATACACCTTGATCGGCCTCAACGGGAAACATCAGAAACTGAAATCCAAGGAAATACGTATCCCGCTTTTATCAATATGTGGATGATTCAGGTAGTTGAGCCTCCAAACATAATCCACCCGAAGGATATTGAAGATGTTATCTATGCCTACGCCGGCTTCCATGTAAGGCGCATTCCCCATCTTATACGACCCTGTCGGAAAGACAAATAATCCATTGCTAAGAGCAGGATCATTCTTTTTGTCGAGGCTTCCGTAGAGTCCCCGAAACGAGACAATCTCTCTCCATTTCAAATATCGAATCAAAGGAATATGGTTTAAAATCAAGCCATTCATGTTGTAATTCAAATCCCACGAAACATATTGATCGTTGATAAACTCCATTGCATTCATCATGGGATATGTTTCGGGCTGAATGGTATAGGAAAGATTAGCATTGGGGATGATCAAAAGCGGGAATGGATCTTTTGTCCATACTTTACCAGCTTTGATGATGACATTTGCAGCTCCATAGGCTGAAAACCAGAATTTTTTCCGAAAGCCGAACTCCGTATAACTATAGTTGTAATTAGATCCTAACGTCCCTTTCAGCGCTAATGTATGCGACAAAGAGAATATCGGAGCATCGTGCGAAATAGCATAGCGAGCTGCGAGTGTTTCATAGAACTTTTCGCCCGGAGCATAACGCAACCGAAATCTTGCTTCACCTAAAGAATAATAGTCGATGTTTTTGTTAGTCGAATTTTCAATAAAAGGCAAATAAGAAGTAGCATATTCTCTACGAAACCTGAAATCAATGCCATAGGACAGGTGTGAATTATATTCCTGATTGTAACTCAACTCCATCGTGCGGAGGTAAGTTATTTTGTCGTCAATTTGCCGTTTCAGAGAAAGGAAAAGGTTATCGGCAAATAGTGAATGCTGCCCCAGCCAGTTGACATCATACTGATAGGATGCACGGAGGGAATGAATCGGAAACTCGTTTGCCTGCTTCTTCTTTTTATCGAAAGAGTATTCAACCTGAGCAAGGTATTTCAATTGACGATCTCTCGTCCCGTAAGCCAAATAGCCTTTACCAAACCAATGATCGTTCAAGGCAGCTGTGGTTAAACCACCTGTCCGCAGTCGTATTCCTTCGGCAACATTGGTGCTGATTGTGGTGTAAATCGGGCCAATATCAAATTTGCTCTTTTGAGGAGCCGTTTCAATGTATCCTGTAACGAATGCGGAGAACACTTTTTCGGAATAATAATAAAGCGGGTCGTTACGCAGCCGTTTTAGCATGTCCGATACAGATTGTTCTTTGACGCCAATGGTATCCTCCCCGTTCTTTTTCCAATAACTTTGCATGTTAAGCGTCGTGTCCTCTTTCGCAATCTTGTTCTCACTCTCATTGAAAATATTTTTATCCGCAGGGGCGTCAAATGAATGATGCGTATAAACGTTCGTCCGCCGTGCATAGAAATCGTCGGAAGTTGAAAGAATGGAAAACTCCACTGTCATATCATCAAATGTTAACAACCGTGTCCCATCCGGAGCACGCTTAAAATCCTGCTCGATGGACATGCTTTTTACGTAGTTCAGATTGATGTTTTTGGGAATGCTAAGTAGAACTTTCTTTACAAAATGGGTTGAATCAATAGTAATGTACATGTGGCCGACAAATCCGGTTGATTCCGACGAAAAGGGAACAAAGACCAAATCGGCACATCGTTCGCCATCGACCATCACCGAATCCATCAGAAAATATTTATAGAACCCGATGGCACCCGTTGAAAGTGGACTGACGAACCGTTTGATGAACAGTTTAACGTCATTATCGTAAATATTGACAGGTTTAAAAACCTCTTGCAAAAAGGTATTTACGCCATCTTCCGACAGGATATGATCCTCAATGCCTGTGTTATGAACAGCTTTCACAACGGTTTTTATTTCACGCGGCGACTTCTGATAATAAAATTCATCCACCGACTCTTTGACTGAGATTGGAAGAATAGTCTTGCCGGTTACTTTAGATGTATCCACAAATGACTTTAAGAAGCCGAACTTTTTGAGCAAAAAGCTCTTTTTCTTTTTGTTATGTCCAAAATTATTCAGTGCAATGGTGATTTTTTGAAAATGTTCGTAATGATAGTAATCTTTGTCGTAAGGATTATGTTGTTCCTTTGCATCAATGATTTTACGGACAAGATCGACTGCGGGATTTCCTTTTTTTCTGTATTTTTCTTTTGGCGGTCTTATTGTCACTTCCGACATGGCATACGAAGAGGGTGAAAGAAGTATTCTGAAATAATGCCGATCTCTGTTCTCCAGTAAAACATATTTTCTTTTGTATCCCATGCAAGTGGCAATCAGGATTTGTGCCGATGATGGATTCTTTAAGGAAAATTCTCCGGCATCGTTTGTCAGTGTGCCAATAGTTGTCCCTTTCAGATAAACAGAAATGTATGACAACGGCTTGCCACTTATGGAATCTACGACGATTCCCCTGATGGTTTTTTGAGCTTTCGCTTCAGAAAAAAGAGATCCATAAAGCAGTAAAAAGGTAATTATAAAGGGCGAATAATATCTTCGTCTCATTGATTTATCGTGTTTGTGTACGTCAATGCAAAAGTAGAAAGCAAATTTAAAGGAAATCTGAATCT
>DAHXOX010000002.1 GCA_027364655.1 Paludibacter sp. | reverse complement strand
ATTGTCGCCAACATCTATTTTTCAACCGATGCTTCATTTCCCATTCACCATTTTTGTTTTTACGGTAACGTGCAAATTTTGATTGCAACGGAATGAGGGTTTCTATGTTTGGCCAATCAATCTGCGCTGTTTTTAATCGTGTGGAATCAGCGCCAATTGCTTTTGCCATATTGAGAAAATCAGCTATCTGATCTTCGTTTTGACGCATAACAATAAATTGAGCTTCAATATGCGGAGTGCTCCTTTTTAAAGCCGATTTCCATGATGACAAAGCAGTAGTGGCTTCCATCACTTTTTGTAACGACCCACCACGACGATATTGTTCATAAACATCTTGTGTGACACCATCCATTGAAATAATGATATGATTTAATCCTGAAGTTACTAGACTTCGTGCTATTTCATTGGTTATCAGCTGACTGTTGGTGGAAGTTATGGTGTGGATTCTTTTTTGAGACGCATAACGTATCATCGCTAAAATTTGTGGATGAAGGAACGGCTCACCTTGAAAATAGAGAATGAGATTGCATAATTCCGGTGCTAATTCATCTGTGATTTGTTGATATAAATCCCATTCTATCAACTTGTTTTTACGTAAAAGGGTGCCATTCCCAGTCGGACATTCAGGACAATGTAAGTTGCATTGATTTATTGGCTCAATAGAAACAGAAAAAGGACTCCGTGGATTAAAAACGCGTTTCAACAAGGAAGAAACCGAGTAACTTACAAGAAGTTGCCCTAAAATATACCCTTTGCGTACCCAAAGGAAACAATTACTTATTACCATAATGTGCAATTAATCTCAAAATATGAAATTTGTGCGTTAAAAAGTCACAAAAATGAGTTGTTTGTCACTTTAAAACTATCGCTTTTTGAAAGCACAAACACAAGTTGATAGCTGATTATCAAATTCTTATATATTGTAATTTTCAAGAAGCTAACTTACGACAAAAATGCGATATCCTAAAACACTTTTTTTGTTAATTGATTCTGCTTATATTTGCTTCAAAATTTTGCGGCAAAAGTTATTCACTTAATCCAATCATTATCGTTATGAAAAAAGGACTTTATTTAATTGCAGCGGCTATTCTCGCATTCGCCTTTACGTCTTGTGCGCCAAAGCCGATGGGGGCTCTCGATCCAAGCTATTTTAGCACTAATCCCAATCCCCTGGAAGAAAACGGTGGAAAAGTGGTTGCGACGGTTACAGGGAAGTTTCCCCCCAACTATTTTGACAAAAAGACCGTTGTTGTTGTAACACCAGTATTAAAAACATCTACCGGCACTGAATATAGAGGCACTCCTGTTTCTTATCAGGGCGAAAAGATACAAGGGAATAATCAACAAGTTTCCTACAAATTAGGAGGCACTTTCACTCAACATGTGTCATTTGACTACAAACCTGACATGGCAAAAAGCGAATTATTACTTGAGTTTTCTGCTACACGTATAAAGAAAACGTATGAAATTCCTTCTGTCAAGGTGGCCGATGGCGTCATTGCTACCTCAACTTTAGTTGCTGCTAATAGCGAAAACCTTAACTCTCCAATTGTAGCCGACAAATTCCAACGCATCATTCAAGAAAAACAAGATGCTAACATTTTATTTGTCATTCAACAAGCTAACCTTCGTCCAAAAGAATTGAAGCAAGCTGCATTGGTTGATTTAATTAAACGAATTCAGGAAGCTAAAGATTCTTCTAACTTGAAAGTTGCTGATTTTGGCCTACACTCCTATGCATCACCAGACGGCGGAATGAAAATCAATGAGCCTCTTTCATTGAATCGTGAAAAGAATACGAAAAAGTATCTTGACAATCAAATGAAGAAACTGAAAGCGGATGTCAATTTAGATGCAACATATACCGCTGAAGACTGGGACGGATTCCAAAAATTGATGGAAGCTTCAAACATTCAAGATAAAGAAGTGATTTTACGCGTTCTTTCGATGTACTCCAATGATCCACAAAAACGCATGGAAGAAATCAAGAACATGTCAACTGTCTTCAAAACCATTGCTGATCAAATTCTTCCACAATTACGTCGTTCAAATGTTTCATTGACGATGGATATAATCGGCAAATCAGATGATCAAATTTCAAATCTGGCACAAACAAATCCAAGTCAACTGACTGTTGAAGAATTGTTGTATGCTGCTACTTTGACAAATGATCAAGCAAAGAAAGCTGCTATCTATCAAAAGGTGATTGATCTGTATCCAAACGATATGCGCGGATATAACAACTTGGGAACCATCGATTTCACAAAAGGCAATTATGATGATGCTGCTCGTTTGTTTGCTAAGGCTCTTGCCATTGAACCAAATTCTGCTCAAGCAAATTACAACATGGGAATTACCGCTTTAGCTCAAGGTGATGCTGCAAAAGCACAACAATATCTTGGAAATGCCGGCAACTTGGGTGGCAATGATGTGAATCAGGCTTTAGGCATTATTTACCTACAACAAGGCGACTATGAAAAAGCAAAAACTGCTTTTGGCGATGCTCCTACAAATAATGCTGCCTTGGCACAAATCTTGACGAAAGATTACAGCGCTGCTCGTGCAACCTTGAATAATGTCAAAAATCCTGACGGAGAGACAGCCTATTTGTTGGCTATCGTAGGTGCAAGAACAAACGATCGTCAATTGGTTTATGACAGTATGCGTAAAGCTGTTGCTGCAAATCCACAATGGGGTGTTAAGGCAACCACTGATGCAGAATTTGCAAAATATTTGACAGATACAGACTTTATGAATATCATCAAATAATTCAGACAACGAAGTTTTTTGAAAAAGAGGCTGCAAATCGCAGCCTCTTTTTTTGTTTTATCAGAAACTAAAAAGCTCCAACAACTTATTGAAAAGTATATTGGAGCGTTTTTCTTGAGGTCAGTGGCGGATTCGAACCGCCGTGGAAGGTTTTGCAGACCTCTGCCTAGCCACTCGGCCAACCGACCTTAAAATCGTTTGCAAAGGTAGCACCTTTCCCCATATCGGCCAAATTTCCGTTTCGATTATCCTTGTTTTTAACAATCCTCCTAAATGAGAAATTCTACTTTTTCATTTTGCGGGATGTGAACTTCCCGGTTGCACTTATTTTCGAGCCTTTTATCGACGAATTATGTTGTTTGATCGATATTAACTTGATTGGCTGAATGAAATGACTGTATCTTTGCACATCACTTTTTAATCATCTTATTATGGAAAAATTAAACGAACGACGCCATCATCATCAAAATGGACCATCTGTGGCGATTGTTTTGATCATTGTAGGCGGACTTTTCCTTGGATTCAATCTCGGTCTGATTCCAGACAATTACCGACCCATGTTGATTTCATGGGAAATGTTGCTGATTGTCCTGGGTGCAATTTCTTTATTTAAAGGGCATTTTGTTAGTGGATTTGTGCTGCTGTGTTTAGGTGGGTTTTTTATACTTCCTAAAATTGTCGGGATAAGCGGCGACTTTGTGCATGTTTATTGGCCAATCATGTTGATTATTGCGGGTCTTATCTTGCTTTTTCATCGATTCGTCAACCCAAGACACGCCGATTTTTCTGCTAAAATGAATGATTGGCATAGAGCCGACAGTTGTGTAACACCAGAAAGAAATCAATCTCAAGGCGGATTTCACAAAAACGTAGTTTTTGGCAATGAAACATTTTTAGTGTTAGATCCTGAATTCAACGGTGGAGATATCAACGTAACCTTTGGAGAAATAAAAATTGATTTGAGAAAAACACAATTGGCAGATGCAACAGTAGCTATTGAAATCAATGTTCAATTTGGCAATGTCGTGCTATATGTTCCGTCCGACTGGAAAATACAACTACAAGTGAACAGCGTTTTTGGAGGATTTGAAGATAAACGTATTTTCCCAACTCCTACTAAAGATCAAGATAAGATGCTTGTAATTTATGGATCTACAACATTTGGAGGCGGCGAGTTACGTAACTAATTACTCATGGATGCGTCTGATTTTTATACACGTTGGCGTATAGTAGTTTACATCGCTCTTTGGTGCATTGTATCCTCTGTGTTCGCATGCGTTATGATCTCACTTGTTGATCAACCTTTCCTTAGCTTATGGTTATATGGCGCAGTTTTTGCGGGGTGGTATGCCATCCTGGTTCCCTTGGTGTGGAACGTAGTCAAATATGGCAATTTATTAGCGCTTAATTCCATTTTGAAAATAGTTGTTCTTACAGCGTTAGGATTGCTGATTGTCTGCGTTTGGTTAGGAGGAAGTTTGCTTTTCCTTTATTGGATATTGGCAACCCAAATATTCCGTCTGTTCGTACCAACCATTCCTTTATACGGGATAATCGGAATTCTCTTCTACATCATTACGATACAAATAATTGCGACTTCTTACTCCCAACAAATGGATGCCGGAAATGAAATTTGTGAAGACGAACAAATCGAAGCGACTACTCCAACGGCTGTGCTAAAAGAAGCAAGTTCTTACATTGATCGAGTAACTGTGAAAATAGGGTCAAATATTCGCGTAATTCCTGTGAATGATATTCTTTATCTTCAATCTGAAGGCGATTATGTGTTGATTATCACCGAAAAAGATAAATTTATCAAAGAGCAGACAATGAAGTATTTTGAGCAAAACTTATCACAACAACACTTTGTCAGGATTCATCGCTCGTTCATCGTGAATGTGTCATTCATTTCACGCATAGAATGTTATGGGAATAACAAACAATCCATGACGTTACGAAATGGCATTCAGCTTAAAATGAGCGCTGCTGGATATCGTCTTCTCAAAGCATCGCTGAATTTGTGAGTTTGCTATGTTCCCGGCGATTCTTTTATTCAATTCAAGATAAATGGCTCAATCGATTCGTCTTGTTAAAAATGAGGCCTCTGACATAAATTGATTTTATAAAATATACCGAGTCTTCATTTGTCTTCCTGATAAAACCATGTTTTGGTACAAAATGTTGATTTGGATAAAGCCATAATTGGATTTGCATAGAATTTTGAGCATTTGCCGCCTTATTTCTGTAAACTTGGAAACTTATTAATTGTTCAAGTTTCCTATATGCTATTGATAAACAGCGCATATTATTTCGTTTTATAATATTTAACTCTCATTATTGTGTTACAAAGCGTACAAGAGAGGTATCTTTGCATCAAAGTTCTGATATGGAAGACGTAAAAGCTCAAATTCTCACTACTGCATCGCGCCTGTTTCTACAATATGGGCTACGCAGCGTTACCATTGATGATGTGTGCAATGAAGTGCATATATCGAAAAAGACCTTCTATAATTATTTTAGGCAGAAAGAAGACCTCATAGACACCGTCTTGTTCCAGTTTCTTGATTTAGCAAACGATAGAAAAAACAGAAATAAATCTATCTTCGATGATTTATCGCTCAATGCTATTGACAAAATTGTATTGGCGTTTAAGCATTGGAAGCAAGATTCATCCATACAACATTCATTGACGTTGATGTATGACTTAGTGAAATATTACCCAAAAATTAATACAAAAATAGCTGAGCATCAAGAACAAAAGGCAAAAGAAAGTTTCAAAAAATGGATTCAACAAGGAGTTGAAGAAGGCCTTATTCGTTCTGACGTAAGTATTGACTTATTAACGACCTATATGTATTTTCAATTCAGTAAAGCTTTTTCAGAGTTAATCGGTAAGTTAGAAGTTGGGGTTTCTCCGACTATCGAGTTTTTGCTCGACAGCAATATTCGTGTGTTAGTCAGCGAGAAAGGATATCGCTATTATCAGGAGAAATATAAAAAAGAATATCCGCAGCTGAACGCCACATCAAGCGAAGCGAATGCAACGTTACCTTCGAGTGGAGCATTTTATTGGTCAGAACCACCTCTCCCAGAAAAGGAATAAGCACAGAGTTTGATTTGTGTACAAGAAAATAAATTGGAAAGAGATTCATGTTATGAAGAAAAGAATAGAATTTTTAATTGTGCTTCTGGCATTGACCGCGATACAAGCATGGTCGCAAGAAAGGCTTTCCTTGTCGCTTACTGATGCCCGTACGTATGCGCTGAAGTATAACCGAACCTTGACAAGCGCAGGGTTGTCGTTGCAGCAAGCTCAAAGCGGCATGTGGGAATCCATCTCAAAAGGATTACCTCAAGTGTCTGTAACCGGATCATATCAAAACTATTTGGGTGCTACTGCAAATTTTAATGGAATGAAACTCGCTTTCGGACAAGCGGGATCATTGGATGCTCAAGTCAATCAAATGGTTTTTAATGCAGGGTATTGGGTGGGGTTGAAGTTAGCCAAACTGAATGAACAGATGGCTGCAACGAATAAAAGAAAAACTGAGCAAGATGTTGTGCAGCAAGTCACTTCCTCCTATTACGCCATTTTGGTAGGCGAAAAATTAGGAACCTTGCTTCATCAGACCAGAAACAACCTACAAGAAATTCTGGAGAAAACTAAATCCATGGTTCAGGCAGGCGCGGCCACTCAAACAGATGCTGATCAAATTGATGTACAATTAGCTTCGACAGAAGACATGATTAAGTCGAATGAACGTCAGGTGGAATTGGGATACAACATGTTGCGAATTCAGTTAGGCGTACATGCCAACACGCAGCTTGCGCTTACGGACTCAATTTCTGAGTTTGTCAATGAAGCTCAGATATACCCGCTTTTGTTGCAACCATTTTCAGTTAAGACCAATCCTTCTTTTTTGGTATCCGAGAAGCAAGTGGAAATAGCCAAACAACAGGTGAGGCAAACAAAAGACTCCTGGTTGCCAACAATCTCAGCTTTTTATAGTTATACTTATAAATACATCAAGCCTCAATTTGACTTGAGCCCCAAAAGTTATATCGGAATACAAGCTTCGTGGCCACTTTTTAATAGTGGGGGAACGTTGTCGCAAATCCGACAGGCCAAAATACAGGTTGAAATAAATGCCAACAATCTGGCTGCCCTATCCGATCAATTGAGTGTTCAAGATCAGCAAGCGCGTTTTAATCTAAAGAATGCTATGGACAATTTGAAGACTCAAACAAGAAGTTTAGACGTGGCACGTCGTGTATTTGCAGATATTATGCGAAAACATGATCATGGTATGGCAAGTAGTTTGGATATAACCAACGCATCCAACAACATGATACAGGTTGAAACCAACTATGTAAATGCTATTTATAGTTTGCTGACAGCACAAACACAGGTAGAATTATTGTTGAATAAATTTTAATAAGTAGAACACGTACAATCAATTTCCCCGACATGAAACGAGCATGACAAAAAGATTATAGTCAAACAAATAAACGATTATCATTTGTCATGGAGTTCCATCTGACCTCTAAAATAAATTACAAACAGATGAATAAGTTAATGCTTACAGCTTTGAGTGGACTGACTATTATCTCTTTGATAGGATGCTCTAAGGCAACACAAAAGAAAGAAACGGCTACGCAAATGGTTCGTGTGATCACATTAAAGAAACAAGAGATCAGTAGAACAATCGAATTCCCTTCGACGTTAGAAAGCAAGAAAGAGGTAGATTTAGTACCTGCCTCACCAGGGAAAATTGATCATATTTTGGTCAGAATTGGAGACCACGTCAGTAAAGGTCAGTTAGTGGTGCAAATGGATCCTACGCAATTGATCACGGCAAAGATTCAGTTTGAGAATCTTAAATCGGACATGAAACGCGTGGAAGCGCTTCGACAGTCGGGAACCATCACGCAACAATCGTTTGATCAAACAAAATCTCAATACGATTTGAACAAAACGAATCTTCAATACATGGAGAAAAACGTGAATCTTCGATCGCCAATCAATGGCGTTGTGTCGGCCAAGAACTTTGAAGACCAGGAGATGTATTCCGGTTCTCCCAATGCACAGACAGGCAAAGCATCTATTATAACAATAGTGGAAATGAATCCGCTCAAAGCCCTCGTTGATATCCCAGAATCCTATTTGCCGCAAATCAAATCAGGGATGCAAGTGACCGTCACAACCGACGTATTTCCCAATAAGATTTTTCCAGCTCATGTGGTGCGTATTTATCCCACCATTGACCAATCGACTCTTTCTGTAAAAGTGGAAATTGAAGTTCCGAATGCCTCCGAAATGCTACGTCCCGGTATGTTCTGCCGTGCAACAGTCGATTTTGGAAAGGCAGATGCATTGGTGGTGCCTTATCAAGCCGTATTGAAAATGCAAGGTTCAAATGAGCGTTATGTGTTTTTGGAAAAGAACGGAAAATCAGAACGTGTAGTAGTAACCTTAGGAAAACGATTTAACGATCAGACTGAGATTGTTTCCAATCAAATTGCAGTAGGAGATCACTTGATTGTTGTTGGTCAAAACCGATTGATCGGTGGCGATTCTATCACGGTAGTGCATTGATTTTCCATCCTTTAGTAGAAATCTAAACATTGAAATGAAGTAATTATGAGTATCTATAAATCAGCGGTAAACAATCCGATCACCACGATGATGATTTTTGTCGGCATCATTGTGTTTGGATTGTATTCGCTTACTCGTCTGCCTATTGATTTTTATCCGAAGATGGATTTACCCATGATTTCGGTAGTGACTACGTACTCCGGAGCCAATGCGTCGGATATTGAAACAAATATTACTAAGCCGCTCGAAGATGCACTGAATGGGATTCAGGGATTAAAGGAGTTGACTTCAACTTCGGAAGACAATTTATCCATTATCACGTTACAGTTTGAATGGGGAACCAACTTGGATGAGTCAATGAATGACATTCGGACATCTATAGACCAAGTATATACTAATTTCCCGGATGGCGTGCAGCGTCCTGCTGTAGTGAAATTCAGCACCAGTATGATGCCTATCATCATGTATTCCATTACAGCCAAAGAAAGCTACCCGGGGTTGGCAAAGTTGATCAACGAGAAGATTATTAATCCGTTGAACCGGATTGATGGTATTGGTTCAGCCTCCATGATGGGAGCGCCTCAAAGAACAATCTATGTGGACGTTGACAAAAATCGCATGGAGGCTTATCATTTGAATGTGGAGCAGATTGGCAATGCCATTGGCGCGAGGAATCTCAATACTCCTTCCGGTGACATTAAAATGGGAAGCTCGGATTACCAGTTGCGTGTGCAAGGCCAATTTCAAGAAAGCGATCAAATAAAAAATGTCGTGGTGGCAACCGTCAATGGCAGCCAAATTTTGGTACGCGATCTTGCTTCTGTGCATGATACGTTGCAAGATGCCACAATGGAGACGAAAGAAAACGGAAAGAATGGAATTCAGCTCATGGTGATGAAGCAATCTGGGGCCAATACCGTTTCCGTAGCCCGAGATGTGAAAGCTATGATGGCTAAAATTGAACCAACCTTACCATCGGATGTGCAAGTAAAAGAAGTTTTCGACTCTTCATCGTTCATCAAGGGGTCGGTTACAAATCTTTCTGA
>DAHXOX010000216.1 GCA_027364655.1 Paludibacter sp. | reverse complement strand
TCGAAATTGCAATGTCGAAATAGCATTTTATTAAGATTGTATGCCTATCAATTGAATGATTCCATTGATGAAAGTTAGTGGATGAACAGGATTTCCGGGAATAAATAAATCGATAGGATATTTATCAACGAATGAGCGATCTAACGCTTTGCTTCCCTCAAAAATACCACCAGATATTGCGTCGATTCCTGCCAGAATAATCATTTTTGGGTTAGGTACCGCGTCGTAGCAAGTTTGCAGTGGTTCTGCCATGTTTTGAGTGATTGGCCCCGTAATGACAATACCATCGGCATGTCGTGGCGAAGCAACAAATTCAATACCAAAACGACCGATATCGAAATTTACATTACCGGAAGCATTCAATTCCCATTCGCAACTATTGTCACCACCCGCAGATACTTGTCTTAATTTCAATGAGCCATGAAAAAGATGTCGTATTTCTTTCCGAATTTTATCCGCATCGAGTGTAATGGGGGCGTCTATACCTTCGTACACAATCAAGCGATTGCGATCGTTTGATGATAGTTTGTAGTCTTTGGTAAATTGAATCTTGTCAGGAAAGGTAATGGCGCACTCTCCACAAAAAGTACATCGACCTAAATCAATCTGTATTGGTGATTGGCTTATGGCATGGGTTGGGCAAAGAGCTATCAACTGATCGCTTTCCACATTTGCCAAGGTAATGATAGGCCTGCCTCTAAAAATTCCGGCTGCTTCTGCTGTAGTAAGATCTGGAATGTATTGTTTGCCTTGATGATGAAGGATACGTAAACTATTCAACATGTTCGTGCTGTTTTTTAAACAGGTTTATTAGAGGTCATTTCCGCAATAGGATAAATCGAAACTTTTATTACAAATCGGGAAATCGGAAATTTCGTTATTTCGCACCGATAGCGCTAATGCTAACCAATTGTGCACCGATGGATCTTTTATTTTGTAAAGTTGTAAATTACCTGTTTCATCGGTAATGGCACAATGACAAATTTCACCGCGCCAGCCTTCGGTCAGTCCAACGACAAAAGAGTTTGGTTTTGGGTTTTGCATTTTCATTGTCGGCTCGTTTGTGGCTGGCGGATTTTCCAGCATCTGTTTGATGTATCCTATCGATTGCAACACTTCTTCTTTTCTGATTTGAACACGGGAAAAGACATCGCCATGTTTCTTAATAATCGGCTTATGGATTATATTTGTCCACCCATTAGGATGGGAACTTCGAATGTCTCGTGTTAAGCTACTTGCACGCGCTGCCATTCCTACCATGCCAATTGTTGAAGCTATTTCTGTGGTTACAATGCCGGTTTTTTCCATGCGCGAAAGCGCTGATGGCAGATCGGAGAGCGTGTCGTACATTTCTATAAAGTCAGGTTCAAAAGCATCTATCACTTCATGCCATCTTTTGACTAAATAAGGGCTAAACGGAAAGTTTGTTTTCCCGGGTCGAATCAATCCTTTCGCAAAACGATTGCCTGCCCATTCTTGAAAATAGTTGATGATTGGCGTGCGCAATCGACCAAAAACAGAGCTTCCTAATTGATAAGCCAAATCGGTGCACATAGCGCTCAAATCGCCTGTATGAATGGCAATACGTTCATGTTCTAAAGCCAGCGTTCGTTCAAATTGAATGGAAGGAGTTGCAACTGTATCGCACAAACTTTCCCACGTGCGAGCAAACGTCGAAGCGTGGCCAATCACTGTATCACCGGCAATATTTTCAGCTAAAGTGGCTCGTTGTAAGAGCGTTGTTTTATCCAAAAACAGTTGTTCCATGCCTCGGTGTTGGTAACCTAATTGGATTTCTAAATGCAGAATTTGTTCTCCGTTGCAAAGAAAACGAAAATGTCCCGGTTCAATGATTCCTGCATGAATGGGACCTACGCCAACTTCATGAAGTTCTTCGCTGTCAATCGAATAAAAGGGATAGTTGGCAATTGTTTGTTGTTCATCGACACGGTTGAATGCATAACGAACCGGTTTTAACCATGGATGATCAGTAAATTGGATGCCAAATTGTTCGTGAATTTCTCTTTCAAAAAAATGGAAGGAAAGTCGATGAGCGGTCAACGATGGGAATGTTGCACCATGCGTTGTGATGGTTGAAGTTACATGAATCGTATGTTCGTTGTCGTTTGCAATGCAACAGATTAGTTGGATTTTGCCATCGTGAGGATACCCGAAATAGTTTATGCAATGGCATGCGTCGTCCACCATCAGTTCCTCAAGAATCACCGGTACAAATTGTTCGTACGGTAATGTTGGAATAGCTGCGAAGGGTATTCGCTGGTAATTTTTAATGGTTATGGAGTGCATTTCAAAACGATAAAGAATGGATGGTTGTTTGAATTAATGCGACAAACGTAGTCGGAGGGAAAAATCCCAAATAGACAACGAGAGCAAGTAACAAATAGTGTGAAAGCGTTTCATAAGGGTTTACTTTTTCCATACATTGTGCATCAACGTTCATAGGTGGAACGAATAGAATCTTGAACATATTTTTGCCAAAAGCCCATATAATAATGGTCAATAATAGCAGCAAGGGAATTAAAATGATCAACGCATGTGCTTTTATCAATGCAATAATGAGATAAAACTCACTCACAAACAGTCCCGAAGGTGGAATGGCTGCAATACCGATAAAAGCAAGCAAGAGAAAAACAGCTCCCGGCGCGTTGTACTTAAAATAATTTCCCATGGCAAATATCTCTTTGCTTTTGAATGTTTTATAGAGATGTCCCACCTGAAGAAATAATGATGATTTGACAAAAGAATGCAAAATCAACTGCAAAATGGCTGCGTAATATCCTAAACCACCGATTCCGATGCCAATCATGACAATGCCCATGTGCTCAATGCTCGAATAAGCTAACATTCGCTTGATATTTCTCACCTTCATCATATAAACGGTGGCTACAAAGATGGAAAGAAAAGCGGTGATGAGAATAATGGTATTCACCCAAGCAAGAATGGAGCTATGTGCTATAATGACGTAAAGGCGAAAAATGCCAACAAATCCCAAATTCATCAGCACGCTCGAAAAGAGAGCGGCTGCCGGTGTCGGCGCTTTGTCTTTCGCATCAATGCCGGCAGTGTACATGGGTATTAATCCCAATTTTGCAGTATATCCTGTGAAAATGAAGATAAAAGCCAATTTCAACCAAAATGGATTGAGTGTTGGCGCCAAACGGGTAAGCGTGTCATACTGCATGCCTGCTTGGTATTGGTCGCCCATAGATAAACTCAGTAGCAAAATTCCTATAAAAACTAAGACTAAGCTGATGGAACTGACAAAAATATATTTCCATGTGGCTTCAATTGATCCGGCGTTACGTCGATGAAAGATTAATACCGAAGCGCTCAACGTGGTAATTTCAACAAATATCCATGTCACGGCAATATGCGATGCCAAAAAACCTGCCGTCAAAGCCATAACGAAAATTACCATTGCTCCGTAATACAGGCCTTTATTGCTTGGAGTGTCTTGTTCTTTGTAAACATAATCGTATCGATGCAATAGTGTAGGAATGGCAATAATCGTCAACGTAGCAATCATAAGAATCGCCAAAGCATCCGGTGTGAAATAGGTTGCTTCCGTCACGTTCTGAAACATAAATATGAAACCGGTATAGCCAATTTGTAATAGCAGAAACCCGATTACCAATACTTTGTTGGCAATCATATTGCGATTGATAATCAAGGCACTTGCAAAAAAGACAGAACCTGCCAGATAGAAAAGAATCATCGATTTATCTATTTAATCCTTAATTTTGCTCAACTGTGTAACATCGCCTTCGTCGATCACGTCTCCAACTTTATTCACAAAAATACCCAACAAGAAAACACTGACAAAGACATCCAACAAAATACCCAGATTGACTAACACGGGCATGTTGTGTCCCACTGCTAACGATAAAATGAAAACGCCATTTTCAATCATTACGTAACAAATTACATGAGTAATGATTTTTCGACGGGTGGTGATGAAATATAATCCGCTGAAAAGAGCCGATAGCGCTGCAATAAAGTAGATTTTGTTCAGATGTGTGTCACGGATGTAGTTTGCTATCAGAAATGTGGCAACAATAATCATCGTAACCAATATAAGCGACACAAAATAAGGCACGTAAGGTTGAGCTTCACGTGTAATTTTGTTTTTCTTAATGATGTATCGCATAAAAAGAGGAATGGCGACTGCTTTCACCACGATAGTCTCAAAAAGAATAAAGATTAGGTTGATGACATTGATTTCTATCAATTCGATGAATGCCACACCAAACAACAGAATGCCTTGCAAAGCCAGAATCTTGACATACGTCATCAATCGATTGGCAATGGAAAAATAGAGTAACGAGATGATGAATACGATTAATAAAATAGATATCATTGAGATAGTTATGAATTAAAATTACCCAAAAGCAACAAAACACTAAACAAAATCAAGAGCGATAACGACGATAATATCAATATAAATTGAGCGTTGTGACTCATTCTGTAACGTGCCATAAATGATTCTATCAATCCAATAGAAATTCCAAACATTATTTGAATTGCCAAAAACAACGGGATGGTGACATATAATGGCAAATTGCCTAAAAACATGTTGACAATCAGCGTTCCATAGAGTGCAAATTTAAGATTGGTTGCTTGGAAAATAAGTCCCAGATCAAATCCGCTGTTGTCTAAAATCATCACTTCATGAATCATTGTGAGTTCTAAATGCGTTTTTGGATCATCAATAGGCATTCGGCTATTTTCAATCATGGTGATCATCAGTAAAATAAAGGTTGCAATGATACCTAAAGCGTAGGTAATGTATGATCCGAAATGTAATGCCTGAAAAATAGCGTCAAACGACGTGTATCCCGTTAAAAGTCCCAATGATCCCATTAAAATAAAAAAAGCGGGTTCGGCTAACATCGAAAACAAAGCTTCACGGCTTGCTCCCATACCTTCAAAACTGCTGCCGGTGTCTAATGCTGCTATAATGTTGAAAAATTTTCCGGTAGCCAGCACATACGCAAAAAACACAAAATCGCCATTAAATGAGAATACTCCAGGGCTGCTGCCTAATGGGAGCATCGACATAGCCATCAGAATCGATGAAAAATAGATGGTAGGAGCTATCCGAAACGCCCAACTGGTCGTGTTACTATAAACGGATCCTTTTTTCCAAAGCCGCACAATATCTTTCATTGGCTGCATGATGCTTGGTCCTTTTCGCCCTGAGGTTATGCTTTTCGTTCGAACAATGATGCCCGAAATGAAAAAGCTTGCAATGACCATTAAAGTGAAACTAATCATGATTTAAAGCGTGTTTAAAAGATGAACCATGAAATGGTAAAGGTATCCGAAAAATGGAATTGTGACTAATGCCATAATAAACACTAATCCATACAGAATATAGAACTGCAAACTCCCGTTTTGTAGAAATGAGAAACGATTCAACCAATATCGCATTCGTTTTAATGGTGCGCCAATTAAATAAGTCTCTATGCGATCGAGCGGGTGAATTGCATGGTACGCTTCGTCCGGAAAAATTCCGCTAATCTCTTTCTTATGTTTGTGAAATTGGAGAACAGATTCAGACAATTTACGATAGGTACGCACAAACGAACTTGCAGTGTATTGCATTTTCGGATTTGGCGCTACATAGCCGCAACCCCAAGTTTCACCACATGAATCAATTTGTTTTTTTGTTAATTGTTTACGAACAAGCCAAACTACGCCAGACAAAGCTATAAATAGGAGTGATGCAAATCCTATTTGTTGCACAACATGCAACGATGATGAAACAGCCAATGTGTTTTCAGCAGTCAGGGTTCCTGTAAATTGTTGGATTGGCAACCATAATGCTTGCACAAAGTAAACAGGAAAAATTCCAATTGCCACAATCAATGCCACAATGGCATACATCGGGATAAGCGCCATGCGGTTACTTTCAAGTGGTTCATGGTCAAATGTGTGTCGTTGTGTCCCTAAAAAGATGGTTCCAAATGCTTTCGTGAAACAAAGAATAGCTAATCCGCCAATCAATGAAAGTCCGAAAACAGCAAAAACAAATAGGAGAACAAAAATAAAGCTGCCGTGAATCCAGCCATTTATCAGACCTGAATAAATTAAAAACTCTGAAATGAACCCGTTAAATGGGGGCAACCCACTAATAGCCAGCGAAGCAATGAGGAAAAGAAACGCCGTTTGTGGCATTCGTTTTATTAATCCTCCAAATGATTCAATATTAACGCTGTGAGTAGCTTGGTATACATTACCGGCACCATAAAAAAGTAACGACTTAAATAAAGAGTGGTTCAAGGTATGTAGCAAAGCACCTGCAAAGCCGATGACTGCCATAGGGAAATTTCCCAAGCCCATGCCCAAACTGCCTACTCCAATACCAATCCCTATGATACCGATGTTTTCTATGCTATGATAGGCTAAAAGCGTTTTTAAGTTGTGCTGCACAATGGCCAACATCACGCCATACACGCCAGTTATGATCGAGATAACAAGAATGACAACGCCAATGGCTACGTAATTTGTTGGCATCAAAAAAAGCATACGTAGAATACCGTAAATGCCGATTTTAATTAATACACCTGACATAATACCGGATACATGCGCGGGAGCTGCCGGATGAGCATAAGGCAACCATGTGTGGAAAGGCACAAAGCCGGCTTTAAATGCAAATCCGATAAAAAACAACAAGATTAATCCAAAACTTTCTGGAGCTGGCATGGTATGTGCAAATGTGCCAATGGCATCGAACGAGAAAGAGCCGATTTGAACATATACCCAAACAAATGCAATGGTTAATACTAAAATGCCAATGTGAGACTGAATTAGGTAGTTGATGCCAGCTGTAATGGTTTTTGGCTTCTCGCTTTCAAAAATCACCATCACAAAGGAACTAATGGCCATAATTTCCCAAACGAGCAAAAAAACCAACATGTTCTGCACCACACAAACAGCTAACAGTCCGATATGTGTTAATATAAAACTGACCCAATGAAGCGAAAGTTGAGATTTTTTCTCACGATACGCTTTCATGTAGTTGACACCATAAACGGAGCCTGTGAGAAAGGTGAAGTTAATGATGAGTATAAACCATGCTGCTAAAGGATCAATCACAATGGGTACTGAGCCTGTTATTATCGATCCTAACAGGAGAAAAATGGTCGTTTTTCCTATTAATGCATCAACCGCATATATGCTACTAAAAACGACAATGAATAATTCTGTAAAAAGAAGAAGCCCTCTTTTCTGTTTTTCGCCTAAAAATGGTATTGTTACAAGAGCGATTAAAACAACGAGAAGAAAAAGGGTGATAGGATTCATGCTTTGTGGTGTTTGTGCTACGAAAGCAGCGAAAACGCATTTTTGTTAAGAAGAATCTTCCTATCTTATTAATGATGAGAAGAATTATTGCAAAAGAATATCAATCCAATAATCTTTTACACCATTCATTATCATCAATATAAATAAAAACAGGCGTCATTCTTTTTATGCTGCAAAGTTAATGGTTTTTTTATACAAAAGAGGATGGAAATGTTCTTGTGTATGCCATTTAACGTTAAAACATCTGTATTTATACGATAAAGAGGCTACACTGAATGTGTTGTCCTGTTTTTATTAAATCAGAATAACATACAAAATAATGATGAGTAAAAATAGACATTTACTTTACCAAGTAACTGATTATTGGATTTTTGAAAGTAATTAAGGGAAATGCGGATAGAATTAGCAGATTGGTACTACAAGAATGCTATAACAGTTTTTTTGCGTGCAACTCTTTAATTTCCTGATATAAATTAGAGGCAAATACAAAATCGTCTAATACTTTATTGCCGGTGGTAAAAATCTGTTCTTTTGTACCTTGCCACGATTTTTCTCCTTTATCAATAAATACAATATTTTCTCCAATCTCCATTACTGAGTTCATGTCGTGAGAATTGATAATGGTTGTCATGTTAAATTCGTGCGTAATTTCATGAATTAATTGATCGATCACCAACGATGTCTGAGGATCAAGACCCGAGTTTGGTTCATCACAAAAGAGATAAAGTGGATTCATGGAAATGGCGCGGGCTATTGCAACTCGTTTTTGCATTCCTCCGCTGATTTCAGATGGAAATAGAAACATGGCAGATGGTTCGATGTTAACTCGTTCCAAACAAAACCGTGCCCGTGTGTTTTGTTCCGATTTACTTAGTTCAGAAAACATTTCTAATGGGAAAAGAACGTTTTGTAAAACCGTGAGTGAATCAAACAGTGCTGACCCTTGGAAAAGCATTCCTACTTTTTGACGTAATTTCTTGGTGTCATTGATACTCATTTCTGGCACATTCAGTTTATCAAAGAGTATTTTGCCGGAATCAATGGTATGAAGTCCAATAATACACTTTAGTAAAACAGTTTTTCCTGATCCGCTTTTGCCAATGATCATGTTGGTCATGCCTGGCATAAATGAGGCTGTGATGTGCTTCAGCACATGATTTTCTTCAAATGTCTTGTTTAAATCAATGACTTCAATCATAAAACGAGCATAAAGTAATGTCAGACAAAGATGATGCTATTTTGACGATTTTTCCGTCAAGCCGAGAGAAATAATGCGATATTGATTTTTAAAATCAATATCGCATAAAAAATTATTTGAACCATATTCGTCGCAAGAAAATAGGAAAGTTTTCCAGTCTCAAGTGACTTAAGTGAAAAGATTAGAACAAAATCATATAAACTTCAGAAAGTGTGAGATGATTTAGACTCTGTTAAGCGCTTCACGAAAAATTTCGCTAACAGTAGGATGTGGGAAAATGGTTTTTGCCCACTGTTGAGCTGTCATCTTGTTGTCGATTGCCATAGCGGCTGATCCGATGATTTCAGTTGCCATATTTCCAATGATATGTACTCCCAAAATTTCATCGTTATCACCAATAATTAGTTTGCAAAGGCCTGAAAATCCTCCATTTTCAATTTCAAAACGTCCGGCATACGTCATTGGAAGTTTTACAACACGGTGTGGCATCCAAGCCATTTGCAGGGCATCTTCCGTTAAACCAACTGTTGCAATTTCCGGATTGGAATAAATACATCCAGGAATGGATTGAAAATTCATCTGGTCGTCGATCCCTTTGAGTGTATTCGCAACCACGGCAGCTTCACGATAAGCCGCATGTGCTAATTTTGAAAATCCAGTCACATCGCCCGCTGCGTAAATATTAGGTTCAGAGGTTTGCATCTGGCTATTGACGCGTATTCCTTTTCTATATGATTCAATATCGAACAATTCTAATCCGAAACCTTCTAAATTTGGAGTACGGCCTACAGAAACTAATATTTTGTCTCCTGTTAAGCTTTTGGTCTCTTCATCTTGAATAAAAACAACCGTGTTTTCGTCTATACGTATCACTTGTGCACTCATATAAAAAGAGATGCCACGTTTTTCATATTCCTTTCGTAACATACCGCTCAGTTCACGATCTGTTCCGTATAAAATTGTGTCTTTCAATTCAATAATACTCACATGAGTACCTAAGCTATGAAAATAGTCAGCAAATTCAATTCCAATGTATCCACCACCAATGATAACTAAGTCTTTGGGTGTTTCTGTTAAATTTAATAGATCACGATGTGTGACAACGAATGGTGAATCAATACCTGGAATGGGCGGCATAAGTTCTCTTGCTCCGGTAGCAATTAGCAAATTATTTATTTCATGAATTGATTCATTACATGCAACATGGAAAAGTTCGCCTTGTTTACCTTTGATGGTTGCATGTCCTAGTACTATTTGTATGAGGTCACTTTTCAGTTGTGCTCTCACTCCTGCCTGCATTTTTCGTACGATATGATTCTTTCGTTGAATTATTTTTTCTAAATCATACGTTGGATCTGCATTCGTCATAATGCCGTATTTACTGGCATTGTGAATCGTATCTAATACATGAGCGCTTTGGAGAAGTACTTTTGTGGGAATACATCCCTCATTTAAACAAACACCTCCAATTTCTCCTTCTTCAAAAAGGATGACTTTTAATCCGTGTTCAGCAGCACGTTCAGCGGCAGTGTAACCTGCTGGACCTCCTCCGATAATTCCTAAATCAAACATAATTTTATTACTTTAAGCAGTTTAGCCTTAAGCGTATCAACATCTCTATAAATCAGTACTCTTATTTTTCGAATTATATATTCTACTTTAGTCGACAAAAATACGATAAATATTTTGTTTTTGTATCTCATCGATAATTTCTTATTTGTGAAATAAAATAGGCTAAGCATTTGCAAGTGAAAAAATTAAATGTTATCTTTGCCAATGTATGATTTGAACATTGTAATTAAATTACGATGTTTTATTGTTTTTAATGTTTAACTGCAAAATTAGGAAGGTATGAAAATCTTATGGGAAAAGGAAGAAATGATGTGGAAAATAGTGTTTAAGGCCGAAACCACTGATCCATCTGGCATGAGCATAGTAGGTAATTTCAACAATTGGGAAACGAAAAATGCAAATACATTTTCAAACGGTGCTAAAGAATTGACCCTTATGGTACCGATATCGTTCAATGATTTGTCATTCAAATTTTATGACAGTGTTTATGATTGTTGGTGCGAGGTGTATGATAATGGAGAACTCTATGCAGGATTAGAACCTTATTTTGTGCGTAATGAAGTTGGAACCACTAATATTAAAATTCCTCTCATTGTAAAGACAACTCCTCCAAAACCAGTGCGTAAGAAGATTACTCCAAATGACGAAAAAGCCCCAAAGCCCAAACCCAGAGCACAAGGAAAGAAAAGATTATAGGAAAGCTAAAAGTGCATTTTTAAATATCAGAAATGACGCTTAGCCTTTTATTAAATGAGTAATTCCCTGAATAGCAATTTGTAATCCTACACAAAAAATTAGAAAAGCGCTTAACCGATTGACGATTTTCTCACTATGCGAACCCATATAATTGATAAATCGATTGGCATTGACGTAGAAAATATAAATCAAAACACAAATGCCGATGATGGAGAGTAAAAGGCCACCTATATTGGCTAAATAATTTGGGAGGGTTTTGGCTTCGCTGTTAGCGCTCAATGTAAAGAGTACGGCAATGGTGCCGGCTCCGGTAGTCATGGGAAACGTGATGGGATAAAATAATTTTTCTTGCAGGGTGGTCATGTGCGATTGTTCGGAGGTATTAGTTGGAATATCTGTGCTATGTTTTGGTTGATCGGTTGAAAGAAACTCCCATCCAATTTTACAAATCATAATGCCACCGGCTAATTGAATCACTGGTACCGATAATCCAAAGAGTTCCAGTACCCAATGTCCACCAATCAGCGTTATTGCACTCACGCTAAAGGAATAAAAGACAATTTTTTTGACTACTTTTTTCCTTTCCTTACGTGACAAATCAGAAAAATAGGGATTCAAAATAAAGGCGCTTCCAATAGGATTTACCACTGGAAACAAAGCTACAAATCCGATGAAAATTAAATGGATAAACGAATAAAAATAGTCATACATAAGCAATCCTGTAAATAGTGGTAAAAAATAGTAGATAACTTCAGTTTAAGCCTTACTGATGTTCCTTGGCATTTTAGGTGGCTTCTTTAGGTGTTTTCTGCTGGTTGAATGGTTCGAGTGCAGCCATAATTTCACGGAGCAATTCATCATGATTCTCAAGGTGCATTAAGATGGCTTCAATTTCCATCTCTGATTTTTTATTGATCTCAAAATCTGATTGTGCGCGTAACTCGGCATGATCCGATTGCAGATTTTGCCCTACCATAATCAAAGGCATAAGAAAGATTTGAATCATGTTGGAAATGAAAAGCCAAAGAACAAATGCCGGATAAGGATCGAAACACATTGGTTTTGGCGCTAAAGTGTTCCAACTCAACCAACCAATGGTCCAAACAAAAATGATCAAAAAAAATCCCATGCTTCCAACCTTGTTGGTGATCCATAAAGCGACTTTTTTTAATGGTGAAAGCCGATCGTGATGCTCGGTATTGACATTGAAAATGGGATGTGCCCTTTTTTTTAGTTCTTCAAGCGAAATTGGATTATGCTTCATGTGTAATTATTTTATTTGTAACATGTTATATGCTATGAATTTGCAATCATTTTATATATGGCTAAATCTTTGTTTCGTTCGCTTCAGCGCTGTGAAAACGGATAATGACATAAGCGTGACTCATTGATTGTGAGTAAAGATTTTAGTGATTCATCCTAACAAATGCAAAGATACAAACTGGTTTGATTTTTCCAATTATTTCTTCTCATATTTGA
>DAHXOX010000198.1 GCA_027364655.1 Paludibacter sp. | reverse complement strand
AAGCATACGAAGGATAAATATATTGTCTGTCCGTACCTGTTTTTTGCTTGTACTGTTGTTTCCTTCCAACCCTTATTTTTATTTGGTGAACAGGATTTTTACACTTTGCAATTGGTGGGGTGATAAAAAATTGTATCTTTGCACCGCTTTTTACTTTTATGGAAAGTTGCCAGAGTGGTCGAACGGGGCAGACTCGAAATCTGTTGTACCCTTCGGGGTACCGGGGGTTCGAATCCCTCACTTTCCGCGCCATACAATTCATTTTAAGGGCAAATATTAGGAAAGCGGAACACACAAGTTGCGATAATTTGTGTGTTTTTTTATGGATAATTATTTCTCAAAACTATACTGATGATGAAGAATAGAATGAACAAACGAAGCTTTCTGTTGTTGGGATTATCTTTCATAATGAGTTCGGCATTTTCTATGCAACCTGTTAAAACACTTCGCGACACGGTTAACTTGAACGAAGTGGTGGTTACCGGTTCGCCGATACAAGTGAACAAAGACAATGTGCCGTTATCGGTTTCGGTCGTTAATCATGCTCAACTTGCTGCAAGCAATGGGTCGGCGCTGTTACCTATGCTTAACGGATTGGTACCCGGGTTGTTTGTCACGGAAAGAGGCGTAACCGGTTTTGGTGTTTCCACCGGCTCTGCAGGTCAGATTTCCATTCGTGGCATTGGCGGCAATCCTACCACAGGTGTTTTGATGTTAATCGATGGTCATCCTCAGTTTATGGGACTTTTCGGGCATCCGTTATCCGATTCGTATGTAGCTTCCGACGCTCAGCGTGTGGAGGTGATTCGGGGGCCGGCATCGGTTTTATATGGATCAAATGCTATGGGCGGTGTGATTAACATCATAACGCGGCAGCAAACTCAGGATGGATTTCAAGGAAATGCCGACGTAATGTTGGGTTCTTACAATACGCAAAAGTACATGGCTTCGGGTGGCTACAAGCTAAAGAAATGGAGCATTTTTGCTTCGGCCAATCATGATCAGACTGACGGCTATCGACCAAACTCCGCTTTTAGCATTTACAATGGCTATGTGAAAGCAGGATATGAAGTGAATGATCATTGGAAAGGAATGTTTGATGTGAGTTTAGCTCATTTTGTGGCTTCCGATCCGGGCCCTGACACGCTTCATGCCATACCGGGCGCTCAAATCAATATCTTGCGTGGCTACTGGTCTTTTTCGATGGATAATCATTACGATCTTTTTTCGGGATCAGTCAAGGTGTTTAATAACTTCGGGACACATACCATCTCCGATGGGTTTCATTCCAACGATGCAACGGGTGGCGTGATGATGAGCGAAACAGCGCATTTATGGGATGGAAACCGCATTACGTTGGGTGCAGACTGGTTACATTATGGCGGCAAGGCAGAAACAATCATGCCAACCTTTAGCATGTTATTTATCGATACGACGGCGAATGAAATAGCCGGATATGGTTTTGTTCAACAAACATTATTTCAACATTTCACGCTATCAGGCGGATTGCGTTTGGATAAATCTTCTTTTCAACGATTGCAATGGATTCCTTATGGAGGTTTTGCCTGGAGATTGATGCCGCAAACCACGTGGAAAGCCGATGTGTCGAAAGGGTTTCGCAATCCGACGCTGCAAGAACTCTTCATGTGGAATCATAATCCGCATTTGAGCACGGAAGAGTTGATGAGTTACGAAACAGGCATCGTGCAATCGCTTTTCGCCGATCGTCTCCAGTTGGAATTAACAGGATACATACTTCATGGTCATAATATGATTATTACCGTGCCGATGGTGGGTCTTCAAAATGCAGGCGATGTGCTCAACAAAGGAATTGAATTTTCTGCTCATGCCGCATTGTCCAATGCGTTGTCGGCCATATTGACCTACAGTTATATCAATATGAAACAACCGATCTACGCAACGCCTCGCCATCATGTTTATGTCGGCTTTCAGTACCACAAAGATCGTTGGAACGTGACGGCTGATGTTCAATACATCAATCATTTGAATGTGGAACCGACAGCCGCTCCTTATTTTCAATCATACACACTTGTCAACGCGTCGGCGGGATATCAAGTGGCCAAGCAGGTTGAGCTTTTTGTGAAGGGTGATAATCTTACGAATACCCATTATCAAACCAACCATTACTATCCGATGCCCGGCGTCACGGCTTTCGGCGGTATCAAGATTCACCTCTAATCACTTGATGATATTGAGCGCTATTAACAGGATGATGAGCAATATGCCAACGAGTGACGAAATGAACAGATAATCGGCAATGGTTTCGAGTCGTCTCTCTTTTTTTGCATTCTTTGTGCGGATGGAGCTGAATGAAATAACGCATGTCAACGTTAAGAGAACAGCAATGACGGAAGTGAACTTATCAATGTCGTGTGTTTCTGTTCGATTGGCAATGTGAATCGAAGTGATGACAAATAAACAAAATCCCAGCAGGTTGGCGGATGTGTTTAAGATGTGTTGTGATGTGAAATTAGCCATGACGTTTATTTATAAAAGCGTCTCACGAAAATGAAAACGCACGTTCTACCTTTTACAAAGATAAAAGGTTTTTGTCTATGTGCATCATTCTGGCATGGAAACATTTTTGGCATCTGATCAAATTCTTTCAATTTAGAAATATAGGTTGTACTTTTGCACACACAATAGCGCTTATCAATCCATTTCTACATGCACGTCTCTTCTAAATCGTCATTTTTATTTCTTTTCGCATTTGCTGCGATAATCGGCATCTATTCGTGTGCCAATAGAGGACTTGGACCAACAGGCGGTCCCAAAGATTTGACACCTCCAGTCGTGTTGAAAATCACACCACCGGACAAAACGACCAATTTTCATGGAACTCGGGTTGAGGTGCAGTTTAATAAAATCGTGCAGTTGGATCATCCATTGGATAAAATTGTGATCTCACCGCCGCAAATGAAACAACCTTCAGCCGTATCGACCGGAAGGCGCGTTACAGTGACGTTAAACGATTCGTTGAAAAGCAATACCACATACACCATCGATTTTGATGGGTCTATCAAGGATTATAATGAAGGCAACGTATTGAAACATTTCACTACCTCGTTTTCCACCGGTACCGCCATCGATTCCATGCAAGTTGGAGGCGTGTTGCTCGATGCCCGCAATCTGAATCCCGTTCCCGAAGTGTTGACAGGAATTTATTCCAATCTTGCCGATTCGGCTTTTACGCATCTGCCCATGTTGCGCATTGGCAAAACTTCTGAAACGGGTCATTTTGCCATTTTAGGAATAAAGCCCGGAACTTACCGTGTTTATGCTTTAAAAGATATGGATGGCGATTACAAGTTCAGCCAGCCGGGCGAAGGCATTGCGTTCGACGAGTCGCCGATTCACACCTCATTCAAAATGGATGTGTATAACGACACCATCCGCAAAGATTCCGTCACTATTGACACCATAAAACAAGTGCCTTACGTGCATTACATGCCCGATACGTTGATGTTGCTCTATTTTCACGAAGATTTTTTCCGGCAGCGTTTAGTAAAAGCCGAACGTCCTACGAGCGACAAAGTGATGCTCTATTTCAGCGCTCCTAACGATACATTGCCTCATTTGCAGCCTTTGGGCTTTCAGTGGAAAACGCCTCCTTTATTGCAACAAAGCCTTCATAAAGACACGCTCACTTATTGGTTTACGGATACGTTAGCGGCTAAAACCGATACCCTGCGTTTTGTGCTGCATTATGCCAAATCCGATTCAATAGGGAAATTAGTTTCGGCGTTCGATACGCTGCTGTTGCGACGGCATGATATACAGCGATCGAAAATAATGAAAAAAGAGCCAAAGCTGCGCAAAGGAGAGAAACCACCGAAACCTGTCATTGAAACCGCCAAAATCCAGACGAATATTGTGCAGACGATGGAGATGGACGAACCTATTCGTTTGAGTTTTGTGTCACCCGTTTTAGAAACGGATAGCGCCAAGATTCATCTGTATCAAAAGGTGGATTCGTTGTGGAAACCGGTGCATTTTACGTTTCACAAAGATGACGATGTCGGGTTGAGTTTCACGATAACGTATCTGTATCAACCGGACGAGTCATTTAAACTTGTCATCGATTCGGCTGCTTTTCGCGATTTACACAGACTGTGGAGCGACAAATACCAACAAGCCTTTAAAGTGAGAGCGTTGGAAGAGTATTCGTCACTGATCATTCGCTTAGCCAACCCGATGCCGCATGTGGTATTTGAATTGCTCGATGGCAACGATCAGGTGTTACGCACCATGAAAGAACAAGCCGATAATAAGTCTACGTTTCAATATGTGATGCCGGGAACCTACTATTTACGACTTTTTGTCGATTCGAATGACAATGGGAAATGGGATACAGGCGATTTTGCAAAGAAAATAGAGCCTGAGAAAGTCTATTATTTCCCGGAGAAAATTGTGTTACGCGTCAATTGGGATGTGGAAGAAGACTGGAATCCAACGGCAATCCCTTTGTATAAACAGAAACCCAAAATTCTGATAAAGAAGGAAACGACTCCGACATCTCAGGGCGGCTATTAATAAACTACGCAAAAAGGCGTACAAAATTGCATTTTGTACGCCTTTTCTTTGCTTTTATTTTCCAAAAAAATCTATTCTATTCATCGTTTCCAGTTGATCTATTTTTTTTTGTCTCTATTAAAGTTAATATTATCAATATCTTATTTGACTTAACGAAAGTTGGTTTCCATATAATTATTTTTTGCACAAAACAAAATATTCACTTCTTTCTTGCTATATTTGTGGTGCCGTTTCAACACGCGTAAGAAAAAATGAATTGGTTTTCTGTCTTTTGTGTGTAATTGGCAACCTTGGTGTAACCGGAAATGAGATGCCTGAAAGAGCAGGTAGTTTTTATATTGTTTCAATTCATAAAATAAATCGTTATGTCAAATTAGTTTCAGCTACATTTTCGCCGGAAGACGAGCAAACAACCATGGATTTAATTGCACAAATCAGTGCAAAATTGCCTTTTTGTATCAAACTCACGCCCGATCAACGTAAACGGCTACCAAAACTCGATGATGGCCGCATCCCTTTTGTCGATAAGGGATTGGACTTTGGGCTACAACAACCAAAGGTGTTGCCTCCTTTTAGTATGTCGGGCATGGTATTAGGCTTGCAGGATGAAAGTTCCTGTATGTGCCGAGTTGATAGGAAACATTAGCGATTGACAAGGGTGTTGCGGGTGACTGCAAATCTGAAAGAAGTCATTAGCAAATCTGAGGTTCTGACGAACAGAAATCTGATATAAGGCTCATTTGAGCGGGCAACCGAGCAATGGATTGGGAACGCCCAAAATTCAACCGTATCTCAACGCGAGTAAATCAGGCAGAACACAGTGAAAGTTTAGTATCTTATCCCGAGAGATCTTGTAGTTTGCACCAACAGTGCAGAACATGCAGTGATGTAAGTTTATACTCTACAAGAAGTCAGCAGAGGACATAGTATTTTGTGCAGGAACAGCACCGAAGAAGGTCTGAA
>DAHXOX010000196.1 GCA_027364655.1 Paludibacter sp. | reverse complement strand
GAGAGTTCATATTGGTAGGAAAAGGGTAGGGCGTTGCCATACATTTTTTTGTCGATGGTTAATTGAAGCTCAAATCGCATGGTGTATATGTTATGGTATGTTGCAAAAGTAATAATTGTTTTTGAAAACATGCGCTATTATTATGAATATATGTTCAAGAACATCATCTATAGCTATTTTTATGTCATATCTGCCAAAAGATATGTGTTTGTCATTTTACATCTAAAGACACGATGCAGTCTTTATTTTTTTCCATGATTCGGTTTTCTGATTCCCCGACAAGCATTTCTCTTGTCGGGGAATAAAAATTTACCGCGGTTGATTAAACGGTTGGTGTAGCCGGTGGTTTGGACGGATCGGACGAATCGGAAGGATTGTTTTGATCATTGTTGTTTGTGTTTTTGGCCTTTTTGATCAGGTTTGAAATGGTGTAATCTTTTAATTTTACATCATCAACACCACGATACATGGCGCGTGCACTTTTAGTGATCAATTCAATCATGCCCCAGAGTTTGTTAAACTCCTTGATATTGGCATCAGACAGCCGGCTTCGTTCGCTCATTTTGCCATTTTGCGTTTCGTTCAAATAAGTCATCTCTGCCTGCAAATTGAGAAGATCATCCGTAAAGGAACTTTTCATTCCAACATGTTCGAGGGAAACTTGGTTGCGTTTCAAGCTGCTGATCAACGTCGTGGTATCAAGAATGATTCCTTCGACATTTCCTTGACTGATCTTTTTACGAATGCCTTTCAAGCCAAAGTCTTTTATCTGCATGTCAAGTTTCGGATCGGCAAGAGCCAGGTACCCTTCAGTCAAATTGAGCATCGAACGCAATGTCGCCGTTTTTTTTCTTAACTGCTGCGTTATCAGCTTCAATTGACCGACAATAGAGGTCGTTTTCAACAACTCACCACAAACATTCCTTTGGTTTTCTAACGATGTTAGAAACGTGTCGGAAAACGTAGGAGAATAAGCACTAAAGTCTGTCATATCAATACGCAGACTGTTCATCATAAACCCTGCAATGGCAGGTACTTCTTCGGCTTTACACACAAAAACTTTTTTTGTCATAACAGAAATAATTAATAATTAATAAATGGAGAGAACTACGAGCTATTTGCATAGCTTTTTCATTTTTCGCAAAGCGATTGTTTTTTACTCTGTCCCTTGTTTTCTCTGATTTTGTCTGTCTTCAGTTTCTTGCTCGTTTGTTTTTGGTTGCTCTTCCTCCGTTTAGCTCATGATTAGTGTTATTTTCCTCCAGTGTCTTGTTTGTTTTACTTTTTGACAGGTTATATTGTAGCTTCAATAGCTTTTATAACGTGTTTGGCTCTCTTTTTTGTGGTTCGAATAACTTTTTATCTTGTTCCGATGACCTTTATATTGGTATTGACTATCTTTATACACCGTTTTACTCTTATAGTTTTGTTTTCAACATGTTTTATATTCAATTCTACACCCTTTATATTGATTTTGACTGGTTATATTTAACATTTTACCACTTTTACAGATGTATAATCATGTTTTGTTTTTATGTTGTGTCTTTTTTTGGGAATTCGTGATTTGTTTTTTTTGTATGGCATGATGGCTACTGATTGTTTGAGGGAAATGAATTCCTGATTTTTTTCTCAAATGCGTTATGTTCGCTCAGTATTTTTGGCTATTCTTACTACCACGCCGATTTGTCCCTCCGGATGCGCTTCGGCTGTGATGCGGTTGATATGCGCTTCGAATAATTGGTTATAGCCCAAATTTAAAAACTTGCTGATATTTTCGTTTTTTTCTTTGGGTATGTATCCCAACTTTTTTTCGTTGAAATAAATGGCCACGGCATAGGGATCGAATCTGTTTTCAGGCTCTGCTTTTAGGGTTAGTTCGGTGCCAACTTTTAACTCTTGAAATGCGTCGATGCCATCACAAAAGGTGAATCCGGCAATGTGGAAATCGGTAAAATATCTTTCGTTCATAATATAATAATATTAATTGAGTGACTGAAAAATTGAGTAACGGAATGATTATGATACAAAATTACTTTTACAGAGTGTCAACTTGTGACACACTCAATTTTTTTTGAAAAAAATCGGCTCTTTTTTTTAGAAAATCACGAAAAGCAGACGATTCAAGAATGTCAATGTCATGCAATAAACCCATCGCAAAACGTCCCACGCCATCAAAACTGCATACTTCCGTCTCGAAAATCCATTCGTTGTCGGTTATTTTTGTTAAACAGTTTTCCGAAAGTGGATACTCTTCCATCAGTAAGTTAGCTGCTTGCAATCCGAGACGTAATTTAACGGGAAAGCGGTTCGGGCTGCTGATGCGGAAAATGTCTATAAAATCCTTTCTGTGATCGACTTCGTTTTCCCAAAATGCGTTCAATAGGGTGACATCGGCAATGCGGGCAATTTTGAATAGTTTATTCAATTTGCTTTCGGGTTCGTATGCCCATATCTGGATGTAGTTGGTGGTGAACGAAAAGGCTTCGACTATGCGGTCGCGCACTTCGTGGCTGTTGGCCGAACTGTAATTGTGCAGAATTACTTGTTTTTGATTATTTAATGCTTCAGTTAATCGACTGATGATGCGCGTGTTATTCTCTTTTACAACCACATCGGCCAATAATTTATAATCATACACGGTACTGAGCTTTTTCTTGAGATGCTCTTTCAACACATTGTTTTCATGTATGCTTTCAATGGCTTTTTTCAACAAAGAGGCCTCCAAATCGGTGAACATGATGAGTTCCGTTATCTCTTTGAAATAGGGAGTTGCTTTGTCGATACGATAGATATTGTCTATTTTTTTGATGATAAACCCTTCGTTACTAAATGTATCGATGTAACGATAAATGGATTTTCGCGTCAATCCCATCTGTCGAGAAAGTTCTTTTACTGTATAGTAACGATTGCCTGTCAGCAATTTCATAAAGCGCAAAGCGCGTTCTAATTTTGGTTGATCCATAGATTAATTGAGTAAATGAGTAATTGAGTAAATGAGTAATTGAGTAAATGATTAATTGAGTAAATGAGTGATTATTGATTCGCGTATTTTTTTGAGTTCTTGCGTGCAGTCACTATGATTTTCAAAATATCTTCTGTTCCTTGATACAAGTCCTTCAATAATTCAGGTTTTATAATGTTTGCTTCTTGCAATAGTTCCATCCAAAATAAGCTTTCATCTGTTTCTTCTACAATAATGCTTAGTTTACTGTGAAACTCCGCATTCGAACGCCCTCTGCAAGCAGCTCGATAATTGGCTGCAATCGATGTTCCTGAACGCAATAATTGCTTGCCGATTACCTGGCTTTCCGTGGCTTTAAGTAAAGCCTGATATAAGCGAATGATCCTCAATGCCAAATTTTTTGTCCTGATCTTAAGCTGATCTCTAAATTCAAAATTTTCCATAAGTTGATATTGTTAGTAAATGGCTAATTACTCTGTTACTCAATTACTCTGTTATTCAATTACTCAATTACTCCGTTATTCCGTTACTCAATTACTTATAATTTCCCCAAAGGTAAATGTTATTTTTGTATTCACAAGACTATTTTTGTAGAAAAATTTGATTATTGTGAATCATTCTTTCGTTTTACATATTATGTTCAATGAAATGGTTACTTTTACGCTGTTTTTGTAGTTCGTGACAGATTATATTTGGCGTTCAATCTCTTGAATAAATATCTTCTTTGTGGCTCTGTGATTACTTGGGCGTTTCACAGTGAAAGAACTTATTTTTGTACGGTGGCAATAAAAAAACCTCAACCGCCGAAACAGTTAAGGTTTTATACCATAGGACTTTTTTCAATCCTTCAATCCTTCAATCCTTCGATTTCCAAGACATCTTGGTAAATTAGTAGTTTGACTACATATTGCTCAAGTTCTGCTTGTCTGAAAGCAAACCAATCTTCTCTTTCGTCTGATTTATGAATGATTGCATTGAAATGGGCAAAAGGCTTATTGTGTTCTAAAGCCGATGCAAGAGAACGCTTTACAGGAGTATCTGGTAAAGAATTGACGAAATGAGCCATAATGTCAAACGATTCGTGAGAACTTAACATGGAAATAATGATGGCGTCAGTTACATTGGGAATATTTTCTTCTTCTTCTTCTTCTTCATTTTCATCCAGAAGATCATTATCTTCCAGAATTGGCTCTACTTTTAGTGTCTTTATGTTAAACTCGCACGACATTCCCATAGATAGATATTCGGCAATTTCGTGTATTGCAGGTCGATACTTTTCAGGAATAACCTCTTTCCCTTCTTTGGAATTTGCCATAAATTCCTTCATAAACTCATAAATCAATTCCAAATCTGGTTTTGACTCTTTCACCTGATATAAAAGAGCTAAAATTTCGTCCAGTAATTGATCGCAATTCATAAATTGAAAATGGTTAATGATTAATTGTCAACGGATTCAATCCTTCAGTCCCTCAATCCTTTCTCAAGCTTCTTTCGATTTTTCAACAAGCTGAAGTTTCGCGGAACTTTCTATGGCTTTGATGGCAATATCTTTCACACTGGCTTCTGCGGTCACTGTTTTTTGCGAAAGTTCTTTCATGGAAGCTTCCATATCCCCAATTTTTGCTTGAAGTGTTTGAATGGTTTGTTCTCTGAGTTTCATTTCACCTTCCACTTGTTTGGCATTTAATTCTTTCTCAAAGCGAAATTCTGCTTGCAGTTTATCAGTAATGCTTTTCACGGCAGCAGCAACCGCTTTTTCCATTTCAGCGGGGAATGTTTGGCTTTTAGCTTTCAATTCAGCCAATTCAGTTTCGGCATTGTTGATTTTCGCTTCTCGATCGGCAAACTCTTTTTCAAAAAAGGATTTTTTCTCTGTCAACTCCTTTTCAAGTTTCGATTTCTTTTCTTCGTAAAGATCGGCTTCTTTTTTGCGGGTCAGTTTCAATGTGTACTGATAATCTTCTTCTTCGCGTTGTTTGTTTTTCTTGATTGTTTCAGCTTCTTCTTTTTGTTTGGTCAATGTTTCCTCTTGCAGTTTTTTCCATTGAAGCTGCGTTTGCATCATCTCTTCTTCAAACTTGGCGCGTTTTGCAGCAATCTCTTCTTCAAACTGAGCCTTCTTTTCTTTTTGTGCCAATAGCATCACTGAAAGGGAATCGGCATTGGCTGAAAGTTGATAGAGTTCATCCAATGACTGCTTTTCTAATTGAATGGCTTGTTGTAGCTCTTCAAATTTTTTAAACTCAGTCACCAATTGCTCACCCAATTTGTCGAGCGAGGCAGAGAGTTCAATTTTTAAGTTCGATAAGTTTTTCACAATGTTTTCGTAAGTAAGCCCTTCGGCATGTTTCACAATGGTTTCTTGTTTTTGTTTCTCCTGAAGTTTTTTGGGTTCTTCCGTTTTCGATTCCTGTACCTTTTGCAGTAATTCATCGTACGCTGCAAGAATTTCATTCTTCGTGTTTTTAGTGCTAAGTTCCATTTTGTTTTACTGTTTAAGTCAATAATATGTATTATCTTAGACACAACAATTCGTTTGATCAGCGCAGTGATTTCCTATTTTGGAGTTGCTGTATTCATTCACAAAAATACAGCTTTTTATCGTTATCTATTTCGTTTTTTGAAGAGAAAAATGAATGTTCAAAATTAAATTATTCTTTCTGTTATGATAGTATCTTGTATCTTTGCATGAATATTTGTTTGGCACCCATTTTTTTCAAGGTGTGAGCAGGCATTAACCAACAAATCAACTGTGAATTACTTGCTTTCTGCCATTTTTTTTATGATTGAAAAATTAGTTATTACACTCACAAAACATGCTTATTGGGGAGATATTCTTCAACCTGCTTTGGTTCGGGAAGAAATTTCGGGTGCTTTGTCTATTCTCGAAATTGTAGGACAAACTTCTTCTTTTTTTCCACTTTTAAATGATTCATCCAAAAGCATTGTCAAATTAGCTGACAAGATTTCGGATAAGGCGCTGATGAAAATCTTTTCAAAAGAGAAATCCGTCGCTGACTTTCATAAAACGGTTTCACCTGAAAGAATTGAAAAATACATTCGCCCTTACATTGAGAATGTTCATCGTAAAATCATTGACTTGTTGATTGATACGCAACTTCCTTTATACATTCGAGATGGTGTGAGAACGCGCGGTTTGTATGATACGGACAAGGTGGTGGTTTCGGACGCTTTGTCGCAGGCTGTGTTTCATTTCAAAAAGGATCATGAAACGGGATTGCATTATTTGATTCGTTTGAGATGTAAGAACGAAGAACTTGATTTGCATTCCACTTCCTATTTTGTGCTTTGTAGTGCACCTGCCATGTTGGTTGTCAATCGAAAATTGTATGTTTTCAATGATATCGATATAAAAAAGTTACTTCCATTTTTCACCAAAAAACAAATTGATGTTCCTGCTTCATCCGAAAAGACATATATTAAAAAGTTTGTTCGAAGTTGTTTGGAAAAATACGAAGTGAATGCTGAAGGAATTGATATTCAACATATAGATCCCGAAAAGAAAGCAATCCTTGTGTTTGAAAGCGATTGGAATAACGAACCTATTTTATTTCTGAATTTTCAATATGGGACAAAAAGATATATGATAGATGAGCCGGATCGCAAAATAGTATTCGATGAAGAACGTGATGGACAAACTGGCTTATCGTGGTTTTATCTCGACAAAACATGGGAGAAATCGTTGATTAATCTATTATTGAATAATGGGTTGAAAAGATCGGGTGTCAATTATTTTGCAATTAAGAAGACGCAGGAAGATGATTCTTTTGCAAACATAGCTTCGATGGTTGAATGGTTGCGTGAGCATGTTGATCTTTTGAAACACTTTGAGTTTTCGCAAAATCTTCGTGACAAAAGCTATTTCTTGGGCGAAATGTCGATTCATACTTCGGAAATGGAAACGAAGCAAGACTGGTTTGATATGAAGGTTGAAGCGCTTTTTGGTGAGTTTCGCATCCCATTCATTCGGTTTCGACACCATATTCTCAACGATATTCACGAGTATGTTTTACCTGACGGTTCCGTTGCAATTCTGCCTCAGGATTGGTTTTCGCGCTATTATGAATTGATGCTGTTCAGCCATAAATCCGAAGCCCATGTTCGGTTAAAGAAATACCACTTTCGTTTAATTGATTCCTTAGTCGATAAACAAACGGAGTTATTACCTTTTTCAAATGGAATTCCCGATGTTCCCCAACGGCTTCAGGCCACGTTGCGCCATTATCAACGGGATGGTTTTTCGTGGTTAGTGCATCTTTTCGAAAATCATTTCGGAGGTTGTTTAGCCGACGATATGGGATTGGGAAAAACGATACAAACCATTGCTCTATTGCAATATATCGCTGCTTTGCATTCTGTATCAATCTCCTTTGATTCAAGTGCTTTTCCTATTGCCGACAAAATACCTCAGACAAATGGCGATATGGTTCAATTGTCCATGTTCTCTGACGACAATACGAAAGCTACTTCGCTCATTGTGATGCCTACTTCCTTGATTCATAACTGGCAAAATGAGTTGAAACGGTTTGCGCCCAATCTGAAAGTATATGTCTATGCCGGTGCCAAACGTTTGAAAACGCCCGACATCAACAAAGTATTCCACTTTTACGATGTGGTTCTTACAACGTACGGAACGCTTCGTGTTGACATTAATTTTTTGCAATCGTGCACTTTTCATCATTTCATTTTAGATGAAAGCCAATTTGTTAAGAACCCTGATTCATTATCGTACAAAGCTGTGAAGCAAATTGATGCTCAATATAAAGTTGTATTGACAGGAACTCCGGTAGAGAATTCGCTGGGCGATTTATGGACACAACTTAATATTGTCAACGAAGGGTTGCTGGGTAGTTATTCTACGTTTCGGAATGCCTATATCAATCCGATTAATAAGAACAATAAAGAAAAAGAAGAGGCCTTGTTGCGCATGATTCAACCGTTTATCTTGCGACGAACGAAAGAAGAGGTTGCCCCTGAATTGCCTGCCTTGTCGGACGAAACGGTCTATTGTGATATGAGCGAAGAACAGCAGGCACGGTACAATATTGAAAAGAACAGGCTGCGCAATAGTTTGTTGGAAAATGAAATGGCATTGCACCCCAAATTAATGGCTTGGACTGTGTTGCAAGGATTGACCCGTTTGCGATTGTTAGCCAATCATCCTATCCTGATGGATGCTAAGTATGATGGCGATTCCGGTAAGTTTGAACAAATCGTGATGCGCTTTGAGACTTTAAAAGCTGAAAACCACAAAGTGTTGGTGTTTTCTTCTTTCGTGAAGCATTTGCGGATATTGGCCAATCATTTCGATCGTCAGCATTGGAAATATGCCTGGTTAACGGGTGCTACGGCAGCTACAAACAGAGAAGCTGAAATCAATAAGTTTATGACTGAACCGGATGTTCATTGCTTTTTTATCTCATTGAAAGCAGGCGGTGTCGGCTTGAACCTTACCGCTGCGGATTATGTGTTTCTTATCGATCCTTGGTGGAATCCTGCTGCCGAATGGCAGGCAATCAGTCGCGCACATCGCATTGGACAGGATAAGAAAGTGATGGTTTCGCGTTTTATCTCATCCGAAACGATTGAAGAAAAGATACGCAACCTGCAAGATGCTAAATCAAAATTAGCCGATACATTTGTCACTTCAAATAATCCATTGGAAAAACTAAATCAAGAAGAAATCATGGACCTGCTGGATTGAACAATGAACAATGAGATTGAATAATTGAATAACAGGGCAGATTATATACACTAAGCACTATACTCCTTCTCGATTTCTGCCATCTACTTTCTATGCAGCTTAAGAATCTTTCCACTGTTGGCTTTGAGATGCATCCGAAATGGTTGATGTGAACTAAACAGTTGTAAAGGTTCTGTTTCGTCCGTCAATAAGTTAGTGGGCAATACTTCTGTATCATCGGGTAATTGTAAATAGGCGAAGGCGTGTTGTGGAATATTTATCTCAATATCTTCACAGATTGCATCAAAATTGACACAGATCAATAAAAGAGAATCATCTGTTTTGCGCAAAAAGGCAAAGTGTTTGTCGGCATTAAAATGGGGATTGTCATAATTGACATACATCAGATCAAACATTTCCCCTTCGGCGATGGTTTTTTCTTGTAATGTAAGGGTTAACAGGCGTTGATAAAATGCCCGAAGTTGTTGCTCTTCAGGTGTGAGAAGTGTTCCGTCGCATTTTCCCTGATTGTACCAGCGGCGAATAGTGTCAATACTCCAATAATCAAAAATGGTTGTTCGTCCATCTTCACCGCTAAAGCCTTCGGCATTGGCAGCTTTTTCTCCTAATTCTTGTCCAAAATAAATCATCACCGGCGATGTGCTGATGGTTGCTGCCACAATCATTCCCGGTATGGCTTGCTGCGGATCGTTGGCAAAAAATGATGATGCAACGCGTTGTTCGTCATGATTTTCGAGAAAGAAAAGCATGCGAGGCAAAATATCGCTCTCTTTTTGCCAGGCTACACTGATAGCTCGTGCTGACTCGTAATCGCTAATAATGGCGCGAAGCGTGTCGTACATGCCCACTTTGTCATAAAGAAGATCAAATTTACCGATCTCAAGAAAGTGACGATAGGCTGCCGGGTTGTAAATCTCGGCTATAAACAGCACGTCGGGGAAAGCTGTTTTTACTTGCGGAATTGCCCATCCCCAGAATTCCACCGGCACCATTTCGGCCATGTCACATCGAAATCCATCAATGCCTTTGTTTGCCCAAAACAACAAAATGTCTCGCATCTTATGCCAGGTATCGGGGATTGGGTCAAAATGTTGCGTATGACCATTTACATAATCAATCCCATAGTTGAGCTTGATGGTTTCGTACCAGTCGTTTATGGTTGGTCGCGATGTAAACTGGTCGTTGCCTGTTGCTTTGGCCGGAAACTCCACATACGGGGTCTCTTCGTTTCCTATTAAATTGAACTGTCCTGCAAACTGTTTTTTTGGTAGGTAGTAGAAATTGTTTTGAGGATCGAAAGCCTGTGTGAGGTTGTCATGTTCGCCCAGATCGGATGTTTCAATCGGTTTTGCATCCGAATGATATTGTCGCGCTACGTGATTGGGTACAAAATCAATCAGTACTTTGAGTTCCTGTTGGTGTGTACGTGCTATTAAGGCTTCAAATTCTTCCATGCGACGGGCTACATCGACGGCTAAGTCGGGATCGACATCGTAATAATCTTTGATAGCATACGGAGAACCGGCTTTCCCTTTTACAACCGCCGAATGGTCTTTGGCAATGCCGTAAGTTGAGTAATCGGTTTGAGTGGCATGCTCAATGATGCCTGTAAACCACACGTGCGTAATGCCTAATTTCTTGATCTCATGGAGTGCTTGTCCTGTTATGTCTTGAAATTTACCGCATCCGTTTGCTTCTATGTCTCCATGAGGTATGACGGACGTATTTGTGTTGCCGAAAAGACGAGGGAGCAGTTGATAAATAATTATTTTTGAGTTCATAGGTGGTTTGGTTGATGGGAAATGGATGTCGGCTCATTGATTCATATCTTATTCGTGCTGTAGCGAGCTTTCATTAGAATGAGTTTAATCATTAAATCGACAGCAAAAATAAGTTGGAAACATAAAGTAAGTCTCAAGTGTTGCATACTTTTTGATAATCAGATGGCTGATCTTCAAACTAGAGTTCATTGTTGATTGAAGTGTGCTTTTTCATTTTTGCAAAAAAAGGCTTGAATATCAAGAGCCTTTCTTGTAGTTGGTTTTTTAGCGGAGACAGGATTAAGGTGTAAAAAGAAAGATTGATAGCATGAATTGCATGTAGTTGTCAGGATGTACATTCCAAAATAATTTTTTGTCATGGATGTAGCCATAGGATAAGCGTTACTCTCTCTTGGTTGTTCGTGAAACAAAGATAGCTGTTTTGAGTGCAAATTGTTGACAAAAAAGCAAAAATTGGGGTGTTTGTCTCAAGTCCTGAAAAAAGAGTATCTTTGCTTCGTGAAAATGAAAGAGTAAGTAATGAATGCGTTGAATTAGTCATTTTGATTAACCGATGCGTCTTTACAAACTTCATAAAGAAGAAAAAATGCAGTATCGATATGATTTTTTGGTCATTGGAGGTGGTATTGCCGGACTGAGTTTTGCACTTAAGGTTGCCGGTAAAGGTAAAGTAGCTATTTTAACCAAAACATCGCTGGAAGAAGCCAATACATTCTATGCTCAGGGAGGCGTTGCCACGGTGATGCTACAAACAGATAATTTTGAGAAACATATTCAAGACACGCTGATAGCCGGTGATTTCCTTTGTGACAAGGCTGCGGTAGAAAAAGTGGTACGCGAAGCTCCTGCTCAAATTGATGAACTGATTCATTGGGGCGTTGATTTCGATAAAGATGACTCGGGACATTTCGACTTACACCGCGAAGGAGGTCATTCCGAGTTTCGTATTTTACACCACAAAGATTCTACCGGCAGTGAAATTCAGGAGTCCTTAGTGAAGAGCGTGATGCAAAATCCCAATATTGATGTTTATAACTATCATTTTGCCATCGATCTTATTACGCAGCATCATTTAGGACAAATCGTTACGCGCCACACACCCAACGTTGCATGTTTTGGTGCTTATGTGTTGGATCATCGTACTCGTCGCATTGATACCTTTTTAGCGAAAGTTACTTTATTGGCTACCGGAGGCATTGGCAATGTATATCAGACTACCACCAATCCTCCCATTGCCACCGGCGATGGCATTGCAATGGTGCATCGTGCACGAGGAGTGATTTCTGACATGGAGTTTGTTCAGTTTCATCCTACAGCGTTATATCATCCCGGCGAACGACCATCCTTTTTGATTACGGAGGCTATGCGTGGCTATGGCGCTGTGTTGCGGACGCGTGATGGTAAAGAGTTTATGCACAAATATGATGTACGCGGTGCGTTAGCTCCACGCGATGTGGTGGCTCGTGCTATTGACAATGAGATGAAGAATCGTGGCGACGATTGTGTCTATTTGGATGTGACGCATAAAGATGCAGAGGAGACAAAAGAACATTTCCCGATGATTTATCAAAAATGTTTGAGCCTTGGTGTCGATATTACGCGGGATATGATTCCTGTGGCACCCGCAGCACACTATTTGTGTGGTGGTATTAAGGTCGATCTGAATGCTCATTCTTCTATCGATCGCTTGTATGCAGTTGGCGAATGCAGCCGCACCGGATTGCATGGCGCAAATCGTCTGGCATCAAACTCTTTGATCGAAGCAGTGGTTTTTGCCGATGCTGCTGCCAAAGATGCCGTGCAACGCATACACCAACTTTCCTTTGTGGAAGTGCCTGATTGGGACGACGCCGGAACTTCGTTGCCGGAGGAGATGGTGTTAATTACTCAAAGCGTGAAAGAGGTAGAGCAAATTATGACAGCGTATGTGGGCATCGTTCGTTCCAACCTTCGTTTGCAACGAGCCATGGCGCGACTCGAAATTCTCTACCGCGAAACAGAAAGTTTATTTGATCGTTCCATTGTGTCGAAAGAAATTTGCGAACTTCGTAATATCATCAGTGTGGGATATTTGATCATTAAGCATGCTATGCTGCGCAAGGAAAGCATCGGGTTGCATTATACCATCGACTATCCAGAACCTTGTGAAAAAAAGTGATGTAAAATTTCGCATTGCCTTGCAAAAAGAGCATGGCAGTTTTATCGATAATAGCTTGATAAGAATACTAATATTTTAATTGAAAATTACTACCTATGGATTTATTTATTCATTGGAATGTCGATCCTGAGATTGTCAAAGTGTTTGGCATATCCATTCGTTATTATGGCATTCTATTTGTTGGCGGTATTGTGTTGGCACTTTTTTTGCTTGA
>DAHXOX010000194.1 GCA_027364655.1 Paludibacter sp. | reverse complement strand
CTTTTTACCACCAGCTGTAGCTAAGAATGGTTGCCCTCCGCCACGTCCATCAATAGCAACAGCTGCTTGACGAACCATATTTGAGGCATTATAGCCGGCATCTACTAACGATTGACTCAACAAAACTGTTAAGGTTGGCTTTCCTTCATATTGCGTTCCCGCCACTACAGCTAATTTCTCATTCGAAAAAGCGGCTTTAAGGCGTGTCACCACCGTGCGTACTACTTCAGGATGCACCTCCCCTTTCCATGAAATAATGCGGATATCGCCCACAAAAGTTGATTGCCGCATGAGTTCTGTTTGCAATTGCTCAATCTTTTCCTGTCGATATTGTTCTATTTGTTTTGATAACAACGCATGTTCATCGACCATTTTTTGCAACCCTTGCAAAATGTTTGGCGCATGATGCAACTTCTCACGTATCGTCTTAATCAATTCTTGTTGATGTTTCACAAACAAATCGGCTCCTTCGGCTGTTACCGCTTCAATACGACGAATGCCTGCTGCCACCGAGCTTTCGGCCACAATTTTGAAAAAACCGATTTCTCCGGTAGCTTTTACATGAGTTCCGCCGCAAAGTTCAATTGAAGAACCAAATTGAATCACCCGCACATCATCACCATATTTTTCACCAAAAAGCGCCATAGCACCTAATTCACGCGCTTGGGCAATAGGAACATGACGAAATTCATTCAATGGTCTATTTTCTCTAATTTTCTGATTCACTAACTCTTCTACCCGCTGCAATTCCTCTTCACTCAATTTTTGATAATGCGAGAAATCGAATCGTAAAGCATCGGGTGATACGAACGATCCTTTTTGTTCTACATGTGTTCCCAAAATCTGGCGAAGTGCTTCATGTAACAAGTGCGTTGCAGTATGGTTATTTTCAGTAGCTTGCCGCTTGGAGATATCAACCTTTGCCACAAATGATGCAGAAGGATCATCGGGCAATTGAGAAGCAATGTGCACCGCTAAATTATTTTCTCTTTTCGTATCAACAATGATAATCTCTTCCTTGTCATTAAGTAACCATCCTTTGTCACCAACCTGGCCTCCCATTTCAGCATAGAAAGGAGTGTGGTCGAGTACAAGTTGAAAAAACTGACTGTTTTTTTGCTTGATTTCACGATAGCGAAGGATTCTCGCTTCACTTTCAGTGTTATCATATCCTACAAATTCTGTTTCACCCTCTCGCACAATCACCCAATCGCCTGTTTCTATGGCAGCGGCATTACGGGCGCGCTCTTTTTGTTTTTGCATTTCCACTTGAAATGCAGCCAAATCGAGTGAAAGTCCATGTTCTTTCAAAATCAATTCAGTCAAATCAAGTGGAAATCCATAAGTATCGTACAATGTGAATGCGTCATGGCCGCTGATCATTACGTGACCGGCTGTTTTGGTATCTGTCATCACTTTATCCAAAAGCCGGATGCCGGTTTCTAACGTACGCAGAAAAGACTCTTCCTCTTCTTTAATTACTTTCTCGATCAATGTTTTTTGTTTTCTTAGTTCAGGATAAGCTTCGCCCATTGTCTGCAACAAAGAAGGCAAAAGACGATACATAAAGGGTTGTCTCTGATCGAGGAATGTGTATCCGTAACGCACCGCGCGACGTAAAATGCGTCGAATGACATAGCCGGCTTTCACATTCGAAGGCAACTGTCCGTCAGTGATAGCAAACGCAATGGTGCGAATATGATCGGCCACCACACGCATGGCAATATCAGTTTTTGCCTGTTTGCCGTAAGGAATGTGGCATAAAGAAGCTATTTCGTGGATAATAGGTTGAAACACGTCGGTATCGTAATTCGATAGCTTTCCTTGAATAGCCATGCAAAGACGTTCAAAGCCCATGCCTGTATCAATCACTTTTGCCGGAAGAGGTTCGAGTGAACTATCCGCCTTGCGATTGTATTGCATAAACACCAAATTCCATATTTCAATCACTTGTGGATGACTTTGATTCACCAACGTGAGACCGTCTATTTTAGCACGTTCCGAGTCATGACGAATGTCAATATGAATTTCAGAGCAAGGCCCACAAGGCCCTGTATCGCCCATTTCCCAAAAATTATCTTTTCGATTTCCATTAATAATCCGCTTGGGATCGATGAGTTTTTCCCAATAGCCTGCGGCTTCCTGATCGCGTTCCAATCCTTCAGCTGGTGATCCTTCAAAAACAGTCACATAAAGACGTTGTTTATCAAGGCCTAACACATCCGTCAAATATTCCCAAGCCCATTCGATGGCTTCCTTCTTGAAATAGTTGCCAAACGACCAATTGCCTAACATTTCGAACATAGTATGATGGTAGGTATCATGGCCAACTTCTTCGAGGTCGTTATGTTTTCCGCTGACGCGTAAACATTTTTGACTATCGGCAATACGCGGATAAATGATTGGATCATTCCCCAAAATAATGTTTTTGAATTGATTCATCCCTGCATTAGTAAACATCAGTGTAGGATCATCTTTAATGACCATCGGCGCTGACGGAACTATGCGGTGTTGCTTTGAGGCAAAAAAATCAAGAAAAGATTGACGAATTTCCTGGGAAGTCTTCATACTGTTTCAGTTGTGAAAAAGTGGGATTAAGTTTATACGTTTATGGCAACTAATGGGTCTAAAATGAGACGAATACGATCGAAAATCTGCTCAATTGTTCCATTGCCATCAACATGAGTATATTTTCCTGCTTGTTTATAAAAATCAATAACAGGCTCAGTCTGTTGATGATATACTTCTAATCGGTGCTGTATTGTGGTGGGATTATCATCGCTACGTCCCATTAGCTTTCCTCGCTGAACCAATCGTTCGATAAGTTCGGGAGTTTCGACTGTAATTTCAATGAGCATTAATATCTCTTGATTAAATTCTGCAACTAACGAATCGAGTGCAATAGCCTGAGCCACTGTGCGTGGAAATCCATCAAAAATAATTCCTTTTGTATCTTCACTCAATTGTTGTAACACGTTCTTTAACAAATCAATAATGAGCGCGTCGGGCAATAAAAGACCTTGAGAAATATAACTGTCCGCTAATTTTCCCAACTCCGTTTGCTTTGCAATTTCGGCTCGCAACATGTCACCGGTGGAAAGATGTTCTAATTGATAGGTTTCAGCAATAAGGGCACTTTGAGTTCCTTTTCCCGAGCCGGGAGCACCAAACAAAATAAGATGTTTCATGATGACCAAAATAATGCATCCTTTGTAGAATGTTGATATTCAATTTACTATTTTATTTCTTCTGACGATTACGATTTTAACGTGTAAATTTCTTTCAAGTTACGTCCATAGCCATCGTAATCTAATCCATATCCGACAATAAATTGGTTTGGAATCTTTAGTGCAACATAATTAAGTGGCACATCGCGTTTTAATGAATCAGGCTTCAGGAAAAAAGTCGCAACACGGATGTCGGAAGCTCCTTTTTCACGTAATGAACCTACAATTCGTTCCATCGTGATTCCTGTATCAACTATGTCCTCAACCACCACCACCGTGCGCCCTGCGACGCTTTCGTTGAGTCCGAAAATTTCTTTCACCACTCCCGTGCTTTGCGTTCCCTCGTATGATGACAACTTGATAAACGTTATTTCGCAAGGGATGGTAACATGGCGCATTAAATCGGCAGCAAACATGAAAGCGCCATTCAGCACAACTAAAAACAAAGGATTTTTCCCTGCCAAATCCCAATTGATCTGTTCGGCTACGTTGGCAACTGCCTCTTGAATTTTCTCTGCCGAAATAGAAACGGAAAATTCTTTGTCTTTAATGGTGACTGTTTTCATCATAGTGCAAAAATTAAGAAATTAACAGGGTTGGTAATCCTGTCAATAAAAGGACAAAGTTATAAAAATATAAAAGATATTTCCTTCCGCAATAATTAATTTTGAGAATCAGAAATGCGTTTCATAACATTGTAGGCTTGGTAAATTCCCAACTCACCTGCTTGACTCAGATCGGCAACGCCTCTTTTCGTATCATTAATATAGAGATATGCTAAGCCACGATTAAAATAGGCTTCAGCAAAATCGGGTTGTGTTTTGATAGCTTCTGTATAACTGTCAATAGCCGATTGAAAGTCTTTTTCCTGACCCAACAGATTTCCTTCATTGAAGCGTGCAAATGCAAAATTAGGCGCCAGCTGAATCGCTTTATTGTAATCGTCCAAGATAACATCAAAGTCATGTTTATAAATATTTTGCAACGTAATATCTGTCTTTTGACCGCTAGAATTATTCATCTTGAAATCAAGCAATTTATAGAGTGTGTTGGCGCGACAAAAATAAGCTAACATAAAATCGGGGCGTAAATTAATAGCTTTGGTAAAATCATCCAACGCGTTGGCATAGTCTTGCACGGTTACATAATTGACACCGCGCATGAAATAGCTGTCAGCATCTGAAGGATTTGCTTTAATCCGATCACTTAACATTTTAATATTGGTAAAATGTGTTTGCGCCATATCGCTCGTCAAAGCAATATCAGTGTTTGTAATCTTTAGCGGTGCACTCAATCCGTTTTTCTTGTTGTATAAGTCCAATCCCTCATAGTAGTAATTGAGTCGCTTCAATTGGTTTTCTTTGCTGTAGAAACTAATCACGAAATTAGGTTCATTGGCAATATCGATATTAATATTTTGAATAGCTCCGCGAATCTCGCCTTGTTGCGATGCATTGTCGGATGATTTTCCGGTACGGGCCAACATGTCGTTGAAGATAGCCGCTTTTGCTTCTGCCGGTTTTGCCGCCTTTGCCATTTTAGCCGATGTATCAACATCTTCCTTCTTAGTTGTTTCAGGACGTTTCTTTTCAAGGTTTTGTGCTGTCACTTGATCTAAATAAGCGCCTTTGGCATCACGCAAAAGTTGTTTCACGTGTGATCGTCCCCAATAGGCCGGTGAAAAATTCGGATAACGCTCAATGATTTTGCTATAGTCTTTGATCGCCTGATTCAGATTACCTGTTTCACTATCCAATATTGCACGCTGATAATAAGCATCATAATTTTCGGGGTCTAATTCAATGACTTTATTGAAATCGAGAATAGCATTATTCAAATCACCCACTTCCGAACGAAGCATCCCCCGATTGAAATGGGCTGTCAAACTTTGACCATCCAGCTCAATAGCTTTGTCGTAATCGGCAAAAGCTCCCCGATAATTTTTATTCCAATAATTGAGTAATCCACGGTTAATATAATCGCCGGCATAGGTTGATTTCAACGCTATGGCTTTATTCAGATCATATAATGCACCGGCATTATCGTGCACTTGCAACTTTAGCGTGGCACGTGCGCTCCATGCGTAACTCTTGGTACTGTCGGCATCAATTGCTGTGGTAAAACTTTGCATAGCACCTAACGTATCTCCCTTTTCAAGCAATACCTGCCCCTTATCCATAGCCAATTGGCTATCTTCTTTCTTGTTTTTCTTATCGAGGGCATCAATATCTGCCAACGCTTTATCATATTTCTTTTCAAGTTCATACACCCAAATGCGAATTCGCAAAAGATCCGGATTATCAGGATTGTATTCCAATGATTTTGCTAAATCAGATTCGGCCCCTTTCAAATCATTCAGTTTGACACGAGCAAATCCCCGTGCATAATAAGCGCCAGGCATAAAAGGATTCAATGCTAACGCAGAGGTACAATCAGCTTCTGCCCCGACATAATCTTCTAATTGAATTTTAGCAATGGCTCTATAAAAATAGGGCTCTGCCAAATAGGGTTTAACAGTAATGACCTGATTAAAATATTGAATGGCTAACACATAATCTTGGAAATACAAGGCGTTTTGCCCAATCGCCATCACCCGATCCGTATTGATTTGAGCGGAAACCCCGACAAAAGGGATGATCATCAATAAAAAGCCCAATAATTTAGCTTTCATCTGGTTACATTTATTCTTTACATTTAAAGACCGATGAGACTCCAAGACATAACTTATTTAATACGATTCCGCTGGTGGTGGCGATTGTGAAGCATTTGCGTTCTGATCTGGAGTTCCTCCATCACAACCAGCATTAGGATCATATGTACTTGGAACTTTAAAAGTTTCAGTTTCCGAATATCCTAACGATGGATCAGCATAAACCTTTTTCATGAATAATGCCCATATTGGCAATGCCATGCTAGCTCCTTGTCCTTCACTTAAATAATCGAAATGAACAGCTCGGTCTTCTCCACCAACCCAAACACCTGAAACTAAACTTGGGGTAAATCCAATATACCAACCATCAGAATTATTTTGTGTTGTTCCTGTTTTACCGCCTAACTGCCCTTTGAATCCATATTGATAACGCAGCCGGCTGGCTGTACCGCCATCAACCACACCTCGAAGTAACGTAAGCATTTTATACGAAGTTAACTCATTGAAAACTTCAGACATTCGAGGGCTAAATGAAGCAATGACTGTGCCATTACTATCTTCAATGCGGGTAACATAAATAGGATTCACGCGAATACCTTGGTTAGCAAAAGTAGTATAGGCATCAACCATCTCTTGTACCGATACTTCATTTGGCCCAACACACAATGACCATACCGGAGGGATATATCCTTGAATGCCAAAGGCTCTTATCATGTGTACCATGGCCATAGGTGTAAAATTCCTCATCAAATGAGCGGTCACCCAGTTATTTGACTGAGCAATACCCCATTGCAACGTTACCATTTCACCGCGGCGATTATTGTTATCATTTCGTGGTGTCCAATATTGTCCATTCCCCAAAGCAAACGTGATGGTATCATTCATCACGGTACTGCAAGGCCAAAAACCTTCTTCCATTGCCAATGAATAGAGAAACGGTTTCACGGTCGATCCTATCTGACGCCTTCCGGCAGTAGCCATATCATATTGGAACATACTGAAATCAGGGCCGCCGATATATGCTTTCACGTGACCATTAGACGGATCCATAGAGATAAAACCACAACGCAAGAAATATTTGATGTAGCGAATAGAATCCATTGGTGTCATCACTGTATCAATGGTCCCGTTATACGAAAAGACTTGCATCGGCACTTTGGTGTTGAATGCTTGCTGAATCGCTGCTGACGAAGCGCCTTCTTGTTTCATTTTACGATAACGATCCGACAATTTCATCGAACGATTCATAATGTCGTCAATTTCTGACTGCGAAAGCATACGAGAAAATGGAGCGTACGTTCGACCTTTCTTTTCTTTGAAGAATTTTGCTTGCAGTGAAGTCATCTGCTCATGCACCGCTTGTTCGGCGTAAAGTTGCATGCGCGAATCGATGGTTGTATAAATTTTCAATCCGTCAGTATACAAATTATAGTATGATCCATCCGGTTTCTTGTTTTTATGGCAAAATCCATACAGCGGATTCGTTGCCCAAGCAATCGAATCGTCAATATAAGCCTGATTTTCCCAACTTGCATAATCCGACTTAACAGGTTTGTCTGCCGTCAGTATTTGTCGTAAATATTCACGAAAATAAGGCGCCGATCCTAACTTGTGATCTACTCGTTGATACTTAATTTCGAGAGGTAGTGCACTTAACGAATCCAGTTGTGCTTTCGATAAATCATTTGCCTTATACATTTGCATCAATACCGTATTGCGTCTTCCCCGAGCACGTTCTTTGTTTCGTAATGGATTAAAAAACGCAGGATTTTTACACATACCCACCAACATAGCTGCCTGATCAATAGTTAGCTTATCAGGTGTTGTGCTAAAATAAACATGCGCTGCCGATTTAATACCGACGGCGTTGTTCAGAAAATCGAATTGATTGAGATACATGTTCAAAATCTCTTCCTTGGTGTAGAGACGCTCCAATTTAACGGCAATCACCCACTCTATCGGTTTTTGCAATGCCCGCATAAAGAAATTCTGAGCAGGTGGCGAATAAAGTTGCTTCGCCAATTGTTGCGTCAAAGTACTGGCACCACCTGCACTTCTAATCTGAAAAATACCTCGAAGAATAATGGAACGCGCCAACGCCCATCCATCAATGCCCGAATGCTCATAAAAACGGGAATCTTCTGTATCAACTAAAGCATTAATAATGTTTGGAGAAAGATGTTGATAAGACTCTGCCAGTCGATTTCCCTGACTTAACGAAAAACTTCCCAAAAGCTTCATATCGGACGAATAAATCTCGGAAGCATAGTGATTGTTAGGATTTTGAAGCTCATTTATAGGAGGTAAATAACCAATCCACCCATTTGCAATAGCCACAAAAACCATGACAATCAACAAGATAAAACTTACGAAAGTAAGCCAAAAGGCTTTGATCCACTTTTTTGTCCGTGGCGATATTTCTTTTTTTGCCATAGCTCAACAATAAAATAATTGACGCAATGAATATATGTTCGGCAATCGGATTGAATCTTAATATTCAGTCTAAAAACATTCAATCCTTCTGCTATTTAATCTAATTTCAATACAGCTAAAAACGCTTTTTGTGGAACCTCGACAGAACCAATTTGTTTCATCTTTTTCTTCCCTTTCTTCTGTTTTTCCAACAGTTTACGTTTACGCGAAATATCGCCACCGTAGCACTTGGCAGTCACATCCTTGCGCACCGCTTTGATGGTTTCTCGTGCAATAATCTTAGCTCCGATAGCAGCCTGAATAGCAATGTCAAATTGTTGACGGGGAATCAATTCTTTCAGTTTTTCGCACATCCGGCGACCTAATGAATATGCATTGTCGACATGCGTTAACGACGAAAGCGCATCAACGGGTTCTCCGTTTAACAAGATATCCAACTTGGCCAGGTTGGACTCACGATAATCGTGTAAATGATAATCAAACGAAGCATATCCTTTAGAAATGCTTTTCAGTTTGTCGTAAAAGTCGAACACGATTTCGCCCAAAGGCATATCAAAAATAATTTCCACACGATTACTCGAAATGAAATCCTGTTTTAATAATATGCCTCTTTTCCCGAGACAGAGTGTCATTATGGCTCCTAAAAAATCAGTTTTGGTTATGACGGAAGCCCGAATATAAGGTTCTTCAATAAAATCAATCGAAGTTGGTTCTGGTAATCCTGACGGGTTATGCACATCAATGGTTGCCCCTTGTTTTGTGTGCACTCGATAACTCACGTTGGGAACGGTCGTTATCACATTCATATCAAACTCACGATCAAGCCGTTCTTGAATAATCTCCATGTGCAATAAACCCAAAAATCCACAGCGGAAACCAAAACCAAGCGCCAATGACGACTCGGGTTCAAAAGTTAGCGAAGCATCGTTAAGCTGCAATTTCTCAATCGAAGAGCGAAGTTCTTCAAATTCATCAGTATCAATGGGATAAACGCCTGCAAAGACCATCGGTTTCACCTCCTCAAATCCGGCAATGATGTTTGCGCATGGTCTTTTCACGTGGGTAATGGTATCCCCCACTTTTACCTCTTTGGAGGTCTTAATCCCCGAAATAATGTATCCGACATCGCCGGCACTTAAGATATCGCGAGGCGACATAGTGAGCTTTAAAACGCCAATTTCATCCGCTTCGTACTCTTTCTCGGTATTCACAAATTTCACCCAATCGCCTTTATGAATCGTTCCATTCACTATTTTGAAATAAGCAATGATACCACGAAAGGAGTTGAAAACCGAATCGAAGATAAGACATTGTAATGGAGCTTCAGGATCGCCTATGGGAGGCGAAATTCGCTCCACGATAGCTTCCAATATCTCATCGACACCTAATCCCGTTTTTCCGCTTGCTCGAATAATTTCTTCTCGTTTACACCCCAACAATTCCACAATCTGATCCTCCACCTCATCAGGCATAGCGCTATCCATATCCATCTTATTCATCACAGGAATAATGGTCAGATCATGCTCAATAGCCATGTAAAGGTTTGAAATCGTTTGAGCCTGAATCCCTTGAGTGGCATCAACAATCAATAAAGCACCTTCGCAAGCAGCAATGGAACGAGAAACTTCGTAGGAAAAATCAACATGACCCGGAGTATCAATCAAATTGAGAATGTAATGGTTCCCTCGATGCACATGATCCATCTGAATGGCATGGCTTTTAATGGTAATGCCACGTTCCCGCTCCAAATCCATATTATCCAACACTTGAGCCTGCAAATCTTTGCCGGCAATGGTTTGTGTTGTTTCGAGCAACCGATCAGCTAATGTACTTTTGCCATGATCAATGTGAGCGATAATACAGAAGTTTCGTATATGGTTCATGCAGAGGTTATTATCATTCTTTTGTGGAGGTTACCAATGGAAGCACAAATGTAACGATAATATTTTTGGTGAACAATACCTATGCGTGCTTTTCAACGGAGCGAGAGATTCATGTGCGTTGAGCTAAATATTGTCTTTCATTTCATTGACTATACTCGACAAAGAGACGGCGATATATCGGTTGTCCTTTTGATTATATTTTACGACTAAATACGAGGGAAACACTTCTTTTAGTAATTCTGAATTGGCATTGATCCTCAATGTAATGGACATCCTTCATCAAACAACGGCTTCAGACAACGAAAAAACCACCTCGTTTCGCAACGAAGTGGTTAATATTGAAATACAAAGAAACATGAATGCACGCTATGTATAAGCAATCTTTTTTGCTTTATCTACTCGAAACAACGATGTAACCCAATGCGCATTTATCATTATTTTGCGCTGCGACGCTCTTCTTCACTCGATGACGTGGCCCGATTGGCTCGCGTCTTGAAATTATCCGTCCCGAAGCGATAAGAGAACGAGAGATTCAATTTGCAACTGTCCCAATGATTAATTACCGTCATGTTAATATCCCCGTATCTGGCAATAGCAGTTCCATGTTTGATAATGAATAACCCACGCCGCAAGCATTCGGAGTGTCGACCGAGGATATGGGCATTTGGCGGTTTGCGGGAGCATTCGCTGTCGTGAAACGACAAGGGAATGCGGGAGCAAAACCGCCGGAATGCACGTCAGCCAGCCAATGAACATAGGCGTATGTTAGCAGCTAGGCCGTTGTTGCGATTAACTTGTTCGTTGTTTCTTTTTCTACCGAGGCTATTTCCATTTCTACGGTCGTCATTTCCTTTTCTGCCGAGACTGTTCCCTTTTATACGGAGCTTACTTCCTTTTCTACGGACGTTATTTCCATTTATACTGAGGCTACTTCCTTTTCTACGGTAGTTATTTCCTTTTCCACCAAGACTATTTCTATTTCTACGGTCACTATTTCTCTTTATGCGAAGGTTACTTCTTTTTCTAGGGAGGCTATTTGCTTTTTGTAGTCGTTGTATGTGAAACTGCGGTTACCTGTTTGATAACCGCAGTTTATTGTAATAACTTGTTAGCTACGTACTGTGAAGTTCAGCTTTGATACTTGTTTGAATTGGGGGCTTGTTGCTCCAAATACGGATTTAATATACACTTTAGTGTCAAAAGCTATATCTACCAACCCTGTTAATGGTCTGTATAGAATGTTGTTTCGAGAAATACGGGCATTACTTAGTTGAACGGTTGGAACAAGCACATCTGTATTTTTTGCTTTTAAGTCGTTATAGTAAGTTGTAAGCGAAGTTACTTTTAAATCTTCTTCATTTGG
>DAHXOX010000193.1 GCA_027364655.1 Paludibacter sp. | reverse complement strand
GCGCCCAGAATGGGAATGAACGGTACCCATGGTGTTTTGAACGAACGTGGAGCATCAGGCTCTTTTTTGCGTAGAATGATGATGCCTATGGAGACGATGACAAAGGCAAGAAGTGTACCGATGGAAACCAATTCTCCCAATAACCCAATGGGGAAGAGTCCGGCAAATAATGCGGCAAAACTGCCGGTAACAATCGTGGTGATATAGGGCGTTTTAAATCGAGGATGCGTTTTGGCAAAACTTTTCCAAAGCAATCCATCGCTTGCCATCGTAAAAAAGATACGTGATTGGCCTAACAAAAGTACCAAAACTACTGAACTTAATCCTGCGATAGCGCCGATTTTAATGATAGGGCGAAGCCACATCAAGCTTGCTCCTGCAGTGTCAATAGCTAAAGCAATAGGAGCCGGCACGTTCAAATTGTGATAATTCACGATGCCTGTCAACGTCAAACTGACGGCAATGTAAAGCAGTGTACATATCGCCAATGAGACTAAAATACCAATCGGCATATCACGTTTTGGGTTTTTTGCCTCTTGAGCAGTGGTTGATATGGCATCGAATCCAATGTAAGCAAAAAAGACCACGGCAGCTCCTGTTAAAATGCCCGACAATCCATATTGACCCCAAACGCCGGTGTTTTTGGGAATAAATGGAGTCCAATTTTGAAGGTGAATATGTCCAATGCCAAACCCTACAAAAAGCAGAATCACTGACACTTTGATTATAACAACTATGTTATTGACTTTCGCAGATTCTTTGATGCCGATGACCAATAACGTAGTCATCAAGCCGATAATAAACATGGCCGGAAAATTAATGATCGCACCACTGTGATGCCACCCAGAAGCGTCGTAAATAAAGGGGCTTTGAGAAATAGAAGCAGGCAACGCGATGCCAAAATCGTGCAGGAAACTAATCACATAACCCGACCATCCTACGGCAACGGTGGCAGAGCCGAAAAGGTATTCTAAAATTAAATCCCAGCCAATAATCCATGCCACAAATTCGCCCATCGTGGCATATCCATAAGTATAGGCGCTACCAGATATTGGAATCATGGAGGCAAACTCAGCATAGCAAAGACCGGCAAGGAGACTTCCAAGTGCTGATAATATAAATGATAGTGCCAATGCTGGTCCTGCGTGCATTTCTGCAGCAGTGCCTGTGAGTACGAAAATACCGGCTCCAATGACACCTCCAATACCTAATAAGACTAAGTTTGTGGCATTTAAATGGCGTTTCAGTGTGTTGTGGTTTTCCGACTGATCTATAAGTTGAGCAATCGTCTTTTTGATGAACAAGTCTTTAATCATTGGAATGAATATGGAGTGAATGCGTAAAATAATTCAATTTGAAACTATAATCCTCTTTTGAGTGACCAATCGCAACGAAACAAGCCACAAAATTACTTTTTTTATCGATGCCGTGGTTGTTTTCGTTGACAATTATGCAGAATAGATGCTTTTGTATGGAAACAACGTTAGATGAAAAGAAGCAACCGATCTCTTTTTCTTTTTTTTTCAAAGCAGAGATTCTGCATTAAATGATGAAAAAGTAATATCTTTGCAAGCTATGTAAAAACAAAGAACAAGGAACATTTACGAAAGTAACCGGCTCTCTAAATGAAATTATGAAGTGGCGAATAGCCGCTTTTCCCATCTGTTTTGAGTCAAACAATTGCATAGCGGGGGAAGAGCTATCTATTATTTGCATACAGCGAGTACTTTATCCGTTTTTTTGTTCTTTCAATGTCCAATTTATAATCAAGTACAAATGAAAGATTTCAATGCTTTTTTTCAAAGTTATGGCATCACATTGGATGATGTGGAAGTAGCCAATCAAACTGCCCGTTTATTAGTTGAAAAAACACCGGAAAATTCAACCATCGAGGTGTATAAACGTTGCTTTAACTCTATTGATTTAACTTCGCTCAACTCAACTGATAACTTCACGAACATTGGTTCGATGGTCGAAAAGGTCAATGCCTTTGCAGATCATTTTCCTGATATGCCGTCGGTGGCTGCCATTTGTGTTTATCCCAATTTCTCGGGAATTGTACGTAAAACATTGTCAGTCCCGATGAGTATTGCTGCGGTGTCGGCAGGATTTCCTTCGTCACAAACTTTCATTGAGGTTAAAGTGGCTGAAACGGCCTTAGCTGTGCACGAGGGAGCATCGGAAATTGATGTGGTAATTTCAGTTGGAAGTTTTTTAAATGGGCAATATGAAGATGTGTTTGAGGAATTGAGTGAGCTGAAAGCGGCTTGTCGTGATGCCCATTTCAAAGTGATTCTCGAAACCGGAGCCTTGAAACATGCAGAGGAAATCAAAAAAGCGTCGTTGTTGGCCATGGAAGCAGGCGCCGATTTTATCAAAACATCGACCGGAAAAATGAATCCCGCTGCAACACCCGAAGCTGCTTACGTGATGTGCAATGCAATCAACGAATATTATAAAAAGACAGGTAGAAAAGTGGGATTCAAACCCGCCGGAGGTATTGTTACGCCTGCTGATGCTGTTAATTATTATACTATCGTGAAAGAAATATTAGGCGAGGAATGGCTCAATAATGGGCTTTTCCGGTTGGGAGCAAGTCGTGTAGCAAATAATTTACTCACATCCATTTATGGGAAAGAAATCACCTATTTTTAAAGGCAGATGACTGATATTAATAAACTAAAGAACGATATAATGATGAAACTAACTTATCTGTTTGGAGTGCTTTTATCTCTTTTTGCTGGTTGCTCGTCAATTGTAGCACAGACAGAAACGCATATCCCGATGTTTATCGGAACGTACACCGGCGAGGGAAGCAATGGCATTTATAGAAGCTGGTTCGATACACAGTCTGGAAAACTTTCAACGCCACGTTTAGTAGCACGATTAACAAATCCAAGTTATTTGGCCATTTCTGCCAACAATCATTATATATGGGCGGTAGGCGAGATGGATACTACGTATTGCTTGACATCTTTTTTGATCGATAATCGAGATTCGTTAAGATACATCAATCATCAATCAGGTAAAGGAAGTTATAGTTGTCACATTGCGGAATTGCAACCAATGAAATGGTTAGGAGCGGCCAGTTATGGTAGTGGTTTGGTGACGCTCTATCCTCTCAAATCAAACGGCGCGATTGGTTTATTGGCAACCATTGATAAACATTGGGGAAAAGAGCCTCATGCTCATTGCATTTTAGCTGATCCTAAAGCTGACTTTATCTATTCAGCTGACTTGGGTATCGATAAGGTACTGATCTATAAAATTGAAGAGAATCAGTTGCGACCTTTTGGTGAAATTGATTTACCAAAAGGCGTTGGGCCACGGCACATTGACTTTTCTCCTAACGGGAAATGGATGGCGGTAGTAAACGAATTAAAAAGCCGGATAATCATTTTGGCTAGAGATACCACAGGAGCATTTGGGGTTATTGTTCATAACATTTCCACTCTGCCTTCCTCGTTCAAAGGTGCAAATGGAGCAGCTGGCATCCATTTTTCTGAAGACGGTCGTTTTTTGTATGCAACTAACCGAGGCGATAACAGCATCGTGGTATGTTCGTTTGATGAAAAATCAGGTAACGTAAAACCTATTCAATGGGTAAGAAATGACATTAATTGGCCACGAAATTTTACACTCGACCCAACCGGAAAATTTGTGATTGTGGCTAATCAATATGGTAATACCATGGTTGTTTTTCGTCGTAATCCAACTACGGGATTACTAACGTCGATGCACGAAGTGGTTCATTTGTCACATCCCGTTTGCTTGAAATTTTTGCATTACAACAACTAACATCAGTCTTTTTACTAAGGAGTTATGATTCAATTAGAAAATATCACGAAACGGTTTGGTTCTTTACAAGTACTCAAAGGAATTGATTTCTTCGTTAATAAAAGTGAGATTGTTTCTATTGTTGGTCCAAGTGGTGCTGGAAAAACCACATTGTTGCACATTATGGGCACATTAGAAAATCCTGATTCCGGCTCAGTGATCATCGATTCTGTCCCTATTCAATCATTAGATCAAAAAAAGTTATCTCTTTTTCGTAATCAACATATTGGTTTTGTTTTTCAATTTCCACAATTATTGCCCGAGTTTTCAGCATTAGAAAATGTGATGTTACCCGCGTTGATTGGAAAGAAAAACTTCAAAAAGGCTGAAACTGAAGCACTCGATTTGCTTCATTTTTTGAATCTTGATGAGCGGGTGCATCATAAACCGAATGAAATGTCGGGAGGTGAACGTCAGCGAGTTGCAGTAGCTCGGGCGTTGATCAATCGACCCTCGATCATTTTAGCTGATGAACCTTCAGGAAGTTTAGATTCGAAACATAAGGAAGAATTACATCGTCTTTTCTTTGACGTACGGGATCGTTTTGCACTCACCATTGTTATAGTGACCCATGATAAGGAAGTATCTGCCATGTCAGATCGAATTGTAACCATAAAAGATGGTATGATTGATAATTAGAACCTTATTTTTGTTGGTTTACATGGTAGTAGTGGACAGAAACAAATTAAAAATGTGTGATTTACATAATTGGTTTACGCGTGAAAAAGATTGCCTTTATCATTAATCCGAAATCAGGAACTCGGTCAAAAACACAATACCCACAGTTAGTACAAAAATATTTTTCTGAGCCTGATTTTGAAACTGCTATTTATACTACAAAGGCTGCCAATGATGGTTATAATGAGGCAAAAAGATTTGTTAGCGAAGGATATGATGCCATTGTTGCAATTGGCGGAGATGGCACGGTCAACGAAGTAGCGCGGGCGTTGATGGGAACTCCGGTTGCTTTGGGAATTGTTCCTTCAGGTTCAGGAAATGGGTTAGCGTTACATTTAAAAATGTCTTTGCAAATATCATCATCATTGAAGAAAATCCGCAAACAACATGAGGTTTTCATTGATGGTTGTATGCTGAATGATACGCCTTTTTTTTGTACCGCGGGAGTGGGATATGATGCCTTTATTGCCAATCGTTTTGCAGAAACAGGGCGTAGAGGACCGGCAGTATATATGGGCGAAGTAATTTTTCAATACTTTGATTATAAGTCACAATGGTACAAATTGACCATTGACGGAAAAGAAACGATTGAACGAAAAGCTTTTTTAATTACATTTGCCAATGCTTCGCAATGGGGAAATAATGTTGTTATTGCTCCAAATGCTTCAATTAATGATGGTCTCTTGGATGTGGTGGTAATGTCAGAATTTCCGATTTATGAAGCGCCCAGATTAAGTTTGCATTTGCTTGTCAGGCAATTAGATAAAACGCGTTACGTTGAAACCTTTAAGTGTTCTTCTTTGATGGTAGAACGAAGACATGCCGATTATGTCCATTTTGACGGAGAACCTGGAATCATGGGAAAACGAATTAAGGTGAAGGTTTTACACAATGTGCTCAAAGTCTGGGCATAATGAGAAAGGAAAATTGAATACTGTAATAAGTTATTGATAATATGATACATAAAGACGATATGTTTTCTGATGATTTGTCGGAAGATGCCTTAGAAAATTCAACAAATGAAATACAAGATGATCACATAGTCGAATCATCGAGACCTATTCATTCTGATTATCATATCCCAAACCCTCACGATGGCCAAATAAAACACCATCTATCCGGCATGTATCAGAATTGGTTTCTTGATTATGCTTCCTATGTAATTCTAGAACGAGCTGTTCCGCATATTTATGATGGTTTGAAGCCTGTGCAACGTCGTATTCTTCATTCCATGAAGAGAATGGATGATGGTCGTTATAATAAAGTTGCAAATATAGTTGGCCACACTATGCAATTTCACCCGCATGGCGATGCTTCAATTGGCGATGCGTTGGTACAGTTAGGGCAAAAAGATTTATTAATTGATTGTCAGGGAAACTGGGGGAATGTTTTGACCGGTGATGGTGCGGCTGCACCTCGATATATCGAAGCAAGGCTTTCAAAATTCGCGTTGGATGTGATGTTTAATGCCAAAACCACTCAATGGAAGCTTTCTTATGATGGTCGTAACAAAGAACCTATTGCTTTGCCTGCTAAATTTCCCTTATTGCTTGCTCAGGGTGTGGAAGGTATTGCGGTAGGGTTGAATGTCAAAATATTACCTCACAATTTTAATGAATTATTAGAGGCTTCTATCGCGTATCTCAAAAATGAATCATTTACGCTTTATCCCGATTTTCAAACAGGTGGTTATCTTGACGTTTCCCGTTATAATGACGGAGAGCGTGGCGGAGCTGTAAAAGTTCGAGCTAAGATCAATAAACTTGACAGTAAAACATTGGTTATAAATGAAATACCATTTGGAACTAATACGGTGAAGTTAATTGAATCGATTCTGAAAGCGAACGAGAAAGGGAAAATTAAACTTCGCAAGGTAGATGATAATACGGCTCAAAAAGTTGAAATTGTTATCTATTTGCAGCCTGGTGTTTCATCCGACAAAACCATCGATGCTCTCTATGCCTTTACCGAGTGTGAACGTAGTATTTCTCCTAATTGTTGTGTTATTGAAGATAACAAACCTCATTTTATTACGGTTAGCAAATTGCTGCGTACGAGCGTTGAGCATACTCAGACATTATTGAAATTAGAGCTTCAGATAGAACGTGATGAATTACTTGAAGCATTGCATTTTGCATCACTTGAAATGATTTTTATTCATGAACGGATATACAAAGACAAACCTTTTGAAGAGAGTGTGACTTTGGATGAAGCTATTTGTCACGTACATAAAAGGTTAGAGCCTTTTTTATCAACTTTTACGCGTGAAGTAACTAATGAAGATGTTGTGCGTTTGTTTGAAATAAAGACAAAACGCTTTCTGAAATTTAGTGTAGAAAAAGCAGAAGAAGAGATTGCTTCCATTCAAAAACAACTCAAACAAATTGATTATCATTTAGATAATCTTGTTGAGTACACCATTGATTGGTATAAGCGGTTGAAAGAAAAATATGGCTCTCGATATCAGCGCTGCTCAGAAATTCGTAATTTTGAAACCATTGAAGCTGCTAAAGTGGTAGAGGCCAACGAAAAGCTTTATGTGAATTATGACGAAGGATTTATTGGTACCGGACTTAAAAAAGATGCCTATTTGTGTAATTGTTCCGACATTGACGATGTTGTTGTGTTCTTCAAAGATGGAAAATACAAAGTAGTGAGAGTTGCTGAAAAAATATTTGTCGGTAAGAATATTCTCTATTTGGCTCTTTTCAAGAAGAATGATCACCGAACTATTTACAATTTGGTGTATCGTAATGGGCGAGGCGGAGCTTATTACATGAAACGTTTTGCGGTAACGGGCGTAACGCGAGATAAAGAATATGACATGACTCAAGGTAAAGAAAATTCACGAATTCTTTATTTTAGCGCAAATCCAAACGGTGAAGCCGAAGTAATTCGAGTTGCGCTAAAACCCAAGCCACGCATTAAAAATTTAATTTTTGAAAAAGATTTTAGCGACATAGCTATCAAAGGTCGTCAATCGATGGGGAATTTATTGACTAAAAATGACATTTTGAAAATTAATTTAAAGCACAAAGGAGCCTCCACGTTAGGTGGACGCGATGTATGGTTTGATCGTGATGTTTTCCGTCTAAACTATGATCACCGAGGTGATTATTTAGGTGAATTTCAGAGCGATGACCTGATTTTGATTATTACCAAAAAGGGAGAATACTATACATCAAATTTTGATTTAACCAATCATTTTGAACAAGATGTGCTGATTATTGAACAATTTAATAAAGATAAAATTTGGACAGTTGTGCTGTTTGATGCTGATCAAGGATTTCCCTATTTAAAAAGATTTTTACTTGACCCATCTTCAAAACCAATAAATTTGTTGGGTGAACATCCTGATTCTTACATGATTCATATCTCCGGAGAAGATTTTCCTCGTTTTGAATTAACTTTTGATGGGGAGGATAGTGATAAAGGACCTATTCTCATTGATGTAGATGAATTTGTTGGAGTGAAAAGTTGTAAGGCAAAAGGGAAGCGAGTGTCAACATGGAAATTATTATCCGTGAATGAGCTTGAACCTAAGCTTGTTCCAGAAGATGACAATAACTCTGCAAATATTGAGGTGGATGTTGAGATGTTTGCTTCTTCCTCAGATGATTCTATGGATAATAACAATCAAATAGTTGAAAATAAAGAGGTTGAATCAAATAAAGAGGATTCTGATGATATCAATATAGATGAAATTACGGGACAAACAACCCTGTTTTAATATAGGAAAATGATAAAAATAGACATAAAAAATATTAAGACACAGTCACTTATCATTGGTTTGGTGATCTTATTGTTAAGTGGATATTTTATCTATGCTTTTCTTTTTTTGAATGGAGTGAAAGACATTAATGCAATTCGAGCTAAAGGCGTGTTGCGCGTGGCTATCCGAGTCAATCAGATTGATTATATGAATCGCGATGATACGTTAGCTGGCTTTCAATATGAATTAGTTAACTATTTTTGCGACAGCGTTTTACATGTTAAACCGGAATTTGTTAGAGTTCGTACTCTGCAAGCTGCTATTGATGATTTGTTGAATGGAAAAGTAGATTTAATAGCACAAAACATTCCGCTTACCTCTGAAACGAAAAAATCAATCTCTATTTCTTATCCTATTTTAATTTCGAGAGCTGTTCTTGTTCAACGGAAAAAAGCCGATGGTATAGGTGAAATTAAAAATCAATTACAATTGGGAAAGCAGCAAATCACATTGTCAAAAGATTCATATTACATTCAGTTGATAAGAGATTTGGCTCATGAAATGAGCGATACGATTTATATCAACCAAATGAAAGTGTATGACTCGGAAGAGTTGATTTTATTAGTTGCAAAAGGAACAATCCCTTATGCTATTACGGATGAGCGAGTTGCTCAATATTTTGCAAAAAGATTCACAGGTATTGATGTATCACTTCCGGTTGGATTTTCGCAGCAACAAGGGTGGGGGATGAATCCAAAAACACCTTTGCTTAATAAGTTAATTGATAATTGGTTATCTGGTTTTGTGAAAACGAATGCATTTCATCAATTATACGGGAAATATTATAACTAATTTTTGGTTCACTGATATTGAAGATATTCAATCTGTGAGTTGCCATTTCAATGAACATTACCTTTTGAGGGATGCTTGCTCATTTCAGTTGAATCTTGTATATCGTCTCTTGGAAAGCATTCAAAAGCCAAGTAAGCTGTTCTTCAATTGATAAATAGCTATTGTCAAGAATTAGAGCATCTTCTGCTTTATGAAGTGGACTTGTCGCTCTACTGGTGTCGCGTTCGTCGCGTTCTTTCACATTGGCCAATACTTCCTCATAAGTAATCGATTCCCCATTAGTTTTCATTTCTTGAAATCGTCTTTCTGCTCTGATTTCAGGTGATGCAGTGACAAATATCTTGAGTTCTGCCTTGGGAAAAACATCAGTGCCTATGTCTCTGCCGTCCATAACTACACCTTTAGAAAAGCCCATTTGTTGCTGAAGTGTAACCATTGTTTCTCGTACAAATGGAATAGTGCTGATTTGGCTGGCAACGTGAGCAACTTCTAATGTGCGAATCGACTTTTCAATGTTTACACCATTAAGATAAGTATCTGATTCTCCTTGCCCATTTGGATTGAATTCGATACGCAACGTTGGTAAAAATTCTTTCAATCTTACTAAATCTATCTGATTTTCAATAATTAAGCGATGATGCATACAAAATAATCCCACAGCACGATACATAGCGCCGCTATCAATATAGAGATATCCGATGGTTTTTGCTAATGCTTTTGCCATTGTGCTTTTCCCACATGAAGAATATCCATCTATGGCAACAATAATTTTTGGAACTATTTCCATAAAAATATAATGAACGGATTTGTAAACTATTTAATTTCGAAATCGCTTAAATGAGTAGTGAGAGAAAAATGATATGTAAGGATTCCAACCTGATATTCAGCCACTGCAAAGCCAACATGTACATGCGAAATGTTTAATCCAAAACCTCCAGAAAATCCAGATAAAGAACGTATGTTGGCAATGGCCATTTCCTCCGCCCGACGATCGTTATAAGCAAATGATAAATAAAAATTGTTGCTTGGAAGTAAGTCAACAGCAAAAACAAGATGACGGAACAGCATATTTCCAAAGGAAGTAGTAGCTACATTTGATGCTGTTGCGGAAATATTATTTTGAAAATTAAGATTCCATCTTTGCAGATTTGTCGCAGTAATTGTCAGTTGCAAAGGGGCATGTTCAAATTTCTTAGTTATTCCCAATTCAATTTCAAATGGTAACGGTTCTCGAGTTTGGGTTCCACCAACTGCATCATACGAGGTAATTTGTGATCCTATATTTTTTGCAACGAGGCCTGCAGCAAACAAACTGTTTTCGTCATGGAAATGAATACCCACATTAGCTGATAATCCTAAACTGCTATAATTTTCATAATGGGAATAAATAGGCTGAAAGGCAACGCCAATATTCCATTTTTCGCTCAATGGACGTGCATAAATTAAATTGAATGCGTAATCTTGTGCGCTAAATGTTCCAATAATTTGATTTTCAGGAGTAGTTTCTTGAAATTGTCCATAATTGACATACCGAATGCCAAAAGCCCAATAATTGTGATCGTTCGAGTTATAGCCATAAATAGCTGATCCAAAACCGATTCCGGTTAAATAATTTGTATAGTTCAATCCCAAATTTTTATTTGTTTCCGAAGACAATAAAGCAGGATTGGTGAAAGCAAAATTAATATCTTGATCTGAGAGCGAAACATTAGTACCACCCATTGCTGCTAAATGAGCAGAAGCTGGAAGATCCAGAAAAGTATAAATGCCGGAACCTGCTTGAGCAGCAAGTTGCAAAGCATAGAACAATAAAATATTCAGCAAAAAGACTTTTTTGTTCATGTATAACGTAAAAAATTCAACGGTGACACAATATGTATTGGAATGTGCAGGGTGATTTTATATTATGAGCATTCGCTTATCGTATAAACGTTATTCTGAACAAAATATTCTTTGGAAAGCCTCTTCTATTTTCATTTTAACTTCTTCTATTGAAACCGTTTTTCCTAATTCTTGTTGCATGGAAGTAACTCCTTTATCTACGAATCCACAAGGATGAATATACGAAAAATAGTTCAAGTCGGTTGATACATTCAATGCAAAACCATGCATGGTGACAAAATGACTACTGCGCACTCCAATAGCGCAAATTTTACGACTGCGTAATGGATTTGCAACATCTAACCAAACTCCGGTAGCTTTTGGCATACGACCTGCTTGAATACCATATTGCGAAAGCACTTCAATGATAGCTGTTTCCATTTTGTCGATAAATTGTTTCAACCCTAATTTGAAATTATCTAAATCAAAAATAGGATAACCAACTATTTGACCCGGACCGTGATAAGTAATGTCTCCTCCACGATTAGTTTGAACAAATTCAGCCTGAACTTCTTGCAATTGAGTTTGATTGACGAGTAAATTGGCCATTACACCATTTTTCCCTAATGTGAAAACATGAGGATGTTCGCAGATAATTAAATAATTAGAGGTTTCATGCCCTTGCAGTTTTTCGGCAATAGTTTCATTAAACAATGCTTCTTGTTGATCCCATGCCTTTTGATAAGGAATTGTATTCCAATGCAATGAATGTATGTTTGTATTCATATGATTTTGTTTTATTTTTTACACTATGGACATATGGAACTCGCTTACTCATTCATCGTCATTGGCGAATTGTTTATACATGCTCGTTTCATATAAATAACGCTTAACCCAATTTGCAGCTAATCCGACCAAAAAAATTGCTGTTCAATAATTTGCGAGTCTTCGAGTTCCGATTTGTGTACTACAGATTTTTTCTTTGTGAAGGGAGCATATTTGTATTTGAGGGCATCGTATAGTTGGATTACCTTTTGATTTGGGTCGGAACACCGTCGTATTTTGATCACTTCTTCCACTTGATTTTGTGCCAGTGTACTAACAGCTTTTTGGGTATTCATTATGCGTACAATTTCTTTCCAGCCGGAATTGATGCCGTTTTGCTTTAATTGGTATCGCACTGCATTGACCATCCAATACGCCAGTATTCCCAAATGCAGGTGAGCCATCGTGTTTTCATCCTTTTGGTGATAGATGGGCCGCAGATCAAGGTCTGTTTTCAACACCCGAAAGGTGGCTTCGATTTCACGTATTACGTTGTAACTTTGCCACAACAACTCTTCACAATCAGATTCTAATGTGGTGCGCAGAAAATAGATGCCGCTTCTTGCATTTATATCCACATCGGGTTTTATTGACCATTTAATGGAAGTTGCAATTTGTTGTTTTTGCGTTTCAACTACTTGATTATCCTGATTATACTGACTTTTGTTTTTGCCTTCTTGTTTGTTTTTTTGCTTTGTTTTTTCCTGAACGTATGGTTTCGATTCTATTTCTATGTCAAAATAACGTGCTATGGAAGGATACTTTTGTTTGGCTCGCCCGATCCGTTCGTGCACTTTATCCAATTGTTTTACCCCTGATTTTTTGTGAATACTGTCTGCTATTTTTTGCATCTCTTGTTCAAAGCGTTCAAGAAACTGTTCGTTCATCGAGCGTTCTTTCATCTCTTTGGCATGACTTTCCACTTTGAGATAATAGTCCGTATTACGGTCTGATTTTACCCGGCAAAGATCAATGCGCTGCTTTTTGTTGTCCGTTACCGTTACCGTTGCTGCATCTGCTTCTTTGCTGTATTGCTTGAGTGTGGAACGGCTCACGCACATGTAGTGGTAGCCTTTGTCGCGTATCATTTTTAGGTTCTCTTCCGTGGCAATGCCCGCATCAATCACTACCAATGCCCTTTGAGCTGTATCGGAAGTCTTTACCCTCAATTTATTGATCATACCTTCCAATGTTTTTGGATCGGACATGTTGCCTTCTAATATGGAAGAGTATTTGATAAATCCCTGCGGATTGATCACCAATGCCAACACCACCAATTTGGCATCGCTGCGCTTTTCTTTGCTTCGACCGAATTTGGCTAATTTGCTTCCTTGCTTGCGACCTTCAAAGTAAGCATTAGTCAAATCGTAAAGCACGATCTTGTCTTCTATGTCAAACAACTCGTTGGTGCGAAGCGATAGATGTTGTTCCAGATTATCCTTCACCGAATAAAGTTTTTTGGCGATGGAATATAACTTGTCTTTGCTTATTTTCTCCCTGTCAAAACCCGTTACTTCGCAAATAGCAGAATTATCACGTATCCAGCGCGATGTTTCAAATTCTGAAGCCGGATAAACCGCCCGACTGATAATATGGGTTTGAGCTAACCGTATGTCCTGGTCGCTCCAACCTTGAGATTCCAAAAACGTTCCGATCTGCAATTGCTCCGTGGCTTGATACGACATCCATTCTGCCCCTATTTCACGCACATCTTTGTTGCGAATGCTGTTCAAATCTATAATTTCCAGATCTTTACCTTTATCAAAAGGCTTCTTTTTGGGCTTTTCCTGAAGAACGTCAATCCGCTTTTCCGCCACCAAACGGTTATAATAGGTTTCAACATATTGGTTCACAACAGGGTCTTCGCTTACAGGGATGTCGAATAGCATATTCTGAACCTGTTCAACCCGTTGGGTGAGTATCTTTTGTATCAAATTCATCTGGTCGGTGGTCAATCCTTCCCCTTCCAAAAAACCTACGTTCAGCATCGTACGATGACAAACCCTACCGTCCGAGTTGCGATAGCTCTCTACTAAACGGTAATACCAATCGGGTTTACCTGTATGTGGATTATGTCTGCCTGAGAACTTGAAATACATGAGTGCAAAGTAACCATTTTTTCAAATTCTTGTCAATACCCCCTGTGTACTACAAATGATATTACAAACTATGCGGTATCTGATTTTCAATGTATTAAAAAATTAATCCCATACAAACACATCGCAAACTGTATAATATCTGCTATTTTGGCTTCATTTTTAACTGTTTTTTAACCTAAAAGGAAGATAGAGCTGCAAATTGGGTTAAAGATGAAGTTACTGTGAGAAATAAATACCTTTGTGTTTAAAACCTCATAGTTGAATCTAAAACGATGAGATGCAACTTATAGAATACAAACAAGATGAACCCCTTATTACTTACAATTGTGTTAGGATTTATATCTCTGATTGGATTCTCTCAAGTAAACTCATATTCAACATATCAAAAAGGATATATTTAAGGATTCTGTATGCGAACAAGGAGTTCGCATAGGATCTCGTTACCGCCAAGTGTAAAAATCGACACAGCTGACAATTTGCTACTTTAAAGACAGAAAAACAAAAATAATAAAATGAACAGCCAACGCACAAAACAGTACATCCTGCAAAAAATGCACAAATATTTTTTTACGAAAAGAACTGTTTTTTTGCCAGCCCACCCGTGGATATTTGTATCTTTGTGGGGTTTAATTAACATTTAAACAGACTTTTGATTAATGGAAACCGCCCAAGCGGTTCGCGAACACAAATGAAATTATTATATGAGTGAGCAAATACGAATTTTGAAACCTCGGAAGGCACTTAATAAAGCCTTTCTGAAAGTAAAACCAAACAGGACTGAAATAGAGCGTTTCAAGACCAATTTAATTCAGTTACTCGACAGGATTAATGATAAGGAATCGGAAGAATTTCATAAAAACCTTGTAATCGACTTTTTAAAGAAAACCTATTACGACCCAAATCACTTTGTAAACACAAAAGGCAGAAACGACCTTGTTATACATAACACCAACAGTGCCTCCGGCACCGTGGGAGTTATTGTTGAAGCTAAAAAACCGACTAATAAAGCTGAAATGCTGAAAGCATTTGCTCCTGGAGATACACAGGAGCAAATGCTTTTAAAAATCAATGTGAAAGCTTTTCAAGAATTAGTTTTGTATTATTTGCGCGAACGGATAACACAAAAAAATATTGAAATAAAATACCTGATTGCGACAAATATAAACGAATGGTTCGTATTTGACGCAACGTTTTTCGATAGGTTATTTGCTCAAAATAAAAATCTTGTAAAACAATTCAATGACTTTGAAGATGGGCGATTGGCTGATACTAAAACTGATTTTTTCTACAAACAAATTGCCGAACCATTTATAGCAGAAATAAAACACGATATTGAATTTACCTATTTCGATATTCGTGAGTATGAAAAACCGTTACGTAACGATGACAGAAAAGACGATAATAAGCTCATTTCATTATTCAAACTACTTTCGCCTGAGCATCTTTTAAAACTTCCGTTTGCAAATGACAGTAACAGCCTTGATAAACGATTTTACGGTGAATTGCTTCATATTATTGGATTAACTGAAACCAAAGAAGGAAGTAAAAAACTAATTGAACGAAACAAAGACGGCGAACGCAATACAGGCTCGTTTCTCGAAAATGCCATTATTCAGTTAGATAGCCTCGATAAAATTTCAAGGTTTGAAAACCCAAACCAATTTGGGGCAAATTTACAAGAGCGTCTTTTCAATGTTGGGCTTGAATTGAGTATTACATGGATAAATCGAATATTATTCCTAAAGCTTTTAGAAGCTCAATTAATTACCTATCACAAAGGCGATAAATCGTATGAGTTTTT
>DAHXOX010000192.1 GCA_027364655.1 Paludibacter sp. | reverse complement strand
AACATCATTTCGAGCTTTAATCCCGCAGCTAAAACGCGTATATTGCTTTGTGCACATTGGGATAGCCGCCCGTATTGCGACCACGATCCAAATCCGGCCAATTACCATAAACCTGTTCTGGGAGCAAACGATGGAGCAAGTGGCGTGGGTGTTTTAATGGAAATTGCACGGCAACTAAGTCAACAACTACCTACCGTAGGCGTCGACATCATTTTCCTTGACTCCGAAGATGAGGGTACGCCCGATTTTTACAAAGGCGCTCAAGATGAAAATTCATGGTGCCTTGGCACACAATATTGGGCTACACATCTCGAACCGGCCAATTATCATGCACGTTTTGGTATTCTATTAGACATGGTTGGCGCTCCAAACGCCACATTCTACAAAGAACAAGAGTCAATGAACAATGCACCCGACATTGTGCAGAAAGTGTGGAATCAAGCGAAAGAGTATGGGTTTTCGGGCTATTTTGTCGATCAGGACGGCGGTGCCATCACCGACGACCATGTATTTGTCAATCGGTTAGCAGGCATTCCATGTATCGACATCATTCAGGAAGATCTAAACAGCCCTACCGGATTTGCTTCATATTGGCACACAACCCACGACACGATGGCCAACATTGATCGAACGACGTTGTTAGCCGTGGGACAAACCTTGTTGGGCGTCATTTATAAAGAAAAACCATGATAATGGAGAAAGGAAACTACGTGGTTCGCCAATACATTTGAATGCAGTAGAACCGTTTGCGAAGGATATTCCTTTTTTTTACTTTCAACAACTCATGCTGATGTTTCCAGAAAAATTCCACTTTACGTATCCGTTTCTGCCACGAAAGATCAACATAAAAGGAAGAAAGATTTCTCAGCAAGACTTGATGTTCAGCATTGACATCTTTTAAACTATCAGAAAATGCAGTTAATCGCTCGTGCGTTTGGTAAGTTGCCTTGTATTTATATTTGTTCTTAGAACCCAGTGCACCAATTACATTGGTTGTGTGTTGTCGATAACCCAATAATACTTCATCAACAAAACCGATAGAGCCAGACTTGGCTGCTTGGAATGCCAACCAATAATCGTGAGGAATCTTGGGGTGAAAGGGCACAGATTGTGTCAATAGCTCTCTTCTGATCATCATGGTGTGGCCTGCCACAACATTAAACAACGCCAGATTGAGGACATTCATTTCCAAGCCCAACTTACGAAAATCGGATAGCTTTTTTCCTGTTTTTTCGCCTTGTTCGTTGATGTATTCAGAATCGGAATAAACCAACAGATTTGTTCCTATGGCAGCTACCAATCGTTCTATTTTAGTAGGATACCAAAGGTCATCTTGATCCGACAAGGCAATAAGCCGCTCACGCGTTAAACCCATAGCCTTTTCAAAATTTCGGATATACCCAAGATTACTGCTATTTTGAAAAACGTGAATTCTGTTATCACAAAGAGCGAATTGGTGTAAAATAGAGAGGGTCTCATCCGTCGAACAATCATCAACACACACAATGTCAGTAATGTTCTGATAGGTTTGGCTCAAAATGGTTTCTATCTGTTGAGCCAAAAAAGCAGCTCCATTGTACGTGCAAAGAGCAATAGAAACCGGAGGACGTAAAGTTAGCTCATGTGAAGCATACGAAGACATTATTCCTTCATTAGGTTCGAATAAACCTGCATCATGTTGTGAACAACCTGCTCATCGGCAAATAATTCAGCATGTTGCAAGCCTTTGTCGATCATTTTTTTTCTTAATCGGAAATCAGACAAAACACGCTGAATAGCATCGGCCAACTCGTCCGCATTCATCGGATCGATATAAAGTGCTGCATCACCGCCTGTTTCTTCGAAACAACCACCTTGTGACGTAATCACCGGCGTACCGGTACAAAGCGCCTCTAAGATGGGCAATCCGAATCCTTCAAATAAAGACGGGTAAATCATGCAAGAGGCTGCATGATACATAGCCGGAAAATCCGCAAAAATAGCGTTATGAAGAAAAACAACTTGACTGTCAAGAGAATAAAAGTTTATCTTTTTCTGCAATTCTGTCAAATATGATGTAGCGACACCAACAATGACCAAAGGCATATCAATTTTACCTTGATACATCGCATCCAGAATTACACCCATATTTTTTCGTGTCTCAATAGCGCCTACCGATAATAGAAATTGTTGTGGCAAACCATACTTTTTTCGCACGGCTGCCATTTCGTCCAATGTGACCTTATTCCTGAAAATGGAGCTACAGCCTTGATAAACCACATCAATCTTCGCTTCTTCCGCACCAAAAAACTCTATGCAATCGCGCTTAGTCTGCTCACTGATCGCCACAATGCGATTGGCGACGCGACAACTGTAGCGGTTTTTTTTTGTAAAGACAAATCGATAGTAAGGATCGTACAACTCAGGGTAACGCACAAAGATGGCATCATGAATGGTCACAACAGATTTAACTCCCGTAGAACGAATTCCGTAAGGCAATTCCTGACTCAACCCATGATAAATGTCTAATTGCTGTCGTTTTATATCACGAAGCATCCCGTACGAGCGCCAATATGCCGGTACCAATTTATCAAATATTGCAGAGGGTTGAATAGCCATTGCACCATTGCTGTCGGGCGAAAAAGGCGCGTTCCGACGTTTGGGAGTAAACAACAGATACTGATTTTCAGGGAAATAATTCTCCATCAAGCGAATCAAATCGCGGCTAAAGTTCCCCAACCCGCGACGATTCCAAAAGGCACGTTTAGCATCATACCCAACAATCATTTCTTAACGAATTTATTGATATACGGCAATTTAGCCAATGGTAAATCATGTCTCACCGCATACCAGATAAAAATGGCAAGCAATACCGTTCTGAAAGCCATAGTAATAAGTGTCACATGAAACGTCACAAACCAACCCAAGACAAAAAGGACTCCCGCTAACAGAAAATACTTGCCGATCACTTTCAATTGATAGTTTATGGGGAAATATTTTTGTCCGTAGAAATAAGAGATCAGCACAATGACAAAATAGGCCGAAAATGCTGCCCATGCCGACCCGAAATAATTCAGCTTGGGAACTAAAAGAATATTCAACGACAAGGTGATGATAAACCCTATCCCCGAAAAGATCGCTCCATAGATGGTTTTATCAATCAATTTATACCACAAAGAGAGATTGAAAAAGATGCCTTGAAATAGGTAAGAAACCAACACAATGGGCACAACGGTCAATCCTTGGCGGTATTCCGGCCCGATGATATATTTCAGCACATCAATATAAAACGTCATCGACAACACCAATATCAACGCAAAAATGATAAAGTACTTCATAGCATCCGAATAGGCTTGTTTGCTGCTCTTGTCTTTATGTTGCGCAAAAACAAAAGGCTCGTATGCAAATCGAAACGCCTGTGTAAACATCATCATTACCATGGCAATCTTGGAGTTAGCTCCATAAATACCCAACAACCTCATTGCCTCTGCGTGATTCGGATAAATGACCGGAAACAAAATTTTATCAATGGTTTGATTCATAATGCCGGCAATTCCCAACAATAAAAGAGGGGCCGAATAGGTCAGTATCTGCTTCAATAACGGCCAATTCCAACGAAGTTTAACATGAATGACAAAGGGCAATAAACAAAGTGTGGCAACAATCGTAGAAATCAAATTAGACACAAAAATATACCCCACACCATAATCAGGACGATAAAACCAAGCAATGGATTCTGGAGCATGGTGTTGAAGCCATGGACAACCGATCAAAAAGAAAAGATTGAAGATGATGTTGACAAAAATCATCACCATTTTCAACCCGGCAAACATGTACGGGCGATTTTTATAACGCAAATAGGCAAACGGAATGGCGCTAAAAGCATCCATAGCCACCACCACTCCCAATATGGCAATGTATTCAGGATGCTTATGATACCCCATCATATTGGCAAACGGAACGGCAAAGACCAACGAAAGAACAGCAAAAACCAAAGAGGTTGACCCTACACTCAACAATGACGAGCCATACACCTCATCCGCATTGTTCTCTTTTTTGTTGGCAAACCGGAAGAATCCGGTCTCCATGCCATAAGTCAACACCACCAGCAACAACGCCGTCCAACCGTACAAGTTGGTGACAATCCCATAATCAGCCGTATTCGTTAATATATACGCATAAAGTGGCACCAAGAGCCAGTTCAACACCTTACCCGCTATACTGCTCACCCCATAAATCGCCGTATCCTTGGCTAATTTTACTAATTTGCTCATTGATGATTGCTCCTCACCTTATTTTTCAAGATAAATAATGGCTTTCATTAAAATAGCAACGATTGTTCTCCTTGCCTCGATCTTCCTAAATGCTGGTAAGCAAGATCCGTAACCTCACGCCCGCGTGGAGTTCGTTTCAAGAACCCTTCTTTAATCAAAAAAGGTTCATAGACTTCCTCAATCGTACCCTGATCCTCACTCAAAGCCGTTGCAATGGTCGAAAGGCCTACCGGACCGCCCTGAAACTTATCAATAATCGTTAGTAAGATTTTATTATCAACCTCATCCAGACCATATTGATCAATATTCAGCGCTTCAAGAGCAAAAATAGCAATGTCGTGGTCAATGTTTCCATCGCCTTTCACTTGCGCAAAATCGCGCACTCGCCGCAACAAAGCATTGGCAATTCGAGGGGTTCCCCTGCTTCGCGAAGCTATTTCCGAAGCCGCTTCATGCGAACATGCAACATGCAGAATCTTAGCAGAACGCTGAATAATGGTGACCAACACGGAGTCATCATAATATTCCAAATGGAAATTAATGCCAAAACGCGCCCGCAACGGACTGGTCAGCAAACCACTCCGCGTAGTAGCCCCAACTAACGTAAATGGATTGATGGATAGCTGAATGGAACGGGCGCTCGGCCCCTTATCGATCATAATATCAATGCGATAATCCTCCATGGCCGAATAAAGATACTCTTCAACTATCGGACTGAGGCGATGAATCTCGTCGATAAAAAGCACCTCGTTGGGTTGTAATGAAGTGAGCAAACCTGCCAGGTCACCCGGCTTGTCGAGCACCGGTCCCGAAGTGATTTTGAACCCAACACCCAACTCATTGGCAATAATATTCGAAAGCGTTGTTTTGCCCAACCCGGGAGGGCCATGCAGCAACACATGATCTAACGATTCACCACGCATTCGTGCAGCCTTCACAAAAATGGAAAGATTCTCAATAATCTTGCTTTGACCATTAAAATCGGCAAACGCAAGCGGACGCAAAGCATTCTCATACTCTTTGTCGGTCTCGTTTTTTAATTGAGAGTCACGAATATCAAAAGTTTCCATCAGTCAATTTGCTTTCAGAGTGCAAAGATAACCATTTGTAACGAATCTTTGTTGCTCATTCACTATTCCTCCAATGCATCTCCGTAGCTTAGTACAAATAATCATAAATCTAAAATGAAATTAATACGAAGATAATACATCGACAATACCTATTTATTTAAGTAGGCATTAAATAGGTTTTATATACGTATTAGATAAGTTTTATATAGGTATTAATTAATACCAAGCTTCGAATGAAATACGAATAAACTACGAAGAAAGAAGGAAGAAAATCAGAGAAGAAAAAGGAGGAAGGAACCCATTTTGACGATCGAGATGCTTGCCAATGGGTAAAAATGAGAATACGCCTATTTTGGCGAACTTATAATGCTCATTAAACTGTTAATCAATTGATATTCTATTGACAAGAAAACAGATACCAAGAAAGAACCCGCAATACGTTTATTTTAGAAATGTACCAATGCAAGCCTGCATCACGCATCCAAGTTTTTTGCCCTGAGAAATATGTTGTAGAACATTTTTTGCACATAGAATAGTCATAAGGAATTTCGTTAAATTTACCTGCTTAAAGAACGACACAACCAACCATTTATTTCATTGATTATGAATACAAACGAATTAAAAGAAGCCTTTATTACCTTGTATGGAAAACCAGCAGATGCTCTTTACTTTGCTCCCGGGCGAGTCAATTTAATTGGCGAACACACCGATTACAACGGCGGTTTCGTATTTCCATGTGCGCTCAGTTTCGGCACCTACCTGCTTAGTAGGAAGAATGATGACAAAGTAATCCGCTTTCGTTCGCTCAACCAACCGGAAGTAGTTGAAACGAGTCTCGATCAACTTCAAAAGCCACAAGGCAAATCGTGGGTCAACTATCCAATGGGAGTGTTTGATCAATTCATCAAACGTGGGGTTACGTTCCCTTTTGGACTTGATTTGCTGATTTGGGGCGATGTTCCCAATGGAGCAGGTCTTTCTTCTTCCGCTTCATTGGAAGTGGTTACAGGCTACATGTTGAATGATGTTTTTCAAACAAAGTATACGCGGGTGGAAGTTGCCAAGATTGGTCAAAAAGCCGAGAATGAATTTGTCGGTGTCAATTGTGGTATTATGGATCAATTTGCCAGTGCCAACGGTAAAAAAGATCATGCTATTTTCTTGGATTGCAATACATTGGATTTTGAACTCGTTCCTGTAAAACTTCAAGGAATCAAAGTATTGATTTCGAACACACACAGTCCGCATAAATTAGATTCAGGCGCTTACAATCAACGTGTCGCTGAATGCAAAAAGGCCGTTGAATTGATTTCGAAAGTGCGTCCTATCCATTATTTGGCAGAACTCACCGAAGCCGATTTCAAACAAGTTGAATCATCGTTGGACAGCGATCCTGTAGCACACAAGCGCGCCCGCCACGTGGTGACAGAAGTGCAACGTACTACCGATGCTGTGAAAGCACTGAAAGCAGGAAATATTGAGTTGTTTGGCAAACTGATGAATGCTTCGCATGTCTCTTTACGCGACGACTACGAAGTGACCGGCGTTGAACTCGACACAATGGCTGAGGAGGCATGGAAAATCGACGGAGTGATCGGTTCGCGCATGACCGGCGGCGGTTTTGGCGGTTGTACAGTCAGCTTGGTGAAAGATGAAGCCATTGACTCATTTATCCAAAAAGTAGGTACTGCCTACAAAGCAAAAACAGGTATCACGCCCGATTTCTATGTTGCCGAAATAGGTGATGGAGCTTGTAAACTTGCTTAACATCATTAACATACAATTTCATTGAATCATGCAAACAGACTTTGAAAAAACAATTGACGGACAAGATATTGCGCTTTATCATTTGCACAATGGGAAGCTCGAAATGACCGTTACGAATTATGGCGCTAAAATCGTATCCCTGTTTGTTCCCGACAAAAACGGAAACAAGGAGGATATTGTTCTCGGATTTGACAATATTGATGATTATTTGACCAAAGAACCTTTCTTCGGGGCGGTATGCGGACGTTTTGCAAACCGCATCAAAAAGGGAAATTTTGAGTTAGAAGGGAAAACGTATCAATTAGCGGTGAACAATGGCGCCAATCACCTCCATGGAGGCATAAAAGGCTTTAATGATGCCATTTGGAACGTGGAATTGGCAGATAAAAACCAACTGACCTTATCTTATTTTTCAGAAGATGGAGAAGAAGGTTACCCTGGCAACCTGAATGTGACTGTGAAGTACGAATTGACCGAAGAGAACGAACTTAAAATCCATTATCAAGCCACTACCGACAAAACCACCATCATCAATTTGTGCCAACACTCATTTTTCAACCTCAAAGGAGCAGGAAACGGAAATATTGAAGATCACGAGCTGATGGTAAATGCTGATTATTACACGCCATTAGACGAATCACAAGCTCCCATTGGAGAGATACGAGTGGTTGATAAAACGCTGATGGATTTTCGTACACCCGTAAAAGTCAGCGAACGCATCAACGCCGATTTTGATCAATTTACGTTCGGACGAGGCATTGACAACAATTGGGTGGTAAAAAAGCCACAAGCTCACAATTTAGCCTTTGCCGCTTCTTTGCACGAACCTCAGAGTGGGCGTCTCATGGAAGTTTTTACCACACAACCAGGGATTCAGGTCTATTCCGGCAACTGGATTGAAAATCATGTGGGTAAATACGGAAAAAAATACGATGTGCGTTATGCAATATGTTTGGAAACGCAAGGATTTCCCTGCTCACCTAATTATGCTCAATTCCCATCACCCGTTTTACATCCGGGCGAAAACTATGATGAGACATGCATTTATAAATTTAGCGTCAAATAATGTAGGTGATAACACATACACAAACTCCGACATTGCAATGCAGTGCCGGAGTTTTTTTTAAGAAAAGATTACTTCGATTTTGATTCTTTCATCTCTTTGGCTTCTTCGCGTTTCAATTGCTTTGAAATACGCTGAATGACTTGATCGATGGGCTTTTCCGGTTCAATGACGTTGTATGATTCCCAGAAATCGTCGTTTTTGAAATTGGTCACTTTATCCGATACAATATCGTTCCATTTGACACGATCGCGCGAAGGAATTGGTGAAATATTACGCGAATGATCGGTGATGGCCAATTCACCCATCACAGTAAAGTATGAACTAAAAAGATGCCTTGCCCATTTGCATTTGAACTTCACTTCCATGGACGAATAATCAAAATACCAACGATTATTTTGTTCTTTATAGTTCACGACATAATGGGCAGAGACCACATCCACTTTCACACCGAAAGGCTTTTTCAAGATAAATAAAGAACTTGCGTCAGCACGTTTTTCCACATTCATATTAAAGTCAATCCGCGAAACAGCTTCGGTTTCAGCATCAATGTATATTTTCCCGCGAAACAGAATTTCACCCCGTGTGTCTGGCCTTTGGTCAAAATCAACCACATAGTTGAAGCGATTATTTATCATCTCGGGCGTATCATAGGTAAAATTATACAAAGCGCCGATTTGATCAATAGGCGTCCCACCTACAAAGGGATTTTTCATCACGTCGATAGACAATGCAGAAGTTATGCCACCCTGAAATTTCATAAACAGGGTATCGATCTGTGAATGATCCACGATTCCGCGTCCTTTAAAAATGGTAGCCTGATCGGAAGCAAGTGAATTGTAAGAGGATTTGATAATATTCAAGACAGCCTCACTTATCGCGATGTAGCGATTCCCTTTTTTAATCATTTCACGATAAAAACCGGTCATCTGAACAGGTGTCTTGCCATAATTAGCTACCGTATTTTCAAAAGCATGTTGAACTAACTCCAACGCATTGCCCGATCGTACCGTTATGGTTCTCAAATTATAAACCGCAGGTTCCAATCGAATGATATTTTTGGGAGAACGACTCACCAATTCATCAATGGAAACAATGGCAGGTTGAAAGCCTATATGCGAAAAACGAAGGCTGTCATGTTGATATGTCAAGGGTACTTTGATTATAAATTGGCCTTCTCCATTCGTCACAATTCCCACAGAGGTGCCTTTCACCTGAACGGATGCAGCAATCAAAACACGATGCGTGGAAGCATCGATCACTTTGCCTTGTATTGTCGTAAAATTTTGTGCGCTTAACCAAAACGGCATACACAGAAACCCTATCGACAACCATTTGAAGAATGTATTTGTTTTCATGTGAATATGTTTTTATTGCTTACATGACCGACACATTGAATGCATCTGCAAAACGAAGCTCGTTCATACAAGCAACGAAAGATTATTAATGCTTGGCAATTACCTCAAAACTTCACAGAAATGTCGATCTCATAAAAATCAATGATCATAGTAAAAGATGCGTAAAATAACCTTCAAAGATACACACGGAATACGCGTTTTCACTGACAAAAGCAACAATAAAACGATGTTTTGTTGTTGTTTAACAATGAAAAATCATCTTCCATTAATTCAAATTTCTGTTCCATATACAACAAATAAAGATTGAAAATCGTTGAAACGATGAAAGAGAAAGGGAAAAAACTCATTCATCATTTTTAAGTGTATATTTGCAATAGGTAAACATGAAGAATCATCTATATAGTTTAGGTTATTTATAAATCATCTTCATTGAAAACACAGATATATAAACATTTACCATGAAACGTATATATTTTTCTAAGACAAACGTCCGCATTCTTTTTCTATGAGTTCCATCCGACTTTAACCGAATAAATTCTTTACGGATGAAAAAACAATTATTTCTGTTCTTGCTTCTTTTTACAGCAAGTATCTGTGGCGCGCAAAACAGTTACTCCCCTATTCAATTGCAAACAATGATCTTAAAACAAATGCAAGTGATAGGGAAAAACGCCGCACCATGGAACTATTTGCAACAACACCCCATGCAACAAGCTGAAAAGCTGCTGATGGAGTATTTGTACGCCTATATGCCGCTAAGTGATTTGGTAACCTATTCGCCTGCATTCTTTGATGCCAATGTAAAGCAGACGTTAGAGACAAAACATGAAATGGATTGGGGCGCAAACATTCCCAAAACTATTTTTCTTCATTATGTTCTGCCGTTACGCGTTAACAACGAGCCTCTGGACTCATTTCGATTGGTCATGTATCCTGAGCTGAAAGAGCGTGTTCAGGGATTAAGCATGGAAGCAGCCGCATTGGAGATTAATCATTGGTGCCATGAAAAAGTATCCTATCGAGGCACCGATAGCCGCACCGGATCACCCATGAGCTTGATGTTGCGTGCGTTTGGTCGCTGCGGGGAAGAGTCAACCTTCACGGTTGCCGCATTACGGACAGTGGGCATTCCTGCCCGTCAAGTTTACACACCGCGTTGGGCACATACCGACGATAACCATGCTTGGGTGGAAGTGTGGGTTGATGGAAAATGGAATTATATGGGAGCATGCGAACCGGAACCATGCCTTAACAGAGCCTGGTTTACAGAACCGGCAAAACGGGCTGTCTTTATTCACTCCTACACTTATGGTCCTGATGCCGAAGATTCCTCTGCAATACGCACCACAGACCGTTTTTCGGAATTAAATCTCACAGCACGATATGCGCCGGTAAAGCCAATCGTAATTGAGGTTACAGACACATTGGGACATCCCGTTGACAGTGCAAAAGTGGAATGCAGGCTCTACAATTATGCAGAGTTTTATCCCGTTTTAAAAACGTGCACCAATCTACAAGGAGAAGCTCAAGTTACCCTTGGAAAGGGCGATTTATTGATCTGGGCAGTAAAAGATCATCTATTCGGATTTAAAAAGTTGGATGTGCGTACCATGGATACATTGGTTGTTCCATTATCTGAAAACGGACTGAAGGCGGCTTCGTTTTCTTTTGACATGACACCTCCGCCGGCAATTACGGTACCTGACACATTGAGCGATAGCCTGAAAAACGAAAACAACAAACGCCTTCGATCGGAAGATTCGATCCGCCATGCTTACATTGCCACATTCAAAGATGCAGCATGGGCAAAAGCTTTTGCCAATCGTTATTTTCTTTCTACTGATACCGTCAGTGAACTTATCGAACAAAGTTATGGAAATTGGCCTCAGGTAACAGCCTATCTTGCACAAAACGCATTTGTTGCACCAACGTATCTGCTTGCATTAGCATCTCAGCTGTCAGAAAAAGATTTGAGCGATCTCAACGCATCCACTATCACAGATCACCTTCTTTATGCCACAAAACCGGAAAATCGTGATCCTGACGTTAGCGAAGCCAACTTTATTCGATATGTGCTTTCCCCGCGTATTTCTACAGAAACCATCACTCCATGGCGCTCTTTTTTAATAAACCATTTTGGATTGGATATGGCTCGCGCTTGTCGTCAAGATATATTGCCTTTGATCCATTGGATCGCTACAAACGTTCGCATTAACCGGACAGCAAACCAACCTTCAAACATATTACTTTCTCCCGAAGATGTTTACACATATCGCATTGCGGATTATCCCTCTCGAAATTTGTTTTTTGTAGCAACATGTCGCTCTTTTGGTATTCCATCACGCTTAAATCCAATCACCAACAAACCAGAATATCTAAAAGAAGATCAATGGTATGGGGTTAACTTCCAAGAACAAAAGTCAGTTCTCGCTGTCAAAGGGAAAGTCAAATTATTGAATTGCAAAAATGCAATCATTCCCCAATACGATCAACAATTCACTATAGCACAATTACATCACGGAGGTTTTCATACGCTCACATTTGAAGGAAACCAAAAAGTAACTGATTTTCCCGATCCACTGGTAATGGATACCGGGCACTACGTTTTGACCACCGGGAATCGATTACCTGATGACAAAGTACTTGCTTCCTTAACTTTTTTCACAGTAAGTCCAGAAGTTGATTTGAAATTACCCGTTACGCTGCGTCAAGACACAAGAATATTTCATCCTATGGGAAAAATAGAGTTAAAACAATTGCAGGTAAATTTGCTAAACCAGACTGCAACCCACTCGCTTTCATCATTGACAGCAAACAAAAAAGAGATTGCCCTCATTCTGCTTGATCCCGACCAAGAACCTTCCCGTCATGTATTGAACGATCTTGCTGCACTTTCAGATCGATTTCAAAATCAAAAAATATTTTTTCTTTTCGTGATTGCCCCTTCTAAGGTTCGCGAAGCCAATGTACTGTTTTCGTATTTATTACCAAAGCCAAATCTGATTGTTGTAGACCATCAAGGCGAAATATCCAATGAACTGCATCGGCAATTTACACAAACGACTGACACCAAATTACCGATTGTAATATTTTGCGATAAAGATGGAACCGTATTTTACAAGTCGTCAGGTTACACAATAGGCATTGGTAACCAATTGCTTAATGCACAACAACAACTTTGCAAAGGAAACATTTCAAAAGAAGATAAGCATGTCTGCACATCAA
>DAHXOX010000180.1 GCA_027364655.1 Paludibacter sp. | reverse complement strand
AATAGAAGACATGCACAAAAATCGGAAGATTCAGTTGCATTATGGTGATATGACCGACTCATCAAACTTGATACGCTTGATGCAAGAAATTCGTCCCGACGAAATTTACAACTTAGCAGCTCAATCGCATGTTAAAGTTTCGTTTGAGGTGCCTGAATACACTGCAGAAACCGATGGTGTCGGGACATTACGCTTATTAGAGGCTGTTCGTATCTGCGGACTTGAGAAAAGCACCCGCATTTATCAGGCTTCCACTTCCGAACTTTTCGGCAAAGTTCAAGAGGTTCCACAAACTGAAACAACGCCTTTCTACCCACGTTCGCCTTACGCTGTGGCAAAAATGTACGGCTTTTGGATTACAAAAAACTATCGCGAAGCCTATAACATGTTTGCCGTGAATGGCATTTTGTTCAACCATGAATCCGAACGCAGGGGAGAAACATTTGTTACTCGCAAAATCACTTTAGCAGCAGCCCGCATTTCCAGAGGCTATCAACAAAAGTTATATTTGGGTAGTCTTGACTCGCAACGTGATTGGGGGTATGCCAGAGATTATGTGGAATGTATGTGGTTAATTTTGCAACACACAACACCTGAAGATTTTGTCATCGCTACAGGTGAAATGCACACAGTCCGTGAGTTCTGTACCTTAGCTTTTGCTGAAATTGGTATTGAATTAGTTTGGGAAGGCAAAGGAGTTGATGAAAAAGGGATTTGCAAAAAAACAGGTAAAATTCTAGTTGAAGTAGATCCAAAATACTTTAGACCCACCGAAGTAGAACAATTATTGGGAAATCCTGCAAAAGCAAAAAAACTTTTAGGATGGAATCCGACACAAACATCTTTCAAAGAATTAGTGGCTCGAATGGCTCGATTTGACTATGAATATGTAGAAAAAATCAACCAATCGCGTATTAAATGGTAAACAACTGCTTTTAAGATTTTGATCAAACAATCACTGTCATGAACAAAGACGCTAAAATTTTTGTTGCCGGTCACAATGGGTTGGTAGGTTCTGCTATCTTGCGTAATTTACAATCGAAAGGGTATACCCATTTTGTGACTCGAAGTTCATCCGAATTGGATTTGCGTAACCAACAAGCAGTAAGTGATTTTTTTGCATGTGAGAAGCCCGATTATGTTTTCTTGGCAGCTGCAAAAGTAGGAGGCATTGTCGCCAATAACACCTATCGTGGCGAATTTATTTACGACAATCTGACAATTCAAAACAATGTCATTCATCAAGCCTATGTGCATGGAGTAAAAAAACTGTTGTTCTTGGGTAGTACATGCATTTACCCACGAGATGCACAACAACCCATGAATGAACAAGAATTGCTCACCGGCCCGTTAGAATACACCAATGAACCGTATGCTATAGCTAAGATTGCCGGATTGAAAATGTGCGAAAGCTACAACCTTCAATATGGAACTAATTTCATTGCGGTAATGCCCACAAATCTATACGGCCCCAATGATAATTTTGATCTTCTCTCCTCACATGTACTTCCTGCTTTAATTCGCAAAATTTATCTTGGAAAATGTTTGGAGAATAATGATTGGAAAGCTGTTCGTTCCGATCTATCCAAACGTCCCATCCGAACAATTGACGAAAATGCTTCGGAACAAGCAATTCTCGAACAGTTGCAATCGTTCGGCATCTCGATTAAAAACAGCCATAACGTGGAGGTAGAAATATGGGGAAGCGGCACGCCGTTGCGCGAGTTTCTCTGGAGCGAAGAGATGGCTGATGCGTGTGTCTTTATAATGGAAAAAGTCAATTTTGACGATCTGAAAGGCAATCAAAAAGAAGTTCGCAATTGTCACATCAACATTGGAACCGGAGAAGAACTTTCTATCAAACAATTGGCAGAAATCATTCAACAAACCGTTGGTTTTAAGGGCAAATTACAGTTCAATGCTGACAAACCCGACGGCACTCTCCGCAAATTAACCGATCCATCAAAATTAAACCAATTAGGCTGGAAACATTCCATCCATATTGAAGAAGGAGTAAAAAAACTGTATGAATGGTACATCTCCGATTGAGCGTAAAAAAAACATACGCCAACTGATTAAAGAACGAAAAAAGCAACTCTCCCTCGAAGAAAGAGACGAATTCTCCCAACGCATTTTTCAAACTTTAGCACAACAAGATGTGTTTCAAAAAGCACGCAATGTGTTATGCTATTGGTCAATGCCTGACGAAGTACAAACGCAAACATTTATGCTAAATCATTTGTCCGAAAAAACGTGGCTATTGCCTGTTATAAAAGGGAACTCAATGGAAATTAGCCGTTTTACAGGATCAAACAATTTGAAACAAGGTGTTTTAAGTATTGGAGAACCCATTGGAGAATCTTATGATGGGGCAATCGATCTGGCCATTATCCCGGGATTAGCATTCGACCGCAACGGCAATCGACTGGGAAGAGGTAAAGGGTTTTACGATTATTTTCTCTCTCAAAAATCCGTTTATACCATCGCTGTGGCATTTCATTGTCAACTTATAGACGAAGTACCTGTTGAACCATGGGATGTTATCATGCGACAAATCATTACAGAGGAAGAAACTATTGTACCTGTTTCTTCAAAACCCCATTGAATCTATGTTGTCTTGATAATTTACAGTCAACAAATTAGAAAATACCGCTCTTTTTTAGCAAAAAATCAAGCAAAACGCTTGCAGGAATCAAAGGAAAGATTTACCTTTGCAACGCTTTTGAGAACAAACCACCCATCAATAAGAAGTTTTAGAATAATGCTTCAAAAGCTGGATGGTAATGAATTCAAAACAGTTTTTATTCTATCTTCTTCAGTAGCTCAGTCGGTTAGAGCACCTGACTGTTAATCAGGGGGTCGTAGGTTCAAGTCCTACCTGAAGAGCAAAATGCAAAAAGCCATTTACAACATTCTGTAAATGGCTTTCCCTTTTTAGCGAAAAATCTCATTTTTATTCAACCTTCACTTCGAGAGGTTGAAACAAATAATTTTCTAATGTGGAACGAATTTCCGTGGGAATCGGGATTGCTTTTTGCTCTTTAAAATCAAAATGAACCAATACAGTTTTTCCTTTGGTGCACCGTTGTTCGTTTTGCCATGCTTCCTGATAGACTTCGAGCGAAGAATTGCCGATGCGCGATATATACGTGCGAATTTCAACGTCCTGATTGAAATAGAGTTGCTTCAAAAAATCGACCTCAAAACGAGCCAGAATCAAATTCCAATCAGAGAAATTGAATTCGGGATTAAAACAACGATAAATAAGATTACGAGCTTGCTCGAACCACCCAGGCATTACTGTATTATTTACATGCCCAAGGCCATCAATATCACCAAATTTTGGCGTAATCAACATGGAGAAATACATATCTTGAATGAATTTTATTAATGCACCACATTGATAACGTGATGTATATATAGTTTTGGTTGGGATAGAAACTGACAAAAAACCTTATCATTTTCTCACTTGCAAAGGTACGGCAAAACCAGCACACATGAAAGCAAAAAGATAGATTTTGGCATGAATCGTGATCAAAAAGGCAGAATTTTGCTCCATTAGCGATCACGAAAAGAAGCATCTACAGCCATCATAATCCACGTATCCAAGACTGGTTTTGATTTGCATTTAAGCAAAAATCGCTGGTCATCATGCGTTTCAAATGTACCCTGCATTGCATTAAATTGCAATGTTCCCTGTTTAAAGATACGTTCATAGCGTTCGCCTTCATTTGCCATAGCAACAAAAGTTAAGTTATTGAGCGATTGCAATTTTTTGTCTAAGAAAAACCATTGGTAACGTTGAGGGGGATCGACTGATTCAGCCATATCCAATCGTTTTACTTCAAAAAGTGCGATGGAATCGTTTTCCAAAAAGAAAAGAGTTTCATATCTATTGTTGTTCAACACGTTGTATTTTTCAATTAGCTCAAGCAATTTATCAACAGCATCCTCTTCAGGAATGTTTTTTTCGACACATTGGTGATGATGATAAAGACTCACGCGGCCTTTGCCTGCACCTACATAACCAAAATCGGCGTCTGCCATTTCACCAGGTCCATTAACAATGCACCCCATCACGCCGATCTTCAAACCTACTAAATGTTCAGTTGACGCTTTAATTCGTGCTAATGTGGCTTGCAAATCGAATAATGTACGGCCACAACCAGGGCAAGAGATGTAGTCCGTTTTGGAAACACGTACCCGAGATGCTTGCAAAATAGCAAAAGCGGTATCTACCACTTGCGAAGGCGACAACAGTGCATTTTCCAGAAAAAGACCATCACCAAAACCATCTAAAAACAATACTCCCAAATCAGCAGCGGCTTGAACCTGAAAAGTTTCAAGGTCACTTTCGTTGTAAACACGGTGTAGAAACACCGGAACAAGACAATTATGAATCATCAGGGTATGAAAGAAGGCACGCATCTCCGCGGTAGCATTCGGATGATCGGAAGAAAGTAACACAACAACATTTTCCGCCTTTTTAAGTTGATCGATAAGTTTTTTGTTCAAATCCTCATATTGCAACTTTAAGAACTTTACCTTATTTGGTGTGGAGTGTAATTCCGGCAACTGTTCAACCGTAAAAAAAAGCAACTCATTTGTAACCAAATCGGGCTGTAATGCACCTAACCCTTTTTGGGACGCCATCACCAAAGGAGGATGAACACCTCCAATGTTATGAATAATTGAAGTATCGCGACGATGATATTCGTATGGATTAAACGAGCGAGCTACATTTGCTTTTATCGGAGCATGATTGGCACGTTTTATAATATGATCAATCAATTTTCGTGCTACAGGAATTTCTTTTTCGGGATCTTCACTCAACGACACGCGGATGGTATCTCCAATACCATCGGCCAACAAAGCTCCAATACCGACAGCCGATTTAATGCGGCCATCTTCTCCGTCACCCGCTTCCGTAACGCCTAAATGAATGGGATAATTCATGCTTTCATCGTGCATCGTACTAACCAGTAAACGAACGGTTTGTACCATCATCAACGTGTTTGATGCCTTGATGGAGATTACTATCTCATGAAAATCATCTTCCTCACAAATACGCAAAAATTCCATACACGATTCTACCATACCTGAAGGTGAGTTACCAAACCGACTCATGATACGATCAGATAACGACCCATGATTAACCCCAATTCGCAATGCCGTGTGGTGTGTTTTGCAAATTGATAGCAAAGGCAGCAATCGATTTCGTATTTTCTGAATCTCTTGCCGATACTCGTCGTCTGCGTACTCTAATTGACGAAACGTACGTGCTGCATCCACAAAATTTCCGGGATTGATGCGTACTTTCTCGACGTACTGAGCAGCAATTTCCGCTGCATTGGGATTAAAATGGATATCGGCCGAAAGAGGTTGTCGATAACCGTTATCAAACAATCCTCTTCGGATAAATTGCAAATTTTCGGCTTCACGTACTCCCTGAGCTGTAAGTCTTACCAATTCACCGCCGGCATCAATGATGCGCTCGGATTGAGCGACGGAAGCCTCTGTATCCAAGGTTGACGTATTGGTCATTGACTGCACTCGAATGGGATGATTATTCCCCAAAAGTAACGTCCCGATTGTCACTTCCTGTGTTACAGAGCGCTGATAATTAAATAAATCGAGACAATATAGAGATTGATTATTATTCATTTGACGTTTTCTTTAAATTGTTTATTTCATTTTCAGTAAAATAGCGACACCATGAGCGAATACCACACTCCTTGCATTTCGGTTTGCGTGCCACACAAACATAACGACCGTGCAAAATTAACCAATGATGTGCTTTGGGAATCAATTTCTGAGGAAAAAGTTCAGTTAAAACCTTTTCCGTTTCAAGAGGTGACTTGGAATTTTCTGTTAATCCCAATCTTTCCGCCACGCGAAAAACATGTGTATCGACGGCCATCACAGGCTGATTGAAGATAATTGACGCAACCACATTGGCTGTTTTGCGACCAACACCTGGCAATTGCTGTAATTGTTCAGGATCAGAAGGCAATTGACCATTAAAATCGCATACTAACTGACGCGCCATTTCCACTAAATGTTTTGCTTTGTTGTTGGGATACGAAATACTACGAATCATCGCAAAAACTTCTTCCTGAGTAGCTTCAGCTAATCTTTCAACCGTAGGATATTCTTCAAAAAATGAATTGGTGACAATATTTACCCGTTTATCGGTACATTGAGCCGAAAGAATCACAGCCACAAGCAGTTCATAGGGCGAGCGGTAATGAAGCTCGCTTTTAGGATCAGGCACATTGGCTTGAAACCATTTTATCAAGTAATTACAACGTTCTTGTGGAGTCATTCTTCAATATTATGCAGGATTCAAGATACTTCATGAACTTTATTCACATTTATGTGCTTGATATACTTTTTGATACAACAAATCGACTACCTCATCGAATCGATCGGGCAATAACCGATTCCCATATTCCATCAATTTCAACGCTACCGGTTTTTTACAGGAATCATATGCAGGTTGACAATAAGTATTAGGACAGAGCACAAATTGTTCATTTTCATAAAACTGGATACGACGTTGAGCAATAGACGAAATCGGAGGTTCTACTTCTAAAATTATCGGAGGAGATACCTGTTGCACGTATTCATGCAATACACGTTTTCCAAAACCTTTTCCACGTAATGAAGGGACAATAGCAAAATGTTCAATGTATCGAAACAACGACAAATCCCAAGTATTAAACACGCCAATAGGATTATCATCCAACACAATCACATGACATGTTATTTCAGGACAATTCAACAACGACGCCAGTGATTCAAATGTACGACGCTCATCATCGGGAAAAGCTTCTTCCAGACAAGCCGTCACAAAGGACCATACCGGATCGGAAACAGAATGAATTGAATTTAAATTCAGATTCATAAAACACTAAATGATAATGGTTAAAACCCATTATAATGAATTTTTACTTGAAGTTCATCAATATGACGAGGAGTAAGTTCTTGCGCTTTATATCCTATAGCCACCATATTTAAAACGCGGAGAGAATCAGGAACATGCAACACTTGTCGAATGTACTCTTCCGCCGAAAGCGTCTCATTATGGGGACGACGAGCCACTTGAATCCAACAACTGCCTAATCCCAAATCTTCCGCTTGCAACTGTAAAAAAGCCGAAGCAATTGTCCCATTTTCAATCCATGCATCATTTTTTGCAGGATCAACGACAACCACGATTGCCAAAGGAGCATTTGCTACAAAACTGCTGCTTTGATCACGGCATTGAGAAACCTTCTGCAACAAATCAGGTTGATCGATCACGATAAATTCCCAAGAACGAGTATTTTTGGACGAAGGAGCCAACAAAGCCGCCTTTAAAAGTAATGTTATCTTTTCCGGTTCAACCGGTTTTGCTTCAAAACGACGAATGCTTCTTCGGTGTTCAATAAGTTCCAATAAATTGATCATACAATAACAAGTAATGGTTTTATCGTCAAACAAAAAAACAAGAGAATGAGTGAAAAAGTTCAACAAATATACGGCAAAATAGCCGCATATCGTACTGAAAGGCTATATTTGCATCATCATGTCAATCCGAGTTACTCTACATTTTACGCTTGAAACACTCCCAACAATGGACTTCGGTACCTTTTTTAATTCAAAGGCGCTGTTCCAAAATTACACCTCTTTAGAAGGGTATGAGCCATTTTACCTTGTTGCTTATGAGAATGATACCCTTGCTGCCCATTGGCTTTTAGTCATCATACGTCAATCGAAAAACATTCCTTCCATGCTTTCGTCACGATGCATGGCTTATGGTTATCCCGAAATTTCATCAGGTACAAATCAACTAAATGTGATAGATGCCATGTTATCAAAGCTCACGGCAGTTTTACATCGCAAAGTACTCTATGCAGAAGTTCGCCAAGTAAATTATCACACGTTATTTACACCACTGTTTATTCAACATCATTTTAAATCCATCTCATGGCTCAATGTAGTCAATCAGTTACCACAAACTACAGGAGAAGCATTCAAGAAATTGAGTGATGGAAAACGCCGCCAAATAAAAAACAACGAACGATTGGGATTAGAGGTTCGACCGGCAGCGTCACATCAAGAAGTGATCGCTTTTTTGCAAATACTTCAACAACTTTATGCCCATTTGGCAAAACCATTGCCGCCGCTACGTTTCTTCACACAATTCTATGAAATAGCATGTCAACAAGGCAATGGTGTCATTTTGATTGCAACCTATCAAAATAAAATTCTTGGAGGAATTGTTTGTCCAACTGATACTTCCATACTTTACGAATGGTATATTTGTAGCGATAACAAATCCTATCGTCGCATCACGCCGGGCGTTTCACTTACGTGGGGAGCAATATGCTATGCTGTTGAAAACGGATTTCGTGTAATGGACTTTATGGGAGCGGGAAAGGCAACCAGACCGTATGGTGTCCGTAATTTCAAACTCAGTTTTGGAGGTGAGTTAATTCCGGTACTACGCTATCGATACAAAACAACTCCCCTCGCTTATTTTATGATTCATACCGTCTTATCTCCGTTTCGTAATTGGTTGATTAAACAGAAAAACAGAAGACAAGTTATGAACACCTATTGAAAAAATGTGAACAACTTTTCTTGTCAATTCCATTGCATATCACATTTTATCCCTATTTTTGTGTCGTGGAAACTATTATCGCACATATTGAAACCTTATTAACAGAGCACGATTGCGTGATTGTGCCCGGTTTAGGCGCATTCATTTTGAATGATGTTTCTGCTGCCTGGGAAGAAAATCGACAAAAACTATCAGCTCCACATCGCGTTGTGTACTTCAATCAGACTCTTCACCATGATGACGGGCTTTTGACAGAAACATTACGAATTGCCGAACAAATAACGTATCGAAAAGCTGCCAGACATATTGCCAAAGCGGTTGCAATCTGTCAACAGCAGCTTCAAGATTTTCAACAAGTTACAATTGGGAGATTAGGAACATTAACCTTGAACGAGAAACATCAAATAGAGTTTCAACCAGCTCGTTCATTCGATTTTTTGCCTGATAACATTGGAATCTATTCAATCCGCGTGCCCTCGTATAGAAGTCGGACAGCTGATGAACGGCAATTAGTGTTTCATCTGCCTCACATCAACAAATTGATGGCTTCAGCTGCAGCGGTTTTGTTGTTGTTTTTTCTTGTTCCTACAGGACAATTTCATACGGAAAACAATTATGCAAAAATGAATCCGTTGGATTATTTCACCAATCAATTCTCACACAGCCAGAACCAAGCAAATAATAAAGACTCATTTCCGACTGTTGTAAACAATCTTTCGGCAACATCAAAAACAGTTCAACCGAGAAACGTTGTGCAGAATAAGCAAGCTGTCGAAAGCACTGAAAAAGATTGGCATTTAGTGGTTGCCACGTTTCAAACAGAGCTTCAGGCTAACAAATCGGCCAACATGTTGGAACAACAAGAAAATATGCCTTTAACAGTAATCAAGCAACACAATCTTTATCGGATTGTTGCTCAATCGTTTTCGACGAAAGAGGTAGCTTTGGCAGCCTTAAAAACCTTGCGCAAACATCGTTCGTTTGAAACTGCCTGGGTTGTGTATGATCATGCAACTCAAAAAAACTAATCTGCTCGGATTACAATTCCACTACGGTAATGCCGGCTCCTCCAAATTGTATATGCTCATCTGCAAAATGATTGACGCCGGAAACCGTTGCCAAATATTGACGAATGAGTTGACGAAGAATCCCGTTTCCGGTACCATGTAAAATACGAACACGTTCTACCCCAACCATTAACGCATCGTCCAAAAAATATTGCACAGCCAGTAATGCTTCTTCGCCACGCATTCCACGCACATCAATATCGGGACGAAAACTCAGTTTGCGTTGACGCATAGCCTCATCAGCAGTTGCAGCAGAAGTTGATGATTTTTTCGCCCACTCTTTTAATTGATTCTTGCTGATCCGTTCCAACCGTTCCTTTTTCACAGTCGATTTCAAATTACCAAAAGCTACAGTTATATTTTCTCCCTGCACTTCGAGTACTTCGCCTGTCGAAGCATGACCGATTAAACGTACCCAATCTCCCGACTGAATTGGAATATCTTGTGTAACGTTAGTTTTTTTGTGCGTCGCTCGTTGACGGATAGAACGCGTATCTTTTGCAATTGTGGGTTCTTCTTGCGTTTGAGTAGTGACTTTTTGACGAAATGTTTCCAATTCTTTGCGCACCTCACGGGTTGCTTCCCGCTCCGCAGACGACTCTTTAATGCGTCGAATGGTATTTTCGATGATAGCATTGGTTTCATTCAACAACTGAGTCGCTTCTTGTTTTGCATTTGCAATAAATTCTTTGCGTTGTGATTTCAGTTGATCCTGTTCCGTTTCATGACGTGCAATCAGTTCATCAAGCCGTTTTTCCTGTTGATGAATCTTCTGTCGTTTCGTTTCCCAATACCTTTTATCGCGTAAAATAGCTTGCACATACATTTCCAAATCAACATGGGCATTGCCTGCTTTATCGGCGGCTTCTTGAATCACTTCTTCGGAAAGACCTATTTTTCGGGCAATTTCAATAGCAAAAGAACTTCCGGGAAATCCGGTTTGCAATTGATAAAGCGGCTGCAAGTGTTGACGGTCAAAAAGCATGGCACCATTGACCACTCTATCCGTCTTATCGGCAAATTGCTTGAGGTTTGTGTAATGCGTCGTAACAATACCAAAAACGCCATTATCGACAAGATGATGAAGCACCGCCTCGGCAATGGCGCCACCTAATTGCGGCTCTGTTCCCGCTCCCATCTCATCAATCAACACCAACGTTTGCGCATCACCTTTGCGTAAAAAATAGTTCATGTGTTTCAGGTGCGAACTATAGGTGGACAAATCATCTTCAATGGATTGTTCGTCGCCAATATCGAGAAACAAATGATTGAACATGCCGAAACGACTCGACTCATGCACCGGCACCGGCAATCCGCATTGTACCATATATTGCAAAAGGCCGACTGTTTTCAGGCAAACGGATTTGCCTCCCGCATTCGGACCTGATATCACCAAAATTCGTTGCTTATCGTCCAACTGAATATCCAAAGGAACAATCTCCCGATGCTGTTTCTTCAATGTATCCGCTAAAATTGGATGTACAGCCCGATGCCAATCGACAAGACAAACAGGATCGACGCGAGGAACAAGGGCATTTTGGAACATGGCAAGCAACGCTTTGGCACGAATAGCATCGAACACTCCCATTACCTGATATGCCAGTTGCATCTCGATCAGTTGAGGACGGATAAAATTGGCAAAAGCAGTGAGAATACGAATCTTTTCGCGCCGTTCTTCCGATTGCAGCTCACGCACGCGATTGTTCGCTTCCACCACTTCGGCAGGCTCAATGAAGATTGTTTTTCCCGTAGCTGATTCATCATGCACAATACCGCGGACTTTCCGTTTGTAAGCAGGAGAAACAGGAATCACCAAACGTCCGTCACGCATGGTAGGCGAAGCTTCCTTGTCAACAAATCCATCTTCTTGTGCCTGACGTAGAATGGTTGCTAACTTACGTGAAATACCATTTTGCACCTGAAATAGATCGTGTCTGATACGGGCTAATTCAGGCGATGCATTGTCTTTTAAAACACCATTGACGGTAAGCAATTGATCCAATTGTTTCAATACATTGGAAAACATCCCGACACCATCCACTCGAAGCTTCAAATTTGGATACCGGTTTTCCTGGCGACGTGTAAAAAAGTGTACCAACGCGTGAATGGTTTGCAAAGAGCGTTGCAAATCGAACAACTCGCTCTCTGTCGGAAAAGTACCTTCCACCCGTAACCGGCTCAACCATTCGCGTACATCCATGTAGAAATTCACCGGCCACAGATCCGACTCTTCCGAAAGAATCACCATCATTTCAGCCGTTTCGTTCAAACGTGACATCATCGTGCTGTAATCAGTCAGAAACGTGATTTGATCAACTTCTTCGCTTCCAAGTGCACTGAGACATCGCTCATGTAATTGTTCCCGAAGGGTCAAAAATCCAATTTTTTGTTCAAACGAAGCAGGATATACCATTATTTATGTTAGGGCTTGATATCGTCATTTTTGTTTATGCAAAAATAACGAATCTATTTGGAAGTAACAGCGCAAGACGTTTGGCATTCTAACCAAAAACAGAGATGAAAAAAGGATGTCTGTGAGTACAAACATCCTAAAAAATATGGAAGACAAAACGCAACGAAGTGATGGAAGGTACAACAGTTCCCGATTTTCACTTCTTCATGGCATGAACAGGAAATTTAGCAAACAACACGTTGCATGCCTGTTCCAATTGTGCAGGGTCTTTTAGTTGCTGATGCGATGGATCCAGCACGGCACTTACCGCCGCAGTGAAAAGGTGCACCTCACGTCTTGCATCAATCATATCCATCACAAGCACGCCTTCTTTGTCTATTCTTGCCGTAGAGTAAGCTCTGTATTCGCTATCGCGCCAATATGGAGCCCATCCATTCCAACGAAAATACCCTGGATAATAATAACGAATGCCACCCCAAGCCGGATAGATGTTGGTATTAATTGTAGCATTGCGCAACACTGTAACGCCAACATCGATCAAGATAGCACCATCGGACGTCTCCGTAAAACCGCGTTGAATCATTTGCTGCCGAATGGCATTGACAATCCCGTTATAGTCGGCTTCCGATATTTTAATTCTCCATGGATTTACTTGCTTGTTTTGTTGATCATAAGGCACAAAAGTAAATGTTTTATACGATGCCATATCGGCATTATTCAACACTTTGCTTGCCAGTAAATGATAAGGACCGGAACAAGCGGAAAGCGTTATCAACAAGATTCCAGAAAGGAACATCATCACCCTTTTTTTCATGTCGTAGAAATTTAAAGAAGAAATTCATTCCAAAAATAAGTCATTCTATGAACAAATGTACAGCAACATGCACTATTTGATACCATTTAATGATTGATGCCAAGTCAATTAAAAATGCTTTTTCATAATTTGCAAGGACACAAAAATCACTTCACAGAATCCCAACTCACATGCAATTGTGTACTTGGCGCAGAAGGTGCGTTAGTGATGAGATTAAGCGTTTCAAACTTTTGTCCGAGTGAAATGCCGGAGGCTACCTCC
>DAHXOX010000157.1 GCA_027364655.1 Paludibacter sp. | reverse complement strand
CCGATTCAGGAAGAAAAGGTGTAATCTCCTGTGTAATAAACAATACCTTAATAGCTTCCCCCATGTTGTTAGTTTAGCGTGATGTTAGTCAAAAAACAATACAAAGGTAGATAAAAAAATTTGTTTTACCTCACAAGCTTTCAGGCAACAAAATGAGGTCAAAATCATGCTTTTTTTTTGAAAAAAACTGCATTTGGCTCACTTTGTTTTCATTTTCTAGTGCAGTCTTTAAATTACGGAGATGTTTGCACTCACGGATCACTCATGCAACCAAATTTGATCTTTATTTATCGTGACGCACTTCCTCTGTCGTTACCTCTTTTTTTATCAATGAAATGGGGGAACCAATATTAGCATTGGGAAATTCCGTTTGGAGCAACCATGAAAGCGTTGGAGCCAAATCTGTGATAGCGTGAGTTGGTAATTGTTGTGGCTGAATGTCGTCGCCAAAAAACAGTAGGGGGACATACGATGTTTTCCCATTGTTGATAGGTAATACATTTCCTTTGTTATCGGCTTCTACCCAACCCGGCATCAAAGAAAAGACAACATCTCCCGAACGATGTTTGTTGTAGGAATTCTTCATCCTTGCCGCTTCATCGTGGGCATTGGCGTTAGCATCCATAATTTGTTGTGTGGTAAATGCGGTTTGAACGCCTTGCAAGTCGAGCATAAAATTAGCACAGCGTTGTTGCATCTCGTTCAAAGAGATTCCTTTCTTTTCAATAGCCGCATGGTCGAGATAGATGTTTTTATCGTGATAACCTACAACCCATTGGTGTTGCCCATAAAGAGCCATGAGATAAAGATTTAGCAAGGCCATCGACCTTACAGGCACAAATTGGCCCGAAGGAATGTTGTAGGTTGTCATTGTCTGTTGACGATGAGGTTCCCCCTGATTACTGGTTAACACTATAATCGTATTATTTAGCCCCACATAACTGTCGATCTTATTTATTAAATCGGCAATGTTGTTGTCTAAACGCAGATACATATCTTCTTTTTCGGCAGAAACAAGCTCATGCGAAGGGTCACCGGCAACTTGCACGGTAAATTCAAGTCCCAAAAAATCGGGATAAGCATCTTGTCCTAAGTGTTCGTCTGTCAGAGCTTTAATCGCTAAATCTTTCACCAATGTATTGACGAAAGGAGAATGTTTATAATTCGTCATTATTTGAGTCATCGAAGCGCCATTGTTGATATAATCAAAGCCTTGTTTTGCATCGGGATGTGTGGCCGGGAAAAAATAGGTCGATATGTTATACAAGGGTGTCCATTCTGATCGAATGCCATCTTCCACTACATGATTCACATTAGCTTGATCTGCCCACTGGGGCAATCCTGAAGAAAAAAAAGTACTGGTAGCGAGATTAGCTGTTTTCCGATTCACCCAAACAGCGCCGTCACCTGCATGTCCTGCCAGTAACATCGTTTCGGCAGAATGAATGCCGATGGCAAACACTTTCGATTTTCCTGCGGTATTCATTTTAAGCTCATCGGAGCAAGTTGACGCAAGCAATGGTCGTAATGAAAGGGCATCATCAGTGCCAATCCCATTGTATTTCTCGTCTTGCAAGCAAGGTTGTGTTTCTCCGGTGACACGATTATAAAACGTATTTCCTACAATGCCATGATAAAATGGGGTTGATCCTGTAACAAGCGAAGCATAATCGGCTGCACTACCGGTGGAAATAATCGGATAATACGCATGGTTGCAAACAGCGCCTTGGGTGTACAAACGCTTGAACCCTCCTTTGTTCAAGTCGTTCCAAATGGTCATTATGTGCTCGGATTGTAACCCGTCCACCACAATAAATACCACAAGACGAGGCCTCGTGGGTTCGTTGGCAGCTGTCATTGGAAAGGTTATCAACAGAAATAGAATTAATAACGGGGAAATGAACTTTATCATCAGAAATCTATAATTGGATTGCAATGTAGACAATTAGGGGTTTTCTCTTAGCTTTATGAAAGATGCCAGGTTCAAGCTGTTCCTTTCTTAGCTTTTACAAGAACAATTTTTGGATGTAAGTACTCTTTGTGTAATCGCAGATACATGACGGAACGCATGCCCATTGCTACCATTAGCATGATTTGTGAAAAAAGAAATGTTTGCGGCAAATAAAACAAGGATACCAAAAGAAATACGATACATACCAAAAAGAAATATTGCAAATAAAAAGCTATTCTGCGCAGAGAACTAAAAGGAAGCAGGAGGGCAAATACAAGATCGAGTGGATTCATCCATACTAAGTTCCAGTTATGCGAAACCAAGGGATGCAACGAAAAAAAATTCATATAGAAAATAACAATTCCCGTTAACCCTACCAGTCCAAACAAGATTCCATCAAACCAGAAAGAAATCTTTTGCTTTCGCTTATCAACCGACGAAAGATATAAAACAAACAGCAATATGATTCCAATAATCCACGGGATATAGTCGAAGGCCGGTTTGTGTTCATGGCCTATTATTTTCACCGGTTGCGAGGTGGAAATAACCAAAGGGACTTCTATACTGTCCCTTTGAATCATAGCCGTTGCATAACCCTGCATTAACCGTTCAGGCAGAAAAAAACTTTGTTGCAACGTAGCAACATTATCGGCAGACGCTCCAAACAGAAGATGCATGCCAAATAAAATGGCAGGATTTTCAGCTGTGTAATGATCGATGAGTTGCAAAAAGGTCTTATGATCTTTATCCAGTGAAGGAGAGAAAATCAACTTACCATGAATGGATTTGGCTATCATGTCGCGGGGACGAGTAGCACAATTATCAAACGCAAAGTTATAGCGATAATAACGATTCTCTGGTTGATAGTTGACTAACAAAGCATCAAACAAGGCTTGCTTTTCGTCTTGTTGGAGATTCAACACTTGTTCCCACATGTTGATGTTGAGCATCCGGTATTCTAAAAAGAAATCGGGTGTGTCTACCGCACCAATCTGATAATCGGTTTCCCCTCTCACAAACTTATAATAAAAGCCGGGAGTGTTGTAGTCAAAATATCCATAGTTGAAGCTGACATCGATATGATTGACAGGATCATAGATTCGTATTGCCGAATGACCGAATTTAGCATAAAGTGCATCTCCAGGTCCACAGGTAAGCAGGCTAATGCGTGCAGAATCAGATAAAGTGATAGCAGATACCTCCGTTGTAAACAAAAGCAAGAAGAAAAAGATCAGAATATTGCGCATGTAACGATTCTTTTGATTGCCTACGAAAGGCATCCGTTTAAAATTTCGCGGATTAACTCAGGAGTAATCGACTGCTTCTCTCCTAATTTCCAACCACGTGTTGCAAAACGTTCTACGATGGAGTCAAACGATTTGTTGTCAATCCCATGTTCGGATAGCTTAGTTTTGATGCCAAGATTCCGATAAAAGGCTTCGGTTTTTTGAATGGCAGCTTCGATGCGTCCTTCTTCGCTACCTTGTGTGAGATGCCATACACGATCTGCATATTGTAATAGTTTCTCCCTCTTTTCATTTCGCATCACGCGAAGCAATGAAGGTTGCACAATGGCTAATGTTACTGCATGGTCAAGTCCGTAAAGAGCTGTCAACTCATGTCCTATCATGTGTGTTGCCCAATCCTGAGGAACACCCATTGATATGAAACCATTGAGAGCCATTGTGGCGCTTAGCATGAAATTGGCGCGCAAATCATATTCCGGTTTGCCATTGACCACCTTTTCTCCTATTTCTGTTAATGTGGAAAGAATACCTTCGGCGAATCTGTCCTGAATCATCGACTCGGAAGGGAATGTGAGGTATTGTTCCATAACATGCACGTAAGCGTCCACCACGCCATTCGCTAACTGTCGTTTTGGAAGCGAGAAAGTTACTTCCGGATCAAGAATTGAAAACTGAGGATAGGTTTCCAGATTCATAAAA
>DAHXOX010000112.1 GCA_027364655.1 Paludibacter sp. | reverse complement strand
GTGTGAAGCAAGTACGTTAACCGGACTTATAATTGTGCTTCTTCGTCGGGTTCAATGGATGTTTGGATATCTTCCAACCGTACCAATTTGTTCACAATGGCATAAATGGTTAATCCGGCTGAACTGTGAATCTGGAGTTTTTTGGTAATGTTTCGTCGATGCGTGATGATGGTGTGGCTCGAAAGGAATAGTTTTTCGGCTATCTCTTTGTTGGTCATCCCCTTTACGATACAGACAATGATTTCCTGCTCGCGTGTACTTAGCGCCTGGTGCTGGGTGGTCAATTCTCCTTCTTTTCTTTGCAGCGTAGCCACTATTTTCTCCAATTTGTGGGCGGTGTCGAAAATGGAAAACACATCATCGTATTGCGATAACAACCCGTTATCAAATGGATTGTACACTAAGGCAATGATTTTTAGTGTGTTGCTTTGAGCGCCATTTCGAATCTTTTTCCCGATTTCAACACCCCAATACGATGGATTAATAAAAAGCAGATCAATCGGATGTGTTTTCAATTGAGCGGTGAGGTCTTCGAGGGTTGCAATTTCGGTGACTTGAATTTTTACTCGCGACAATTGTTTCAACAGCGCAATGAGTCCTTTACGAATGAGTTCGGAAGGTTCGGCAATGGCTACTTTGCAAATTTCGTTCATCATCGCTTTTTCTTTGCTTTGATTTCGTTTGCAAGGATTGCCGGCGTTAGGAGAAGATCTTCGATGCGGCAATGGTTGTTGAATTCCTCTTCGCAAGCAAAAAGATCGTACACCGCTAAGTTAAGCGCTGAACTATCTTCGTTGGGTGGAAAATACTTGATGATGATGTTTTTTATCTCGTTCATCTTCATGGCAATTTGTTCGTGCCAGCGATGAAGGTTGCTAATGGGCGTATGCAATGGTGCTTCTTCTTTTAGGTTACTATCGATGCGTGAAAAAATGGTCTTTTCTTCAAACTCGGTGTGTAGCTTCAGTTCATTTACATATTCGTCGTAATAGCGAAGCATCAGCGCGTAGAATTGCGCATCGGAGCGGTCAATGGCATCGATCAGCTTCTGACGGATGGAAGGATATCTGAAATTGAAGAAGTAGGCATGTGCATTCATCAAATAAGCGGTGAGCGACTTCAATGAAATCTCTTCAGGCGAAACTGTGTACTCTTCCGATTCATTGATGGTGAGATTGATCACTGCCAGAAACGTGTTTTCGTCGATCTGCTTTTCTTCACATGCTTCTCGCACTGTCTTGTCGCCTACGCCGAGCGAAAGTCCGAAACGGTTCATAATGAGCAGCAATGCAGGATGAGCCACGATGAGTTCCCACATGTTATCACTGGCTTTACAGAGTTCTGTCATGTTGATATAAAGATTGAATTACTGCAAAGATAGGGAACTTCTGCTTCTTTTGGCGCAGGTCAACCGGTTACCATTGGTTTAGGCTTGCATTTTTTGGCGGATACAATATGCGTATGTGTTATGCTGTCGTCAGAAGTGGACATCCAACAGACGAAGATAATTGGTGTTACTTCTTTTTTAGTTATAGCGCTATTTCTCATGCACTCGGATGGCAACATGAGCGGCTTATTCCTCCCATTTTACTGGAAGTCCTTGTCCCATCCAATCACGGATGCCACCTTTCATGTTATATACATTATTGAAATTCTGATCCATCAAAAAACGTGTCATCTTGAGGCTTCTGTTCCCGCTGTGGCATCCCACAATAATCTCCCTGTCTGTGGGAAGTTCAGTATGCTTTATCGATAACTCGCTTACAGATATCAGTATTTGACTTTCCACGTCGAAGGCAAGCATCTCAATCTCGTCCAATTCGCGAACATCGAGCAACAAGGCGCCGTTTTTTATCTTTTCGTGGGCGACTGCCACGTTGACTTCCATTATTTCTTGATCCATTTTGGTTACATCTGATGAACATGAGGTTGTCTCAGCCATAAAACGAAATAAAACGGTATAATCCTTTTTTCTTGAAGTAGGAACAACGCGATGCTCCATTTTCTTTGTCGGGACAAATCTCTATGCTGATTTTGTTCACAAAGGTAGCTATTAACGAAACAGATTAGTTATCGTATTTTGTTATCCGGTATAACTATTGGTTATGGAACGAATGGTTACCAGAGAGACAGTAACAAGTTTTGAGTGCACTTTTTAAGATGAAATAGCCACTAAATAAGAGTGTTACACTTGAAGTTTGCAACTTCAAAACAGTCGCAAACTATTTCATTTCCAGCAACAGTCGCAAATTAGAGCTAATTGAAGGAGGTTAAATCAAAACATGGTAAATGTCTGTAATTCATTGTCATCTGCAAGAACACGATAACTTTTTCCGCAACATGAACAGCGGATTATCGGTATTATTCTGCTTATGAGCCGGTCTGAAGTTTTTCGACGTATTCTTGTCATCTTTTGACCGCAAAGTGGACAGATTCTGTCATTTCTTACTTTCAATAATCTCATTACTGTTTTCCGCATTTCTAAAGGTTTTAATGGTTAAAACGATGTGCTATATTCAATAAAATTTACAATCGACATAATTTTATACTCATCCTAAACAGATAAAGTTTTTAATATAAAACAATTATAAGCCATTGCAATTCCCAATATGAGTTGCATTTTTTTAATCTTGCACTGTTTGTATATTTTGCAAATATACAAACTGTATTGTATAAAGTGTCCAATGTAAATGCCTTTATTTTTATGTTTTTCAGCGACTTTTATTATTCATTGGTTGCTTCTTGTATGATGTATGGCATAATCTCATCGTTTCAAACAAGCGAGGAATATGTGAAAAAGCGGCAATACAAAATACCATTTTTGAACCGCTTGTCAGTTTTTTTATCAATATTTTACGTTTTGTCCTGATCTCATTCATCCACACGCAGTCGGGAGTGACAGGAAATGTCGTGTAGCGAACAATATACGTGCGGGCATGGTTTATTCTGTCGCAACTAACCACTACGCTGCCTTTGCTAACTCACATGGTTACCTTTACTCCGGTAGGTTTTTCTAATGTGGGTTCACTCGTTTGTTCATTGCTCATTTCGTTGGTTATCGGGCAGGATGTACCGGAATATTTGGAAATAGGGTGACATTGTTCTAATTTTGCATTTTATTCGATATCGGACTCTTTCAGGGACAACGGAATCAATCGTTTCCCGAAATAAAGCAATTGACGGATATGCAACTTCAGAAAACTTCCAATCCATAATATGTACATTATTAGCAAAGAATTTCATTTTTCGGCAAGCCACGCCCTGAATCGTTTACCCGAAGAGCATCAATGTCGCAGAGTTCATGGACATAATTATATAGTAACCGTGTTTTTCCGCTCAGCAGCTCTTAATGACATTGGTTTTGTGATCGATTATCTCGATTTGGAATCTGTGAAACGTTATGTTGATGGACAACTCGACCATCAACATCTGAACGATATTTTACCCTTCAATCCCACCGCCGAGAATCTTGCTAAATATCTTTACGACACGTTTAAGCCTCAATTTCCTGAACTGTTTAAGGTTGAAGTGAGTGAAACGCCTAAAACGAAGGCTTCGTATGAAATCGATTAATGTGTTGAACGTAGTCGAGATCTTTTATTCCATACAAGGCGAAGGAGATAATTTCGGAAAACCGGCAATCTTTGTGCGGCTTTCGGGGTGTAACGAGAATTGTTGGTTTTGCGATACCGATTGGAGCCATGGAACGAGCATGACCATTGCCGAAGTGCTTAAAGCAGTACAACAATATCCGGGCAAAATGATAATTTGGACAGGAGGCGAACCGACTTTGCAACTTACGGACGAGGTGCTTGAGCATTTTGATGGTTATTTTCACTGTATCGAAACCAACGGAACAAACAAAGTGCCCTCGAAGATCGATTATGTTGCTTGCAGTCCGAAAGTGACACCCGAAAAATTACGGGAGAACTTCAGTTCTGTTGATGAGTTTCGTTATCCGATTGGAGTAGGGGAAACGCCGCCTCGCATAGATGAACTACCTCCGGCTGCCAATTATTTCATAAGTCCGCTTTTTGTGGGAGAAGAAAAGAAACGGCTCAGCCGCAGCGAAGAAAACCTGAACTATTGCATCGACTTCGTGAAACGACATCCTGCCTGGCGTTTATCCATGCAAATGCACAAACTGCTGCATGTG
>DAHXOX010000108.1 GCA_027364655.1 Paludibacter sp. | reverse complement strand
TTTTATGTTTGATACCAAAATACAAACAGCTACCTACTACTAAGCGTAATAGGTAGCTGTCAAAAATATCTAGCTTATTTAGAAAGTTACAGTTTTATCAGCCCAAACTACTACATTTACACAATCAATCATGTTAGATATTGGACAAGCTTCTGTGCTGTCTAGTTTGCGTGATTTCAAGCAAGTGCCACAAGCAAGTATTTCGCCTCCAATGTCAACGAATTTTCTTAATTGTTCGTCAACATTGTATTTCTCGTGTGTCAAACCTTCGCATTCGACGGCTTCACCCATGAGAAATAATTTTACTTCGTGTCCTTGCTTCTTTGCTGTAACTGCAAAACGAAAAGCATTCCATGCTTTTTCGTATTCTTTTGTTTCGAGAATAATTCCGATTTTCATACTGTTCTATTTATTTGTTAGATAATGATTGCATCATGGTTTTTAATGTGCTAAAAAGTGTTGTAGCATCTTTATAAAGATTTGGTGTAGAAGTTACGGCGTTTAGCATTATTTCCATGTTCATTGTTGAGATTACGACACTGCCATTTTCTTCGTACATGGCTATTTTACATGGCATAAATATGGAAAAATGTGGGTAATCTGTCAACATGGCTGCTGCTGTTTTAGCCTGACAAATTTCGTAGATATATACTTTGCGTTTGATTGGGAAACCTTTACTTTCAACTATTTCGTGATAAACATAGGTCTGAAGCAATGCAAATTTATTTTGTTCGCAAGCTTCGGGAACTTTTTGGGCTATTTGTTCAATAGGTTGATTACTTATGAGTTTATAAGTAAACATATCTATCATTTTTTTGCAGGCATAAAAGCCTTCATAATTTTTTGAATCATACTAATTTGTTTTTAATGTTCTGTTAGTTTAGTAACCGTATTTGAAATTATTTTTACTGCTGTTTCAATTTCCTCGCTTGAAGTATGTTTTCCTGTAGAAATTCGGACTGTGCCTACGGCAGTCCTCAAATCTAAATTCATAGCTTTCAGGACTGAGGAAATTTCGACAGAGTTTGCATGACAGGCTGAACCTGTAGAAATATAAATATCATTACTTATAATTGAAGCCAACGTGTGCGCTTCTACATTGTCGAATGCAATACTTAATGTGTTTGGGAGGCAGTGAACAGGGTCGCCATTTACTTTTATCTTTTCGCCAAATTGGATTTGCAGACCTTTTAGTAATTTTTCTTTTGCCGAGAGCATTGTAGCGGAATTCTTATCAAAATCACGCTGTGCAATTTCACAGGCTTTTCCTAATGCCACAATGTGAACAAGGTTTTCAGTACCGGGACGAATGCCTTTTTCCTGACCTGCTCCGTACATAATTTTTTGGATTTTAATTCCTTGTTTTACGTACAATGCACCAATTCCTTTTGGAGCATAAAGTTTATGTCCGGCAAGGGTGAGCAAATCCACTCCCAACTTTTCAACATCTGTTTCAATTTTACCTATAGACTGAGCGGCATCGGTATGAAATAAAATGTTTTTTTTCTTTGCAATGACGGCAATTTCGCTAATAGGTTGAATCGTTCCCACTTCGTTGTTAGCGTGCATAATAGTAATGAGAATTGTATCTGGACGAATTGCCTTTTCAACATCTTGCGGGTTAACTCTTCCTCCTGTGTCAACAGGTAAATAGCTGACTTCAAAACTCTGCGATTCGAGATATTTACACACTTCTATTATAGCAGGGTGTTCAATTATAGAAGTGATAATGTGTTTGCCTTTCGCTTGGTTGGCAAAGGCAATTCCCTGAATGGCTATATTGTTTGATTCGGTAGCGCAACTTGTGAAAAGAATTTCTTCGGGCTGTGCATTTATAAGATCTGCAACTTGTTTTCGAGCGTTTTCTATAGCTTTTTTACTGTACCGACCTATTTCATAAGAACTAGACGGATTCCCATAATGATTTTGAATTATCGAAATCATTTCAACTGCAACTTCCTTGTCTATCGGGGTTGTTGCATTATAATCGAGGTAAATTGGATTTTTCATATTCATTTTGTTTTAATTGCTTCAATTGCGATAAAGCTACCTTTGTCGTGACCTGATTTAGGTGTTTCAATTTCAGTCGGGCTTATTGAGAAAAGAGTCTGACAAGTTTTGAAATCAGAAAAATCAGCCAAAGTAAGCTGCTGTATAGTTTCTGCCACAGTATGAAAGTTTGCACTCTTATACACTTCGCTTTCATTCATGCCCATATATTTTTGAGCTACCGCACCTTCTTTGTGTAATGTTCCTACAATCAGTTTGCCTTTTGGATTTAGTATTCTAAATATCTCTCTATATACTTTCTCAATATCTTGTACAAAAGGGTCAACCGCAACCATAATGACAAAATCGAAACTTTCATTTTCATACGGAAGTTTTTCGGCTTTGGAAATGACCACCTTTATTCCTCGTTGTATTGCAAGCATAGCCATACTCTCCGAAGGTTCAATTCCACTACTAATACCGAGTTCTGAGGCAAACCTCCCTGTTCCAACTCCAATTTCAATTCCTTTCCCTTGTTTGGGCAGAAAGTATTTCATTGCTGCCAACTCTGAGAAAAAAGTGTTTTTATTATCATCGAACCATTGATCGTACTCCTTTGCAATAGGGTCAAATGGATTTCTTTTAATTGTATTCATAATGCTGATAAAAAGGATTTAGAACCACTTGGATAAAAATATCTTCTCAAAAAGAATCTTGCCGACATGCCAGTGAAATCCGGGCATAAACATTTTTATGGTAGGCAATGGCTCGGCATAGAAATTACCTTTTGCAAATCCTGCTTTGCTATCGCCTAACTCAATAAAGCACATACCATCTCCGTTAAACTGTTTCAAAGTTCCTTTTCCTGTTATTTCTAAAGCAATATTATTGGCAACTGTTTGTGCTTGATAATGGGCAAATACTCCAGCTTTGGGAAGCGGTTTCCCTTGTGCCAATGGAATATTTGTTATGTCTCCAATGGCAAAAACTCCCGCAAACTTTGTCTCTAAGGTGTTGCGATTAGTTATTTTCACCCACCCGCTTTCATCTACAAGTTCAGTATCTTTTATCACTTTCGGACATTGGTGTTTTGGAATATAAGCCAGTATATCATAAGCTGTGGAAACCTCGTTATTGAACTTGATTGACTTGTCCCCAACAGTTGCTGCTTGGTGTTCAGGAAAATACTTTATTCCTCTTTCTTCAACTATACCACGTAACATAGCCGATAACTTTTTACCAGCTACACCCATCGGGCCGACTTCGGGAGAGTATAATTCGATATCGGGTGTAATACCTTTTTTCAGCAGCAATGAATTTATCAACAGAGCTGCTTCGTAAGGGGCAGCAGGACATTTAAACGGTAAAGAAGAAACCAATACAACCACTTTCCCCGATTTGAACTGAGAAAGAGCTTTATTCAAACCCTCTGAGCCTTCGGGAGTATAAATGTTGTAGCCTTTATTGTTTATATCCATGCTGTCTGAGATTTCAGCACCTAATGCAACAACAAAATAATCTCCTTTCAGGATATTTCCGTTTACCGTTACTTCTTTATTTACAGGGTCAAACCTTTCGATATTCCCGTTTACAAACTCAATTCCTTTTTTGTTTAGCGTAGAAAGTTGCCTTGAAATTAACTTTTGTTTTCGGGTACCGTTCATTACCCACAAAAGCGAGGAAGCGAACAAATGTTTTTGTTCTTTGTCAACAACAATAATCTTGTGTTCTTTTCCAATCTTCTTTCGCAATTCATTGGCTGTTACAATTCCGCCTACGCCTCCACCTAAAATGATAATAGTCTTCATTTATTTTATCTTTCTATATTAAATATTTACTTTCAATTGTTTCACTTTCCATTCGGGATAACCTTCGTCTAAGCGGCGGATATTATAGCCTTGTTCTGTCAGTATTTTTACAGCTTCGTCTGCCAACACACAAAATGGACCACGGCAATATGCTACAATTTCTTTATTTTTTGAAAGAAGTTTCAACTTATCCATCATTTCGTTCATCGGTACTGAAATAGCACCAGCAATGTGTCCAAACTCAAATTCGATAGAAGGACGCACGTCTAAAAGTAACACGTTGTCGTTCTCAATCATGCTTTCGAGTTCATTCAAGCTTACCGCATCGGTTGATTTATTGTCTTCACGTTGACGGTTCATTATTCTTTCCAATTCTGCAACTTCACGCACAGCATATTTTCCTATTTGCTGATACATGACCAAAAAATCATCGTTTACAATGGAATAGTAAACGTAATGACCTTCTTTGCGTGATTTTACAATATTGTTGTTTTTCATAACTTGCAAATGCTGCGAAGCATTTGCAAAGCTAAGTCCAGTAACTTGCACAATTCCTTCAACACTCTTTTCGCCCTGCGAAAGCATTTCAATTATTTCTAATCGATATGGATTTGATAATGCTTTGAGAAGTTTGGAAAGTCCATCGTAAATTGCATCTTTAAATTCTCTGCCTTTCATTTGAATATAATCTTTGTTTGAGGTGGCAAAGGTAAAAAGAATAATCCACTTATTCAATAGAATTATTGAATAAGTGGATTATTCTTGTCAAAGTGTTGATTCTCTAATGGGTCAACGCTATTGCATTCTCTGTCTTTTTCTTTTTTTTTGGCTTGCTGCTAACATCTCTGTATGCGCAACTTAGTTGCGTATATATCCACCCGATGCCACCGTATTCGCCATATTTCCGGCAGTCGTAGAACACCATATTACGGTGGGAGGTTCATACAACTTTAGCAAAAAAATTACCCTGAGCGCAGCTTTCGAAACAGCCTTAAACAATAAAGCTACTGCAACCGATCCAAGTCTGGTACAATCGGAATTTTCCGGAAGCACCAGCCAATTAAACACGTTGATTGGCCACGTATCTCTGACCTATAATTTGTAACATTCAATACCCTGCATCAACAATGAAACTCCCTTTGAACCGACGTTCGTAGGGAGTTTCTATTTTTAAACAGGGTTTCTGTGTCCTTTCAATAAATTCGACAAGCAGCCGATCACCTTTTATTCAAAATCACCAAAGCAGCAATAACACCAGGCACCCACCCGCAAAGCGTCAAAAGAAGAACAATCAACACGCTGCCGCAACCCTTGTCGATCACAGACAATGGAGGAAAAATGATAGCAAGAATCACACGAAACAAACTCATGCACTTTGACTTAATGCCCTGTTACAAACATTGACAGGCCATGACAAAGGTACAACAATTTGTTACCTCTCAAACCTTGTATAATAGAGAGACGGTCATTGCTTTGTCTGTACCTTAGTAAAAACCGCAGTTTTTACATTATAATTGGAATTTGAATTGCTGTTTTCTGCTTAGGCTACTTCTAAAAATAGCTTTTAGTTCTCTTAAAGTTTTTTTTCCTTCAAGTGGAACACCAAAACATGCCGCTTTTCCCCCGCTGTCGAGGAGGGAGTTATTTATTTCTATTCTATAAATCCACTTTTATGCATCCGTTCACTATTAATAAACAAAGCCATTCCTGTCTTCATTCGCTTGAAATTTTCTTTTTCATAAAACCTTTCCTTTCCTGGAGAAGCATATAAAATAAAATTACAATTAGGGATATTTTCAACAATAGTTTGTATTATCATTTTACCTATTCCTTTCCGTTGGTAGTTTGGTAGTACGGCAACATCATATATGGCAGCTTGATATTCTCCATCTGATAAAGCTCTCCCAAAACCTACTAGATTTTCTTCATCAAATATAAATACGACAGTATGACTATTATTAAATGCTCGTTTATAAATTTCAGGTGTATGATACCCCATACCAACTTTTTGAAGGATATCGACCACCAAGTCCCAATTAATATTTGTCGTATCAAGTTGTAGCCGTAAGTTCATCTGTGCAAATTATTTATATTTCTATAACAACAGCGTTGATATAAAAAAGTCTGATTCTTATTTTAGTCTATTTTTTCTATTTTCATTTTATAGTGACGGAACTCTTATAATGACCGCTACCCGTTTTTCTTAGTCTATATCCACCCTAATTCTTTTACGATCATTTCACTTTCAACAGTTCCTGTATGCAAAGTTGCTTTTGGTTCAAAGAGAAGGTTAAACACAACTTCTCCCGCTAGCGCGGATTTGAAATCCGTGCCAATGCTAACCGACTATTCTTCAATATTTTTG
>DAHXOX010000105.1 GCA_027364655.1 Paludibacter sp. | reverse complement strand
AAGCCAACCTTAACAGTTTTGTTGAGTCAATCGTTAGTAGATGCCGGCTATAATGCCTCAAATATGGTTCGTCAAGCAGCTGTTGCTATTGATGGACGTGGCGGAGGGCAACCATTCTTAGCTACAGCTGGTGGTAAAAAGAGCGATGGCCTCGACCAAGCTATTGACCAAGTAAAACAAGCACTGAAAAACGGAAAGATTTAGATGCGATATTGCTAATTGACAGGCGCCATAAAGGCATCTTCAATGTGTAAAATGTGAAATCCTTGTTTATCGGGAATGACTGAAATTACATCGAAACGGGTTGGCAAGTCAAGCTCAAACTGTTGAATATAAGCATCCGCAGCATTGACAATGCGTCGAATTTTAGGGAGTGTTATGGCCTCTTCTGGATGCTCAAATGTTTCTGTCGATCGGGTTTTCACTTCAACGATGATGAGCCAATCATCCTTTTCGGCCACAATGTCTAATTCTAATTTGCCGAAAAACCAGTTTGTGTGTAAGATTTGATAGCCATGCTGTTTCAAATATTCGACAGCATGGATTTCGCCTTCTTTTCCCAATTCATTGTGTTCTGCCATATCTTTTTAGTTGTCTGTCTCTTAGCATCGACAACTTACTCGTTGTCTGGTTCGACGATTAATCACTGTTGCAAACAAAGGCCATAAATCTTCTTGTGGTTTCACAAGGTAAGTTTGAAACCCTAGAGATGCTGCCATTTCAATATTGGCCTCACCATCATCTAAAAACAGGCATGCTTTGCTTTTTAATCCAGAATCTTGCAATATAAATTCAAATACTTCTCGTGCCGGTTTTGCTAAATGCATTTCATTCGAAAGATAGCACTTGTCAAAGTAATTGTCGAGGGTCAGCCCGTTCCCGTTAAATTGAGCTTCTAAACTGCGTTCTACATGGATTACATTGGTATTACTCAACAAGAAAATTTTAAAGTATTGACGAAGCTCGAGCAGCAGTTGTTTTTTCTCTATCGGGACATCTAAAAGAAAGGAGTTCCATGCCTCGTCAATTTCATTATCACTTGCAAATGAACCGGATATACGTCGTACTTCGCGATGAAAATCATCAGCGGATGCTAATCCGCGTTCTAATTGCAAGAAAATATCCGACTGAAGATAATTGCCGATCATTGGAGAAAAATCGTATCCGGTAACATGTTTCAAATTGTTGATACATTGTTGTTTGTCGAGGTTTATCAAGACACCGCCAAAGTCAAAAAAGACGCCTTGAATAGTTGAAAAGTCAATCATAACGAAAAAATTTCAGTCCGGTTGTTGGAGAAATTGCCAAAAAATAATACCTTTGCACTCGCTTTGCAAAGATACACAATTTTTGCATAAGAGGGCCCATAGCTCAGTTGGTTAGTAGCACCTGACTCATAATCAGGGGGTCACTGGTTCAAGCCCAGTTGGGCCCACAAGAAAAGGGAAGTGATAACTTTTTATCATTTCCCTTTTCTTGTTGTGCCAGGGTGGTTGTAATAACTTTACAGACGATGCTGCGGGGATGATTATTCCGATTTATTGAATGTAGAAACGAACAAATTCTTTCGCATCACTATTTTCTATTCGTTTTATTTATTAAAACTTCATCTATGTTGTATGTTGAACAAAAAACACTATCTTTGTCAATGACTTTATAGTCAAGACACTATTTTTTCTTGTTGAATGTGTTTTGTCCCTATCACGCTATTTCGGCTAACTTTTTACTATGAATATTGCCGTTTATTTAGGACATCCTTCTCAGTATTACTTCTTCAAACACCCTATGAAAATATGGTTAAAGAGAGGGCATCGTGTGCAAGTGGTGATTCGATCGAAAGATATACTGGAAGATTTATTGGTGCACGATGATGTCCATTATGTGAATATTCTTCCTGAAGGAAGGAATCGTGGTTCGATTGCCATTTTTTATGCCTTGTTGAAACGTATTGTTCGTCTCTATTTTCGAATGCGCAGCTTTCAACCTGATATTCTGATAGGCTCGGATGCTTCGCTTCCGATCGTTGCTCGTATTTTGCAGGCGAGGAGTATTACTACGTTGGAAGATGATTATAAGGTGGTGAAATCGTTAGCATTGCTTACTTATCCGTTAACCCATGTGATATTAACTCCTTTTGTCTGTCAAGTGGGAAGATGGGAGAAGAAAAAAGTAGGATATAATGGCTACATGAAGTTGTCTGCTTTGCATCCAAACAGATTTTGTATCGATCTACAGACTATTCATGCCACCGTTGGGAACGATCCCTATTGTTTAGTTCGTCTTTCGGCTTTGAATGCGTATCACGACAAAGGTATTCATGGTCTTTCGTTGGAAGTTGTGCATAGAATTATTTCGAAATGTGAGGAACATGGATTGAAAGTTTGGATAAATGCTGAAACGACACTATGTGCAGCGTTGTTGCCTTATCAATTGCGCATTCACCCGGCTCAATTGCATCATATACTCGGAGGCGCTACCTTGTTGATCTCAGATAGCCAAAGTATGTCAGTGGAAGCATCTGTGTTAGGAGTGCCATCCATTCGTTACAGCGATTTTGCAGGAAAGATTAGTGTGTTGGAAGAGTTGGAACATACGTATCAATTGACGAAAGGGATTCCAACTAATTCTGTAGGACTGTTTTTGAAACATCTCGAAGAGTGGCTATCGATTGATTCTTTGCATGAAATGTTTCTGTCGAGAAAAGAGAAAATGTTGGAAGATAAAGTGGATGTGGCGCTGTTTGTTGCTTGGTTTGTTGAAGATTATCACATGACTCATGCAATACGCAATGCAACCAATCGATTCAAGTTGGCGAATCAGTTGGCTGTGCAATAATCGCAAAAACGATTGTTTGCTATTTATTCCCTGATGCTTGAACAATCTTAGCTCCGGGTTCAATATCGGTATCTACCCAAATATTGCCACCAATCACGGCTCCTTTTCCAATGGTGACCCTGCCCAAGATAGTTGAATTGGAATAGATGATCACATCATCTTCAATAATCGGATGACGTGGAATGCCTTTGATGGGGTTTCCTTTGTCATCGAGAGGGAAACTTTTAGCTCCGAGAGTTACTCCCTGATAAATTTTGACGTGATCGCCAATGATGGATGTCTCACCAATGACTACGCCGGTGCCATGATCAATAAAAAATGAGCGACCAATGACTGCTCCAGGATGAATATCAATGCCGGTTTCTGAATGTGCTAATTCACTTATGATGCGTGGAATCAGTGGAACTCCCAGCGTAAGTAATTCGTGTGCAACCCGGTAATTGGAGATAGCACGAATGGCAGGATAGCAAAAAATCACTTCACCATAGCTTTTAGATGCCGGATCGCCTGTAAAGGTTGCTATGACATCATCGGCCAATAATTGACGCAGTTGCGGTAATCGTTCAATGAATGCTGCCGCAATAGAGGCCGCATGTTCCATAGGCGGTGGCGATGAACATGAGAAACAGAGACCTGCCATGATTTGTTCGGAAAGGAGATGGTAGAGACGTTCAACCTCCACCCCGATATGGTATTTGATGGTGGCTCTGTCTACGGCGGAGTGACCAAAATAGCCGGGAAATATGATGGAACGAGATAATAGCACAATCTCTTCCAAAGCAGCCGTAGATGGCATCGGGGTGCCTTCATGCTGTTGGTGGCTCAAGACTTTGAAACTCTTATAATCAGAGAGTTTATGAATGGCGTCTGTGATAATTTCGGAATGAATCATGTCGTTTGTTTTTGATCAGTCGTCAGTTTCTACCTTGATCTATATTTTTCACAGAAAGATTATCAATTATTCTTTGCGTTCAGTAGACGATTGTATTCCCCCTTTTGTTGCAAAATGCGAATTGCTTTCTGTACAATTTCATTATCCGTATTCATAATCCGATAATAGGCAGTTCTATCCCATAAATCGTTTGCTATAAGGGCTTTTAGTTGGACTTCTAAAAGTGGTTTCGACAGTTGATATTGTTTCTCATTGAATGGAATCTTTTCGGCAGTCGCTGAGGTGATGATATCCTTCAAAACAGTCTCGGGAATGGTATAGTTTGCTGCAAAACCATCAAACGCAGGATATTGTTTATGTAACTGAACGCGATTGGCATCAATGTATTGCATAATAACTTTGTTGACGATTCCTTTTGCAATGATACTGCGAAGGTAATCGGTGAAAGTAATTGTGTCCAAGGGTACGAAGACATCGGGCATAATGCCACCACCACCATATACCGTACGACCTAAACGAAGCGTTTTGTATTTTAATGAGTCAGCAAAATGAATGCTGTCGGCATGTTGAAATTCGCCTCGTTTGTAGCGAGTCAGAATGTCCTCATCATATTTCACAAAGCCATCTGAATAAGGTTTCTGAATGCAACGACCTGAAGGTGTATAGTAATGAGCCGTTGTCAAACGTAACATGGAGCCATCTGGCAGCATCACAGGACGTTGTACAAGCCCTTTGCCAAATGAACGTCGTCCAATGATTAGTGCTCTGTCCCAATCTTGCATGGCGCCTGTGAAAATTTCACTTGCTGAAGCTGAATATTCATCAATAAGTACAATCAACTTTCCATGTTCAAAATCGCCGCTGCCGGTGGCGTAATTGTCGGTGCGTGGTTGGTGTAATCCTTTGGTATGAACAATTTCTTCCCCTTTTTGCAGAAATTCATTGGCTAAATCAATGGCAGCGTTTAAATAACCTCCGCCGTTCCCTTGCAAGTCGATCACTAAATCTTTCATTCCTTGCGCTTTCAGCTTATTAAATGCTTCCTGAAATTCTTTGAATGTGGTTGCTCCAAAGCTATTGATCTTGATATATCCGGTTTCGGGATCTAACATGTAGGATGCATCAACACTGTAAAGGGGTATTTTATCGCGCGTAATGCTAAAGTCAATCAAAGAAGGAACGCCACGACGAAGAATTTTTACGTTCACAATTGAACCGCGCGGCCCACGCAGCCTTTTCATGATGTCTGAATTTTGCATTTTAACGCCTGCAATCAACGTATCTTGTATATAAATAATGCGGTCGCCGGGGAGAACTCCAACCTTTGCCGCTGGACATCCTGAAATAGTTTGTACAACGTAGAGTGTGTCTTCCAACATTTGAAACTGAATACCAACGCCTTCGAATGAACCTTCGAGCGGTTCATTCATGCGTTCCACTTCATCTTTGGGAATGTAAACAGAATGCGGATCCAAGTCTTTCAGCATTCCAACTATAGCACTGGCAACTAACTTTTTTTCGTCCACTTTCTCAACATATAAGGCGTTGATAGCATTGAGTGTGTAAACTAATTTTGCACTGTTGTCGTTGAGTGAGAATTGCGATTGAGCATGAGCAGAAGTCAGAAATGACAATAAAAAGAGCGTAAAAAGAAATTGTTTCATCGGATTTGAAAATCAAAGATGTTTGTTTGCAAGTCTATTTTTATGGTGGTTGAGTATCGAAAAAGCGCATATAAAAAAGCAGGTCTATAAGCCGGGTTCTGTTTTCCGACGAGCGGAATGCTTGTCATTTATCTGGGATTGTTGTTACCAACAACCTCGTGCGGCCTACCCTCCAACATCGGACGAGCAATCCTCAATCGTTGGTTTACATGGCCTTACAACCCATAAGACGTACGGCTGCCAATGTCGCCATTAGCACCGGTAGGCTCTTACCCCACCTTTTCACCCTTATCCCGCTAAAGCGAGACGGTTCTTTTCTGTTACGTTACTCTGCCCTCGCGAACAGCTTCCCGTTAGGAAATATGGCGCTCTGCGTTGCCCGGACTTTCCTCTTCGACAAGCGAAGCGACAAGCCGACCTGCTTTCTAACGACAAAGATAGTTCATTTCAATAACACTGCATACACTCTAATGTTCTGAACGACTATTTTCGATTGCATACAAAGGTTTGGAATAACACCCTGCTCACGGCTATCTCATCCTGAAATTGAGTTACAGAAGCAAACAAAATCAAGATTGTTCAGGTCTTTATCGTATTATCTATGTATTATTGAATAACAAGCACTAAACTAATGGTGAGCTGAAACCGAATAAATACGAAAGGAAGTCCGATAAAACAAGCGCCCTTTATAGTCAGGAGCAGGATGAATACTTACTTGTTTTGATGAATTCCAATACAGGCGGAACACGTAGTCGATGGGTGGCTTTATCTCCAAATAAATTTACGTTGCTGTGTTTGTCAAACCCGCAAATTGTGTGTGGCGCTTGAATTCAGTTTGATAACATGGATGCTTTCCCCAATTTAACATTTCGTCTTCGAGAGTAGCAACAACCTCTAAATCTCAAAATCGAATTGTTAAATGAGACGAAAGCCAACAATATTTAGCACGGAGAGAGAATCATATCTTCTTTTTTATGGTGATATTTGCCCCCGATTTTAAGTTAAAACGAAGTCCAATTATTCACTCAAAAACATGTAGACTTATGAAAATGAAAGCAGTAAGTGTAATACTTTTGTTTGGTGGTTTTATTTCAGCTAATGCCGCTACTCAAACAGCATTGCATGAAAAAACAATTGTGGCAAAAGGTGGGTTTATTCAAACTCCTATTTCCAATGTGGATTACGTGACCTCTGATAAAAATGGTGGCGGTGGTCCCGACTTTACAGTAGCTGCTGCAAATACTGTGAATGCTGTGGTGCACGTAATGACAAAAATAAATTCCTCGCCGCAAGAAATGGGCAGCGGTATGCAACAAGACCCGTTTTTCAACTTCTTCTTTGGGCCAAATATGCCCAACAATCCTCGTCAAATGGGTCCTGAAATGGCCAGTGGATCAGGTGTTATTATCTCGACCGATGGTTACATTGTGACAAACAATCACGTGATTAATGGTGCAACTAATATTCAAGTAGTGCTTAATGACAAACGAACCTTTGATGCTACTGTTGTTGGAGCAGACCCAAATACCGATTTGGCGTTACTGAAAATTGATGCCAAAAATCTTCCTACCATTGTTTTTGGCAACTCGGATAATTTGAAAGTTGGGCAATGGGTACTTGCAGTGGGAAATCCATTTAATTTGACTTCAACGGTGACGGCAGGAATTGTGAGCGCTAAAGGGCGGAACATCAACATTATTTCCTCAAAGATGCCTATTGAATCGTTTATCCAAACAGACGCTGCAATTAATCCAGGGAACAGTGGAGGAGCGTTAGTTGATACGCGTGGCCTATTGGTAGGCATAAATACCGCTATAGCTTCCGAAACAGGTACTTATGATGGTTATGGCTTTGCCATACCGGTAAGCATTGTTAGTAAGGTAGTAGCCGATTTGAAAAAATACGGAGTTGTGCAACGTGCTGTTTTAGGCGTCACGATTCATGATATTACGGCTGACTTTGCCAAACAAAAAAACTTGAAGACGCTTGAAGGTGCTTATGTTGCGGGTGTATCTGATCAAAGCGCCGCTATGGATGCCGGTATTAAAGAAGGGGATGTGATTGTGAAGGTGAATGATGTCCCAATTAAATCGGTAGCTGAATTACAAGATCAAATTAGTCGTTTCCATCCGGGCGACAAAGTTAGCGTCACTTACAATCGTGACGGCAAGGATAACACAGTCGATGTCACTTTGCGTAATGCGTCAGGAGGCACTAAATTAGTAAAAAACAAAGGAATTGAAGAATTAGGTGCTTCATTTGAAGAAATCAACAACACGTTGAAACAACAATTGAATCTCTCTGGTGGAGTACAAGTAGTTGGTTTACAAGATAAAAGCATGTTAGCTATAGCTGGTGTGAAAAAAGGGTTGGTAATTGTCAAGATCAACAATCAACCAGTACATTCAATTTCTGAACTTCAGGATATTGTAAAGAATATCAACAACGGATCTTCTCGAGATCGAGGGCTTTTCATTACGGGAATTTATCCTAACGGAGAGGTGGCTTATTATGCCATAGATATGTCAAAATAAGGGTGTACTTGATCTTCACGGGCTTTATGTCTGTCGTATCAATCAATCTCTTTGTCCCTGTGACGGAGAGATTGATTTTTTTTCGTCGACCTCATGCTTATAGATTAATGCCTACATTCTCTATTGAAAAATCATGCACATGAATACATTCCGGCATCAGGAAATCCATCATAGTGTAGGTTCGTGGTGGATCGGTGTTAGGTTCGGATATTTTCGCTAATTTTGTGTTCAAAATTATCAACGACCATTGTGTCTCATAACTTATCCTTTTTCATGGAATTAGATAGTAAATACAATCCTTCGGAAGTAGAATCAAAGTGGTATCAATATTGGTTAGATCATGGTTTTTTTCATTCAACGCCCGATGACCGCGAACCTTATACCGTGGTTATTCCGCCACCTAACGTAACGGGTGTGTTGCACATGGGGCACATGTTGAACAACACCATTCAGGATATTTTGGTGCGACGTGCCCGCATGCAGGGGAAAAATGCTTGCTGGGTGCCCGGCACCGATCACGCATCCATTGCTACCGAAGCTAAGGTAGTAGCAAAGCTGGCTGCTGAAGGGATTAAGAAAACAGACCTAACCCGCGATGAATTTCTCGAACATGCATGGGAATGGACTCGCAAACACGGCGGTATTATTTTGGAGCAATTGAAAAAACTTGGTGCTTCTTGCGATTGGGATCGTACTGCTTTCACCATGGATGAAGTACGTTCCGAAAGTGTAATCAACGTATTTATTGACTTATATAACAAAGGGCTGATTTATCGGGGCGTTCGCATGGTGAATTGGGATCCGAAGGCACTGACAGCGTTGTCGGATGAAGAAGTAATTTTCAAAGAACAGCAAGGTAAATTGTTTTACCTCCGTTATAAAATTGAAGGCGAAGACGGATTTGCCGTAGTGGCAACTACCCGCCCTGAAACCATTATGGGTGATACGGCAATGTGTATCAACCCGAATGACCCTAAGAACGCTTATCTCAAAGGCAAAAAAGTAATTGTTCCTCTGATCAATCGTGTCATTCCGGTTATTGAAGATGAATATGTGGATATTGAATTTGGAACCGGTTGTTTGAAAGTTACTCCTGCACACGATGTGAATGACTATATGCTGGGTGAGAAATATCATTTGCCTTCTATCGATATTTTTAATGACAACGGGACATTGAACGAAAATGGCGCTCAATATGTCAATATGGATCGTTTTGATGTTCGCCTGCAGATTGAAAAAGACTTAGAAGCTGCCGGATTACTCGAAAAGGTGGAAGCATATACCAATAAAGTTGGATTCTCGGAGCGCACGGATGCGGTCATAGAACCAAAGCTATCTATGCAGTGGTTCGTGAAAATGGAAAAATTGGCAAAGCCTGCTTTGAATGCGGTGATGAAAAATGAGATTAAACTTTATCCGCCAAAATTCAAGAACACGTATCGCCATTGGATGGAAAACATAAAGGATTGGTGTGTTTCACGACAACTATGGTGGGGACACCGCATTCCTGCTTATTTTTTGCCTCAAGGTGGTTTCGTTGTAGCACATTCAAAAGAAGAGGCTTATCAAAAGGCGTTGTCAACCGTCAATTATGAATTGTCAATTGAGGATCTTCGTCAGGATGAAGATGTGCTTGATACCTGGTTCTCGTCGTGGTTATGGCCTATTTCGGTTTTCGATGGCATTAATCACCCTGAAAACAAAGATATTGAATTCTATTATCCAACCAATGACTTGGTAACAGCACCGGAAATTCTCTTTTTCTGGGTGGCACGTATGATCATTGCGGGATACGAATACAGAGGTGATTTACCATTTAGAAATGTGTATCTGACAGGGATTGTACGCGATAAATTGGGACGTAAAATGTCAAAATCGCTTGGTAACTCGCCCGACCCATTGGATTTGATTGCGCATTACGGCGCGGACGCTGTTCGGTTAGGCATGTTACTTACATCGCCTGCCGGAAATGATTTACCTTACGATGACAGCCTATGCGAACAAGGACGGAACTTTAACAATAAAATTTGGAATGCGTTGCGCTTAGTCAAAGGGTGGGAGATAGCTGATATACCTCAACCTGAATCATCTGTTTTGGCTATTCAATGGTTTGATGCTAAGTTGAGTCAAACTATTATTGAGGTGAATGACCTATTTGATAAATACCGTATCAGCGAAGCATTGATGGCTGTTTATAAACTCTTCTGGGATGAATTTTCAGCTTGGTACTTAGAGTTGATCAAGCCGGCTTATCAGCAACCGATTGACAAGGCAACGATAGAAATGACCATCGTTTTCTTTGAGAAATTGCTTAAGTTGCTGCATCCGTTTATGCCGTTTATCACCGAAGAACTCTATCATGCGTTGAAAGACAGGGATGAAGAAGATAGTATCATGATGAGTATTCTGCCGCGAGCAAATGTTGTTGACTTAACCTTGTTGGCGGCTTTTGAGAATGCAAAAGAAATTATTGCCGGCATTCGAACAATCCGATTACAAAAAAACATTCCCAATAAAGAAGCTCTTATATTGCAGATAATGAGCGAACACCAAGCTACATTGTCTGCTGTCATATTGAAGATGGCCAATTTAAGTAAGATTGAATTAGTCAACGAAAAAGTGGCAGGTGCAGTCTCTTTTATGGTAAGCACCACGGAATATGCCGTTCCTCTTGGATCTCTGATTGATGTAGAAGCTGAACTTAAAAAATTGAATGATGACTTGAATTATCAACAAGGATTTCTGATTTCAATTCAAAAAAAACTAAGCAACGAACGGTTTGTTGCTAATGCTAAACCGGAAGTGGTTGTAATGGAGCGGAAGAAATTAGCTGATGCTGAAAGTAAAATTGAATCGTTGAAAGAAGCGATTGAAGGATTAAAAACAGTATAAAAATGGATTATCAACAACTGTGTCTGGCCGTGTGCGATGTTGCGCGTTCTGCAGGCCAGTTTATTGCAAATGAACGAGCACATTTCGATTTGAGTAAGGTTGAAAATAAGGGATTGCATGATTTGGTAAGCTATGTCGATAAAACATCGGAGCGCCAACTTGTAGATGCACTCCAAAATCTTTTGCCTGAAGCCGGCTTTATTGTGGAAGAAGGGACATCAGACAAGCGTGGTGAGCGATTTAATTGGGTGATTGATCCATTAGACGGCACTACGAATTTCATTAGCGGCGTTCCGGTTTATGCTGTGAGCATTGGTTTGTTGGAGAATGATGCAGTCGTTTTAGGAGTCGTCTATGAAATTGGACGTAATGAGTGTTTCTACGCATGGAAAGGTGGTGAAGCATATTTAAATGGCGAGACAATTCATGTTTCTACTACAGCGACTATTTCTGATGCTTTGCTGGCCACAGGCTTTCCATATTCCAATTTTAAGCAATTGGACAATTACTTGGATTTATTAAAATGGGGCATGACAGAAGCTCGTGGAGTACGTCGTCTTGGTTCGGCTGCTACCGATCTTGTTTATGTAGCTTGCGGCCGTTTTGATGCTTTTTTTGAATATGATCTTAAGCCGTGGGATGTGGCTGCCGGCGCTTTTATAGTGAAACAAGCTGGCGGTAGTATCGTTGATTTCTCTGGCGGAAACAATTATCTTTTTGGTGGAGAAATCGTTGCTTCCAATCCTTCTCTGTTCATGTTCATGCAGGAAAAGGTGACAACCTTCATGCAATGAAATTGGGAATAGAATAAAAAAAGAGGTCGTTTTGTGAATAAACAAACGACCTCTTTTGGTATGCAAGAAAATGGAGTAACAGATTATTTATTTGGCTCTTTCCACGTACGATCCGTCTCGGGTATCTACTTTGATTTTTTCTCCCGCTTCGATAAACAGAGGTACGCGAACGATTGCGCCGGTTTCTACCGTGGCGGGTTTTAATGTATTCGTAGCAGTATCTCCCTTCATACCAGGCTCTGTGTAGGTGATTTGGAGAACGACGTGCGTTGCAACATCAGCATAAAGAACTGTTTCCGAATCAGAATGCGTTACAACTTCCACTGATTCTCCATCTTTTAGGTAGTCAACTCCGTTGATGCTTTCTTTTGGGATAGAAATTTGTTCAAAAGTTTCATTATTCATGAAATGGTATCCCATGTCGTCGTGATACAAGAATTGATAAGGACGACGTTCAATCCGAACTTCTTCAACTTTTACGCCAGAGTTGAAGGTCTTATCAATAACACGACCGGTTTGGACGTTTTTCAACTTGGTGCGTACAAACGCCGGACCTTTACCGGGTTTTACATGGAGAAATTCAACAATAAAGAAGAATTGTCCGTCAATATCAAGACACATTCCATTTCTAAAATCAGCTGTAGTTGCCATAAAAAAGATTCCTGTTGTGGTTAGAATTTAGCGATTATTCTCGCTGTGTAGTTGTTGATTTTGTTATGATATAATGTTCATTTGTCATAAAAACAAATGCTTATCTATAAGGTTACAAAGATAGTGTTATTTGCTTACATTACCAAGACAGTAGGTTATCTGGCTGATATTCTGCCATTGTCGGCAAAGCTATAATATTGTTGATGTGCGACAATAAGATGATCTAACAAATCAATTCCAACAATTTTGCAAGCCTCCGTCAATTTTGATGTAATTTGAATATCTTGTGGGCTTGGGTCAAGGTTCCCTGACGGATGGTTATGACACACAATAATACCTGTGGCTAATTTGTCGATGGCAATCTTTAATATTTGGGGAATTTCAACCACAGTTTTTCCTGTTCCACCCTGAGAAAGACGAGTTTGCCCGATGATTTTATTGGCACGATTAAGTAGTAGTACCCAAAACTCTTCGTGTGGCAAATCGGATAAAATCGGTTCAAATACATGGAAAACATCCAGACTTGCCGTTATTTTACTGTGTTCGGCTTCTTCTGAAAGTTTTCGTCGTCGGCCTAATTCGAGAGCTGCAAGGATGGTAATGGCTTTGGCTTCACCAATTCCTTTGAAAGTTTGTGTCAGAAACGCTATATTAACTTTTCCTAAATCATGTAAATTGTTATTCAGCTGATGTAAAATGCGGCGGGATAATTCTACCGCGCTCTCATCTTTATTTCCAGAGCCAATTAAAATAGCTAATAGTTCTGCATCAGAAAGCGCTTGACTTCCTTTGTCTATCAATTTCTCTCTGGGGCGGTCTTCTTCTTTCCACTCTTTAATGCTGAGTCTTTTTTCCATGTGCAACGTTTTTGTTGACAAAGATATGTAAAAATTGTTATTCTCTTTGTGAAACAGAGATTAAATGTTCTTCAAAACCATTGTTTTTTTTAGAAAACGACAAAAAAAAGCGTGTTTTGTGTTTGGTATCACAAACAAAGTGTAACTTTGTCACTCGCAAATTATCTATTGTGAATGTTTATAACCTTCGTTTGCCTATGTAACACGCTTACTTTTTCAACCTTAAGTCGAAATTGTAATGAAATTTTTTTTAGTATCCCTTTCTGACGATGAGTTAGTTCAACTTTACCAAACAGGTAATCAAGAAGCGTTTGAAGAATTGTTGACAAGACATCAAGAACGTGTTTTTAAGTACATCTATTTGGTGGTGCGGAATGAAGCACTTGCAAATGATCTATTTCAAGATACTTTTGTTAAAGTAATCATGTTCATTAAACAACGGCGCTATGTGGAGAATGGGCGCTTTCTTCCATGGGTTATTCGTATTGCACACAATGTAATGATGGATCATTTTCGCAAGGAACAACCTGAGGTTTCCATTCATCGACAGGATCATCCTTTTGATTTGTTGAACAATGTGCGACTCTCCGATCCATCCGTCGAAGATGAATTGATTCAACAGCAGCTGTTGAAAGATGTAAAAGAAATGATTGCCTATCTTCCTGATTCACAAAGAGAAGTTGTGAAAATGCGTTTTTATGACGATATGAGTTTTAAAGAAATTGCCGATAGAACGGGAGTGAGTATTAATACCGCTTTAGGGCGTATGCGTTATGCGTTGATTAATTTGCGCAAATTAGCAGACAAATCGCTATCGATTTAGAAGGATTAACCATTTAGTTGCAATATTCCATCTTATCTTTACGTTTAAAGATACACTTCATAAAAAACAAGCCTATGAAAAATAATTACTCACTTTCCCATTTACCTCATCAAGAGGGATCTTTCAACTCAACACACAATCTGTTACCACATCCTGAAACCATACATTTCATCATGTCATTTGCAGCAGCGTATTGGTCATCTCATTCCTTTGGTAAGGAGTTTTTTGTGGTTGAAAAGATACTGAATTAAGTCTAAACTTTTCAGGTGTTATGGAAACGGATGTTTTCGATATCACGATGAGGAACCTCAGAAGCATCTATCGGGATGCTTTTTTCAATAAGAATGAGTTTTTAAATGCAGAAAATTATGAATACAGAATTAGTAAATCGTTTTTTACGCTATGTCTCCTTTGAAACAACTTCAGATGAACATACAACTGTGACTCCAAGTACTCCCTCACAAATGGAGTTTGCTAAAGTTTTAGCAGATGAAATGAAACAAATTGGATTAGTAGACGTTTCCGTAAGTGAATATGGATATGCAATGGGAACATTGCCGGCTACCACCTCGGGATCAATTCCTACTATTGGGTTTATTGCTCATATGGATACCAGTCCTGACATGACAGGAAAAAATGCCAAACCACGTATAATCAATAAGTATGACGGAGGAGATATCGTTTTGAACGAAAAAGAAAATATTGTTATGTCTCCTCATGATTTTCCTGAGCTTCTCCAATATGTTAGTCAAGATATTATTGTGACTGATGGAAATACATTACTCGGCGCTGATGATAAGGCTGGCGTTGCTGAAATTATGACCGCAATGGCTTTTTTAGTGAAACACCCAGAGGTAAAACATGGCACGATACGAATTGCGTTTAATCCTGATGAAGAGATTGGATTGGGTGCAAGTAAATTTGATGTGGCAAAATTCAATGCTTCGTGGGCTTATACACTCGATGGAGGTGAAATTGGAGAATTAGAATTTGAAAATTTCAATGCTGCTGCTGCCTCCATTACTTTCAAAGGCAGAAATGTTCATCCAGGGTATGCAAAACATAAAATGTTGAATTCTTTACGTATTGCAAATCAGTTTGTAGCCATGCTCCCAAAGCATGAAACTCCGGAACATACGGAAGGATATGAAGGATTTTATCACCTCACGTATATGCAAGGGACTGTGGAAGAAACAACCATTACTTACATCATTCGTGATCATGATAGAGAGCGATTTGAAGATCGCAAGAAGGAGATGCAACATCTGGTATCTAAAATAAATGCGGAATTCCCTAACTGTGCCACCTTGACACTAAAAGATCAATATTATAATATGCGGGAGCAAATTGTCCCTGTAATGCATGTGGTAAATATTGTGGAAGAAGCTATGAAGGAAGTAGGTATAAATCCTAAAATTAGAGCTATTCGTGGTGGAACAGATGGAGCGCAACTCTCATTCAAAGGATTACCTTGCCCAAATATTTTTACAGGTGGCCATAATTTTCATGGCAGATTTGAATATATTCCTGTTCAATCAATGGAAAAGGCTACGGAGTTGGTACTGAAAATTGTCCAAAAAGTAGCAAGTGTCTGATTTGTAGTTTTTTTGTTGCATTAAATATCATAGTATAGATAAAATAAATTGGTTAATAAACTTTTTTTAGATGAAATCAACTCCATTTACAGATTTACATATTGCTTTGGGTGCAAAAATGCATGAATTTGCAGGATATAATATGCCGATAGAATATAGCGGAATTTTAGATGAACACATGGTTGTTCGTTCAAAAATTGGTGTTTTCGATGTGTCTCACATGGGCGAATTTTGGGTAAAAGGGAAGAACGCATTATCCTTTTTACAAAAAATCACGTCAAACGATGTTGTTTCACTCCCAATTGGCAAAGCACAATATACTTGTTTTCCAAACGGAAAAGGTGGTATTGTTGATGATTTATTGGTGTATCACTTCCAACCTGAAAAATATCTTTTGGTGGTAAATGCTGCAAATATTGATAAAGATTGGAGTTGGTGTGTCGCTAATAACAGCGAAGGAGCTGAACTTGAAAACAGTTCGGATCGTATGGCTCAATTGGCTGTTCAAGGGCCTAAAGCGGTAGAGGTGTTACAAAAGCTAACTGAGGTGGATTTGTCAGCTATCCCTTATTATGGATTTCAAGTGGGTACTTTTGCCAATGTGCCTGAAGTTATATTGTCAAATACAGGGTATACCGGTGCCGGTGGTTTTGAACTTTATTTCTATCCCGAAGATGGCATGAAGATTTGGCATGCTATTTTTGAAAAAGGTAAATCAGCCGGTATTCAACCTATTGGACTTGGGGCACGCGATACGCTTCGTTTGGAAATGGGTTTTGCCCTCTACGGGAATGATATTGACGATACTACTTCTCCAATTGAAGCAGGATTGGGATGGATTACGAAATTCACGCCAGATAAATCTTTTATTGATCGAGATTTGTTGGAAAGACAAAAAAAAGAGGGTGTCTCAAAAAAATTGATTGGTTTTCAGCTATTAGAAAAAGGGATTCCAAGGCATGGCTACGAAATCGCCGATGAGTTTGGAAATTCGATTGGCAAAGTAACATCGGGCACGATCTCTCCAATCCTTAAATTCGGTATTGGCATGGGATATGTTGCTTCATCATTTGCAACTGTGGGAAGTGAAATATATATTGAAATTCGTGGAAAACTCATCCCTGCAAAAGTAGTTAAGCCGCCTTTCTGTAAGGGAGTTACAGCGTAATTAATGCAATCTATTCTGATTTTTTTACAAAAATAATGAGCGTTAGAGTTGCACCATCTCGATTTATTCCCTACTTTTGTCTCGATTATGAATATTAATTTAATCCTCTAAAGAAATGGCTTACGTAATTACAGAAGATTGTATTGCATGTGGAACTTGTATTTCAGAATGTCCGGTAGGTGCTATTAGTGAAGGAGATATTTATGTAATTGATCCTGATGTGTGCACTGATTGTGGCACTTGCGCCGATGTTTGTCCTTCAGAAGCAATTCATCCGGCATAAATTTACAAACACAAGCTCTTGAAAACCATCTCCCAGAGAGATGGTTTTTTTGTTTGCCTCATCTTATAACACAGTGTATGTTAATACAATTCATTCGATTTAGTGTTGTTGGCACCTCTGGAACTGCCATCGATTTTGGATTAACCTATTTGCTGAAAGAAAAGCTGCACCTGAATCCTTATTTAGCAAATTCAACCGGATTTATGACTGCTGCTTCTTCCAACTATTTTTTCAATAGAATCTGGGCTTTTCGAAACCATAATCCGCAGATTGGTGAACAATACACCTTATTTATGGGGATTGCGCTAATAGGATTGTTGATCAATAATGCTACTATTTTTTTATTGGTCAAGAAATGGCATCTTAATTTTTATCTCTCGAAAGTAGCAGCTACTGTTGTGGTTATGGTGTGGAATTTTGGCATGAACTATATCTTTACTTTTCGATAAATGGCAAATGAAATCCGTATTGATAAATGGTTGTGGACAATGCGTTTGTTTAAAACACGTTCGTTAGCGGCTGATTATTGTAAAAAGGGAAGAGTAATGATTCATGGTGTTTCTGTGAAACCTTCACGAGCCGTAAAAGTTGGGGATGTAATTCAAGTTCGCCGTGCTCCTGTTACTTTTTCCTTCAAAGTGATTGCTTTGTCGCAAAATCGATTAAGTGCAAAATTAGTTGCTGACTACATGGAGAATGTAACGCCTCCTGATCAGTTAGCTCTGCTTGAGGTTGCCCGTGTAAGCGGATTTGTTGATCGCAATCGTGGTTTGGGAAGGCCCACAAAGAAAGAAAGACGTGATTTAGATTCATTTACAGGTCAGAGCGAAAGTGATTTTTCATGGTTTGATGAAGATGATGAAGATTTGTCAGATATAACTTAGCTTGCTCATTGCAGTTATCCCGAAAATATGTTTCTCGCACAACAAAAAAAGAAAGAAAACATTGCAGAATATATCCTTTATATGTGGCAAATAGAGGATATTATTCGTGCTTATAAGTTTGACATAGACGCCATTCAAAAAGGAATCATCCGATCTTCATCACTTTCTGAAGAAGAACAACGACAACTTCTCGAATGGTATGAAAGTCTCATTGAAATGATGCGCTTTGAAAATATTCAACAATCAGGACATTTGCAGTTTGTCTCGAACGCATTAGCTGATATTGTTGATTTGCATTATGCTTTAGTTCAATCAGAAAAACATGCTGATTACCATGCGCAATTGTATAAGTCGCTTCCATATATGATTGATTTTATACAAAAAACTGATGATGCTGTTCGTGAGAAAGATGAAATAGAGGGTTGCTTTGTCTTTCTCTATGGCGTTTTGTTGCTTCGACTTCAGAATAAAATTGTGTCACAAGAAACAGCGGTTGCTTTGGAACAAATCTCTAAATTGCTGGCTTTGCTCTCGTATAAATACCGACTATATCAGCAAAATGAGTTAGAACTGGAGTCATTGGAGGAGTAGAATAGAATTACGACACATCGTAAAAAAGAACCGCCCCATGTTTTATGGAGCGGTTCTTTGCTATTATTCTTTCACAGCTGCTTGTGCGGCTGCCAAGCGTGCAATTGGCACGCGATAGGGTGAGCAACTTACATAATTCATTCCTAAAGTGTGACAGAATTCTACTGATGAAGGTTCTCCTCCGTGTTCTCCGCAAATACCGACCTTTAAATCAGGTTTTACTTGACGTCCTGCAGTGACAGCCAGTCGCATTAAGCTCCCAACGCCTTCTTGATCTAATACTTCGAAAGGATCATTTTTCAAAATGCCTAAGTCTTGATAAGCTTTCAAGAATTTACCCGCATCGTCACGTGAGTATCCATACGTCATTTGTGTCAAGTCGTTTGTGCCAAATGAGAAAAATTCGGCAACTTCAGCAATGCGTCCAGCGGTAACGGTAGCACGCGGAACTTCAATCATAGTGCCAATTTTATATTTAATACGAGTACCTCTTTCTTTGAAAACAGTTTCAGCTGTGTCGTTGATAATTTTGGCTTGCAATTTTAATTCTTCGACTACGCCTACAAGTGGTACCATAATTTCCGGATATACTTTAATGCCTTTTTCTTGCATGTTAAGCGCTGCTTCGATAATGGCTCTTGCTTGCATTTCTGTTATTTCGGGATAGGTATTTCCTAATCGACAACCACGGTGCCCCAACATTGGGTTAAATTCTTCAAGCGAGTGACATGTTGCTACTACTTCTTCTAATGTTAATCCCATGTCGTCAGCCAGCTCTTTCTGTGTGGCCAATTGATGAGGTACAAATTCGTGAAGTGGTGGGTCAAGCAAGCGGATTGTTACACCAAATCCATCCATCGCTTCAAATATTCCTTCAAAATCAGAACGTTGCATTGGAAGTAGTTTCTTCAGGGCAGCGCGACGCCCCACTTCAGTTTTGGAAAGTATCATTTCGCGCATGGCTTTGATGCGTTCGCCTTCGAAGAACATGTGTTCTGTACGACAAAGTCCAATACCTTTGGCGCCAAAGCTACGTGCAACTTTAGCATCATTAGGCGTATCAGCATTGGTGCGCACATCCATTTTCGTGTATTTATCAGCTAAAGCCATGATGTCAGCAAAGTCACCACTTACGGCAGCATCCATAGTGCTCACTTGTCCTTCATACACTTCGCCGGTAGAGCCATTAAGCGATATCCAATCACCCTCTTTGTAAGTCGTTCCGTGCATTCCAATGGTCCTTGCTTTGTAGTCAATGTTAATTTCTCCAGCTCCTGACACACAGCATTTTCCCATACCACGAGCTACAACGGCGGCATGTGAAGTCATCCCTCCACGAGCAGTTAAAATTCCTTGTGCGGCATGCATACCTCGTAAATCTTCGGGTGATGTTTCAATGCGAACTAAAATAACGTGATGTCTTTTCTCTGCCCAAGATTCAGCGTCGTCTGCAAAAAATACAATTTGTCCTGTTGCGGCGCCTGGTGATGCAGGTAATCCTTTTGCAATCACTTTTGCTGCTTTGATAGCTTTTGGATCAAAGATTGGATGAAGCAATTCGTCCAATTTTTGAGGTTCAATGCGCAACAAGGCTGTTTTCTCGTCAAGCATATTTTGCTTTAACATCTCGTTTGCAATACGTACCATCGCAGCTCCTGTGCGTTTCCCATTACGTGTTTGAAGTAGCCACACTTTACCTTCTTGAATCGTGAATTCAATATCTTGCATGTCAAGATTGTGGTTTTCAAGCAATTGTTGAATATGATTCAATTCTGCATACGCTTCAGGCATAGCCTCTTCTAACGATGGATATTTGGTTTTACGATCAGCTTCGCTCACATTTTGCATGGCAGCCCAACGGAGGGATCCTTCTAACGTAATCTGCTGAGGTGTACGAATGCCTGCAACTACGTCTTCTCCTTGTGCATTAATCAGGTATTCTCCATTAAAAATATCTTCACCTGTTGCCGCATCGCGTGTAAAAGCAACTCCCGTTGCAGATTGATTACTCATGTTGCCAAATACCATGGCTTGAACAGTGACTGCTGTACCCCAATCGGCAGGTATTTTATTAAGTTTGCGGTACAAGATGGCGCGATCGTTCATCCAGCTATCAAATACAGCCATCACTGCTCCCCAAAGTTGTTCCCACGCAGTTGTTGGAAAATCCTTGCCTGTATTTTGTTTGACAGCAGCTTTGAATTGCACTACTAATTCTTTAAGATCTTCAGCGGTAAGCTCTGTATCGCTTGTTACGCCTTTGGCTTGCTTTGCTTCATGGATGATAATTTCAAAGGGATCTTCAGCTTCTTTGTTTTCCGGTTTCATTCCCAACACGACATCTCCATACATTTGTACAAAACGACGGTATGAATCCCACGCAAAACGTGGATTTCCACTTTTTACGGCTAATGTTTCAACAGCTTCGTCATTTAAACCAAGATTTAAGATGGTATCCATCATGCCGGGCATGGAAGCGCGTGCTCCTGAGCGAACCGAAACCAATAAAGGATTTTTTTTATCTCCAAATTTAGGGCCATTGACAGTATCTTCTACCCGCTTAATGGCTGCTTCTACTTCGGGACGAATCATTTCAACTGCCGCTTCTTTACCAATTTGAAAATACGCATTGCAAATTTCTGTAGTGATTGTAAAGCCGGGAGGTACAGGAATTCCAATAAGGTTCATTTCTGCTAAATTGGCACCTTTACCACCAAGAAGATCTCTCATTTTTCCGTTGCCTTCAGCTGCTTTGTTGCCGAAGAAATAGACATTTTTTGTACTCATAACAGTTTAATTATGTGTTTAATGAAATTAGAATATATTGAAATGTGTTTGATGTCAAATTATTGAATTACAGGCAATTATTCTAATATAAAATTAGAAAAGCAGCTGATTTTTTTATCTCAGTTATTGCATACAGACAAAGTCACTGTAAAAAGAAACGATATAAAAAGGGCATCTTTACATCAGTATTTATTTTCTTCCCAAAGATAGTAAAAGCGTGAGAAATAAGGCGTATGATTTACTCTATTTTTTCTTAAAAAAGGCCGAAAACCATCTATTTAATCAGACGACACATTCTGAGAGATAAAAGTCAAAGTAACCTCTTTGTCGTTAACTCTTAATGTAGCAGGAACACCGAATGGAAGTGGATAGTGTAGAGGATCGTGGCCAGAAGGAAAGTTGAAACATATCGGGAAATTATACTCACTTGCAATGCTTGCAATGAGTTCTGGTAAGGTATTACCCATCTCAGTATCTTCTTCATAATCACTGAAGTGCCCAACGATCAACCCTGAAATCTCTTCGAGAATGCCACCTAATTTTAAATTATGCAGCATACGATCTATTTGGTAGGGTTTTTCTCCAATATCTTCAATGAATAATATCTTTTGAATGAAGTTTGGTTCAAAGTGAGTTCCTCGTGTACTGCAAAGTACAGTCAGGTTACCTCCAATGATTTCACCTGTAACTTCTCCCATTCTGTTCAACGGAGATGTTGGTATAGTATAGGATGGAAATTCTCCAAATAAACATTTTCTCAATAAGTTGGCTGAGATATTGTTGTCGCAAATATATTTTGCCATGCTTCCTTGAATCGATGCGATGTCATACGCAGCGACGGCAGAATGCAGAATTGTAATATCACTAAACCCGATTACCCATTTTGGGTAAAGCTCAAAATGAGAAAAATCAATGTCATCGATGATTTGAATTAGACCATAACCTCCTCTACTACAAAGAATTGCTTTAATACTTTTATTATCAACAGCCCACTGCAAGTCTGCTGCACGTTCTTGCTTTGTGCCTGCAAAACGTCCGAAAATAGAACGGGCATGTTCTCCCACAATAGGTTCAAGCCCCCATTCAGTGAGAATATTAGCTACTTGATCGATAAGTTTACTATCAATGGAGCTGGATGGAGAAATAATGGCAATTTTATCTCCAAACTGTAAAAAAGGTGGTTGCATTATTCGGCGGGTGTGAAGGTATTTGTATCTATTTCTTCTTCGTTATTCTCTTCGTTCCCATCTATATCTGTCGAATATAAAAAGTCATTGTATGGAAAGCGTGTGATATGAATATCTCTAATGCGCTGATATAGGAGTTCTTTCAGCGTGTCAATATGCAGTTTTTCTTTTGCGGAAATAAAAAGGCAATCGTCATGCATTTTCGACATCCAGGTTTGTTTCAGTTCCTCCAAACTGAGGTTTTCTCGTATGATGGGGGATAAATCATCGGAGGCTTTAGGCAAGTAGGTAAAAGCATCTATTTTGTTGAAAACAACGATAGTTGGTTTCTCCTCTTTATTTATTTCAAGGAGGGTTTTAGTTACTACCTCAAATTGCCCTTCAAAATTTGGATGTGAGATGTCCACAATGTGAACTAACAAATCAGCTTCACGCACCTCGTCTAAAGTAGATTTGAATGATTCTACTAAATGATGTGGTAATTTACGAATAAAACCAACGGTGTCTGTAAGTAAGAATGGTAAATTGCCTAAAACAACTTTGCGCACAGTGGTGTCTAATGTTGCAAATAGCTTGTCCTCAGCAAAGACATCTGATTTGCTCAACAAATTCATTAAGGTTGACTTTCCAACATTTGTATAACCGACCAATGCAACACGAACTATTTTCCCGCGATTTTTCCGTTGTGTCGCTTTTTGCTTGTCAATTAGTTTCAGGTCTTCTTTGAGAAGCGAAATCTTCGTTAGAATAATTCGTCTATCAGTCTCTATTTGTGTTTCGCCTGGTCCCCGCATTCCAATACCGCCTTGCTGGCGCTCCAAGTGAGTCCACAGTCTTGTGAGTCTGGGTAAAAGATATTGATATTGTGCAAGTTCAACTTGTGTTTTGGCGTGTGCTGTTTGCGCTCTCTTGGCAAAGATATCTAAAATTAGATTAGTGCGATCAAGAACTTTAATTTCAAGCTCTCGTTCAATGTTTCGAAGCTGTGCAGGTGTTAGTTCATCGTCAAAAATAATCATGGTCACAGATTCATTTTCAATGACAAATTGTTTGATCTCATCTAATTTTCCTTGCCCTACAAAAGTTTTAGGATTTGGAAAATCAAGTCGCTGCATAAACTTATGTATTGGTATTGATCCTGCAGTTTCGGCTAAGAATGCAAGTTCTTCCAGGTATTCTTTAGCCTTCGATTCGTTTTGTGCTTGAGTGATCAGGCCTACTAAGATAGCTTGTTCGTTGTATGTTGACGTTGAATCATCCATATTATTGTAAGTAAAAAAACCGTTTGACACAAAAGCCAAACGGTTTTTATTCTATAAAGTCAAGCAACTTATTGCAGCTTAAAGTTTATCGGTAACGTAAACTTAACGCGTACAGGTTTACCACCTTGTTTCCCAGGAGTCCATTTGGGCATTCCTTGTATAACGCGTACAGCTTCTTTGTCGAGACTTGGATCAACTCCGCGAACAACCACTACATCGACAATAGAACCATCTTGATTGACAACAAATTGACAAATTACACGTCCTTGAATGCCATTTTCCTGCGCTACAACCGGATATTTTATATGCGAGCTAAGATAAGCTTCAATATCTCCATTGGCAAATTGAGGCATTTGCTCAACAATCGTAAATACCGTATTGTCTTGCTTTGGCGTTTCAATTACTTCCTGCTTTTTGACTTCAGGAGGCGGTGGAAGTTCATTTATCGATTCATTCAATTTTGATTGCTTTCCAAAATCCTTCGTCACCTGCGTTGTATCGGTCGTCACTTTTGGAGCCACAAACTTCACTTGTGCAATCAACTTTTTAGGTGGCGGCGGTGGCGGTGGTGGTGGCGGTGTCTCATTTGGATTAATAAGCACAACAGAAGTTTCCGTTTGTGTTTGTTTTCCCAAATTTCCTTTTGCCAGAATGCTTTTAATTAGAGGGTAAGCAATGATAATCGCAAAGAGGCCTAGTGCTATAAACATTGCTGTAAGTACATATTTCTTGTATTTCTTACGCAACTGATAGGAACCATACTCTTTGTTACGGTTCTCAAACACCAATTCCTCAAGTGATTCTACATACTGTTTTTCATTAGTCATAACCATTCAAATTTCAGTATTAATAAATCGACAATTACCGCGGGGCAGATTTAAGCATACC